>CAKZJX010000074.1 GCA_937120535.1 uncultured Anaerolineae bacterium
TACATGACCATAGCGAAGTCCGTATTCAAGAAGAACACGGTTGAGCAGAAGAAGCGAGTTGGCACGCTTTGTGGGATCCGGAAATATCCAGGTAAACATGGGATCGGTCGAAAACGCTCGCTGCAAAGTGATCGCAGCCCGATCAACGACCTGTCGCGTGAGGGATTGAATGTCATCCATCTCGAAGTCTCCGTTTTCTAGCACGTTGGGCTACGGCTGCAGCCTAAATCGCCAAGTGGAACAAAATGGCCTGGCACGCAAGGATCAGCGATTACTGACTCGCCATCCCCACGGGCGCCCAACGGCACGCGGTTCAGCCGCACGCGGAGCGCAGCGGAGCGGCGTCAAGTGCAAGCGCGGGTTAGCCTGCGCCAACTGTTTGAAACGAGTGCCTACGGCTTCTTACCACGCACATAGATATAAAAAATCGCATCGCCCAATCTAAAGTTTGAGTCATCAAGAAGATATGCGAAGCCTTTGGGTTGTTCTGCTTTTGAAATGCTTTGGCGTCTTTTCTCCCAAACTCGACGCACATCAGGGGTCAAATCCACCACTTCGGTTTCAACCAATCCTGCTTCTTCCATCCAGCAAAGGAAATCACCTTGTGTGCCTTCGCAGAGATAGTCCAAACCAATCTTCCGGAGTTCCAGGCGCACGTCCTGGGGGAGCGGCTTGACCACAATGACATCCGTCAATGCCATAATGCCGCCTGATTTGAGTACACGTGCCATCTCAGGTTGCCCAATCTCAGTTGGAGAGGGGGTCGGAAAGACGATGAATTCGCTGACCAAAGCGTCAAAGGTGCTATCAGGGAACGGGATGTATGTCTTCTCTGCTTGGTAAAACTCGACAATACTTTCTAGCCCTTGCTCTTTCGCTTGCTCCCGAGAACGGTCTAGCAGATATGGATCAAGTTCTGTGCCAGTGACCTTCCCCTGTTTCATCCTGCTTGCCAGCCAAAATGCCACATCGCCGCCAGCGCTGCACAAAACAAGGATGTTCTTGCCTTCCAGCGGTTTCAAATCGATCTCGAACCGTTCCAACACGGGCGATAATAATGCTATCTCGTTCTGCGTCCAATTCATTTCGCGCTCCCAAACTCAGATACATCTCTTGTCGCCGTTCTCCACACTTCATCCCAATCCACCACATCATAGCCGTGGATAAGATGATCGCGCATGCCGGTGATCGACGCCCAGGGTATCTCTGGATGTCAAAAGTTACGCAGTTGCCTACATATAGTATAACGGCTCTTTGAAAAAAGCCAAGCATCCCGGGCACTGTAACAAATTTGGTGGGCAAAAATACGACAAGAGCAAAAGGCCCACTCCTGCCCAGCGCATTTGGCGCTTCTATGTCCAAAACTGAGCCGCTACCAGACTTCCCGCCAGCAGGCCTGCGGTGGTTTTATAGCCCCGAACACGCTTGGCTCAGTGTTTGATTCGCCCAATCATTTGTTCGGTGCGGTTATTCGTCCAAGGAATGCCCTGATCACGAGAGAACTCGATAGATCTCTGCCAATCCTGGCTCAGGCGCAGGATCAAAGCACGCAATTTTTCCAAGGGCGTGCGTCGCTCATTCGGCTGACTGGTCCGTCCGGGAAGCTGTTCCCACAGCTGGTATAACACCTTGTCCCCATCGCGGGGCAAGGTGGTCAGCACCTCCCGGAGGCGATCGAGCACCGGCTGCCACTGCTGAGAGAGTTGGTCTTGCAATTGTCGCAAAGTTCTTCCCACCCAGCGACGCACGTAAAATTGGCCAATCTGGTGCTGCAGCCCCAGGTCTTGGGCGACCTGCTTATACACCGCCAGGTCATCGCTCACCATGGCTGCCATGCCGTGCTCCTGCTGCAACGCACGCACCCAGGCTGCCACGGCGTCGCTATCCTGTTCGTCGATCTGCGCCAGCGCCAGCACGTTTCCATCCCCCAGATCAACCGCTACCAGCAGGCCCGTGCCGTTGACCCAGGCCCCGTCCACCCCCACCACACGAGCCGGCTTCCCGTTCCGGCGGCGGCCAAGCTGTTGTCCGGCTTGCTGCACCTCCCGCCACCCGCTCATATGGCTCACATCGCTCCCAAACGCCCCCAGGATCAGCGCCATCGCTGGATAGCTCAACCCCAATGACCAGGTGATGACGCACAATTTCTTCAACCGTTCGCTTTGCTGACTTTGCCCGATTGCTGACTTTGCCCGACCCCGTCAGGGTAATGCCGAAAGGTCTTCCCGCAGTCACAACAACGATACCGATACACGGTTACTTGCCCAAGACGAGGATCTTTCACCACCTTGTTCACCGACCCCCAACGCTGGAAGGTCTCCACAGCGCAATGCAGATTCCAGCCACAATACCGAGATGATCTATCCTGCGCGTCTCATATCTCTTCATACCCCAAGCTTACCCCATAATTCTGCTCCCCGCCATTTTTTAGGTGCGGAATGTGGGTTCCGGCTAAGCTGCGGGGCGGCACTGGCAAGACTCGCGGCCGCCCAAACCACCTGCGCTGCCTCATAACCTGAGTTTGGCCGCCGCCTTAGCCCCCTCAGCCTTCAGCCGGGGGTTCGGCGGCTTTATCCCTGAATCTCTTCTTCTGGGACAATTTCAAGGTCAAAACGGACTGGTCCGGTGATCCCAAATATTTCGTGCAATGTAACTATTGCTATGATGGGTTGTTTTTGCCCCACAGGGAAAGGAGCCGCAAGCTTATAAGCAAAGTCTTGATTGATGGTTATCGTTCCATCGTCATTTGGCCCACCGCCGCCGCCGCCTCCAAAGGGTTCTAGTTCAAGGGGAGTTTCCTGGTCTCCATAAAAAAACTCTATCCCACGTATGGGGGAGAATGTATATCCAGGAGGAGTCTCAGGAATCTGAGAAGAGGAAAGTCCTGTAATTCGAATACCAAATCTGAAGGTTGTACCGGAAATGGTATAACTGGTCACTTCTATCACAATGTTGTCTTTCTTGATCGCTAGAGGTGACAAGATTTCATACTGCACCGCCGGTGTCTCTGTAGGAGACACGATTATTGTTTGTGTTGTAGTTGTCGTTTCAAGAGAAGTGGTTGTCGTTGCTATAGGGGATATGTCGGTGATAATGGGTGACGGCGATCTGACTGGCTCAACAGGTGACTTGGGTATGGAAATCTCACCGCGCATTGAGCAACCAGCAATCAACAGATAAAAAATCATCAGTGTAATCTTCGTCTTCATTATTCGGCCTCCTTATAAAGTATGATGCTGCGCTGCTACAAGCAGCCCAGCATATATACAGCCTACTGAACTGAAGTTTAGCGAATTGCCACTTCCAACGGCCCAGAGACACGCTCTGGCAGAGTCTTCTCGATGTACTCAAACAAACCGGTTTTATCAGTCTCACTAAGTTTGGAAGTGGCAATATCTCTCATGAAACAATAGTAACCAGATGGATCCAACTGTGGTCGGAAACCATGCTTTTCGAGTTCGGCTCTAATCTTTTCAAGTCCTTGAGCGTCAACACATTCAGGGATATTGGTGTAAACTTCACCAACTCCAAATGAGATTGTCCCAGTATCCATCTGTCTGAAGTCTTGGACGTCTGTATAGGTCAGGAATGTGTAACATCGCTCACGACGTTCAAAAACTTCAGGATCCTCTCGAAAATTGGGTATAAACCATTCATCCACCTGAATTCGTTTCCCCGCCATAAGGATATAGGCATCTGGAATCCAATCTCGAATATCAGGAAGGGTTATACAAGCATCTACCTTGATCGTAGATGGTGTAAAGTCAACCCGACTAACAACGAGAGAAACCCCATTTTGCTCAACTGCCCGGTTGGGGTACGCTGTAATGTCGGATGCTTGTTTGAATTGACCCTTAAACGAATAGGTGCCAACTAGAGGCAGGCGGCTTACTTTACCATTTCCTACGGGTATTAACGCGATGTCGCCGACCGATACTTCAAGTAGTTCAGGTAAGTTGCTTTGAAAGTCATTGTAGAAGAATTGTGCCACCGAGTATTTATTCTCTCCTACAGGGCGACAAGATGTAACAACGATCCCCGTAAGATTATTGCCAGAGGCGTCGAATATTTGTGCTTTGCTAACAGGGCAGGTTATGGGAAGGTAACCATCTGGCGACTCAAAACGTCCTTCGACAACATAATTAACCCGATGTGCAAGTTTTTTTTTTT
>CAKZJX010000075.1 GCA_937120535.1 uncultured Anaerolineae bacterium
TGTGGTTTTGTGTTTTGGCATAAACCAAACTTACACGATCACGCTCTCTTCGTCAACTATTCATGCACCAACGCCCCAATTATTTGAAAAGTTCTATGCCTGCACGGAGAAACACGAGAAGCTCCTTCCGAATTTTATGCGATAATCCAAAAGACGAGCTGCTTGTTTCTCCGGTCTGAAAGGACTATATATGAGCTTATCTGTACGTATCTTGCTTCTGGGGATGCCGACCCTGTGGCTCTCGGCTTGCCTGAGCGACGAGCGTATCGCCCCGATTCCGAACCCGGCCTGGAGCACTCCCTCGCCGCTGCCACGGATCGTTACCCCTACACCGATCGTGATCGTCCCGCCGACGCACTCTGCCGCCTCTCCATCGCCAACAGTGCTCACGCCTTCCTCCTCGCCCTCGCCGCTTCCTTCCGATCCTTCGCCTAGCCCGACCGCCACCACGACCCCCACCGCTTCCTCCCTCCTCAGCCCCACCCCGACCTCGCTACCACTTCAGATCCGCCTATTGAGTTGCGACACCTCCCTAGACATCACCCATGGGATGGGCGAGGTCACCAACGCTTACGTGACGCTGATCAACGCTTCGGGCCCCGACTTGAGCGCAGTCTGTGCCACCCTGTTTGCTCCTGACGAGGGGCGCGTCCATCCCGACAAGACGGTGTGTTTCCCTTCCCTGCCTGGCGGTTTCCAAGTGACACTGAAACTCACAGTGGATACCACCTTTCAAGCCGACACACATATTCGGATCGAGGTCATCTCAAATCAGGGCTTGGTGGCCCAGGCCAGCGGCTTGCGCTGCCAGGCGATCGGCTTGTTTCGGCCGGCGCCGGACCCGATCGGTGTCGTACAGCCCATCCCCTGAGGGCGACTGCGCAGGTGTTAGCCAGTGGGGCGACGGAGCGGCACGGTGAACACAAAGCGGCTACCTTTGCCTGGGCCTTCGCTCTCGGCCCAGATGCGCCCGCCGTGGGCCTCCACGAGCCGCTGGGCGATCGTCAACCCAACGCCGCTTCCTCCGCCTGCGGCGCGCGAGCGCGAGCGGTCCACGCGGTAAAAGCGGGTGAAAATGTGTTGCAAGTGTTCCGGCGAGATGCCAATGCCCGTATCGGTGACCGAGACCTGGATCTGATCGCCCACCAACCGGGCCGAGAGGGTGACTGTTCCACCTTCGGGGGTGTATTGGATGGCGTTGGAGACCAGATTGGTCAGCACTTGTCCCAGGCGGTCCTCATCGCCTTCGAAGGTTGGTAGCGAGGGAGGGAGCTCGACCGCTAGCGTGATGCCTTTGGCCTGTGCGGCCGGCCCCAAGCGACGCACAACGACCTCGATCAGCAAGGGTAGATTCGCTTGACCCCATTCCAATTCGAAGGTGGGCGCTTCTACACGGCTCAGCTCCTGCAGATCGTCTACCAGGCGATTGAGGCGTTCGGCCTCGGCCAAGATTTGCCGATAGGTCTCCGGTTCAGCCGGCAGGACGCCGTCCATCAATCCTTCGAGCCAGCCCTTGATGGCGGTGAGCGGTGTGCGCAATTCATGACTCACATCACCGATCAGTTGTCGTCGCATAGTCTCCATCTGTTCCAATTGGGCAGCCATTTGATTGAAGCTCTCGGCCAGTTGCCCCAGCTCATCCTGGCTAAGCACGTCAACCCGCTCGTCGTATTTCCCCTGGGCGATGCGCCGACTGGCCAACGTCATTGCCCGCAGCGGGGCAACGATGCGCCGGCTTAGCGCTAGGCTCACCCCAGCAGCGATCCCCACCGCTGCCAGGGCAGCCCAGCCGACCGCTTCGTTCAAACCACGCCGGAAATTGGCAAACACGATCCTGGCCGGAGGCCCCATCCCCATTCCATGTTCCATGGGCCGCATATGGCGGAAGAAGGCCGGCTGCGCTGTAAACTGGAGCGCCACGGCCAGAACAATTATTCCCAACAAGATCACGGTCACAAAGGCCGTGAACAACTTGGCGCCGAGGCGCTGCTGAATCACTTCCATGATCGCTCCGCTTATAACGGATCGTCCTCAAACCGATAGCCCACGCCGCGCACCGTGACGATGAACCGCTCCCCGATCTTGCGACGAATGTGACCCAGGTGAACATCCACCACGCGCGTCTCCCCAAAATAGTCCCCTCCCCACACTTTTTCGAGGATCTGCTGTCGGGTGAGCACGCGGCCGCGGTTTTCGGCCAGCACCCGTAAGATGTCGAACTCCAGGGCGGTGAGTTCGACCGGCTGTTCGTCTACGTACACCCGCCGGGCGCCGACCTCTATCCGCAGGTGGCGGAATGCCAATGTCTTGGCATCGGCAGACCCCGTTTTGAGGGCGGTCAAGCGTCGCAGGGCGGCTTTGACGCGTGCCACCAGTTCGCGAGGGCTAAAAGGCTTGGTGACGTAATCGTCCGCTCCTACCGTCAAACCGACGATCTTGTCAGTTTCTTCGGTGCGGGCGGTGAGCAGGATGACGTATACGTCCGATTCACGACGCAGGTGGGTGAGCAGTTCGATCCCATCCATGCCAGGCAGCATCACGTCCAAGATGATCAAATCGGGCTGGAAGGCTCGCGCTGCCTTCAGGCCGCTGGGGCCATCCTGGGCAGTGAACACGTCGTACCCTTCGGGTTTAAGGTAGGCTTGCACCAGTTTGACGATGCTCGGTTCATCGTCAATGACAAGAATTTTGGCCTTGTTCATGTCGCTATAGGATAGCCCGTCTGGGCAAAGTGAAAAAGAAGGTTGTGTAAAGAAATCATAAAGAAGCGCTTTGGAAGGGGGCGCGTGTCGATCTCAGGCCGAATCTCCGATGGATGAGGCCGAGGCAGGGCGGGTGCGCTGGGCCATCAGGTCGTGGTAGAGGTGGATCATGCGATTGGCGATCCGCTCCCAACAGTAATGCTGGGCGTATTCTTGTGCCCGTTTGCCCAAGCGGGCGCGCAACGTTGAATCGTTCAACAGACGAGTCAGGGCTTCGCATAGGGCAACATGATCACCTTCGGGGATCAGGAAGCCGGTCTCGCCATGACGTACCAAGAAGGCCAACCCGCCTACTTGGGAGGCGATCACCGGCGTCCCGCAGGCCATCGCTTCTAGAGCGACCATGCCGAACGATTCGTAGGACGAGGGCATGACGACCACGTCGGCGGCGGAGTAGTAGTAGGGCAGGGTGTCCTGGGCGCGTTTTCCGAGGAAGACCACCATTTGTCCTATGCATAGTTCGTCGCACAGTTGCTGTAGACGCGCCATTTCGCCGGTCATCTGGTCTGGAGGTACATCCGGTTCGCCACCGATGATCACCAGGTAGACCGGGCGATCGATCGATTGGGATTTCAGGCAGGCCATGGCGCGGATCAAGGTGTCGATCCCCTTGAGCGGTTCAATGCGCCCGACGAACAGCACCATGCAACGATCGGCCGGCAGGCCGACGAATTCGCGAGATTCATCGCGTGGAATGGGGTAGAAGCGGCTGACATCAACCCCCGGCGGGATGATGACCATCTTGCGCACATCGCCCTTGTAGAGCCACTGCAGCTGAGCTTTTTCGGCTTCGGTAGCCACCACGATGCGGTCTGCGCGCGCCAGGATGCGCTTTTCGCCCTCAATGCGATATTTGCCCTCGCGTTCTTCTTCGGAGCGGGCAATGCGGTTTTTCATTATGCCCAGGGTGTGGAACATGTGGAGGATCGGAGTGCCCTCCCAGAGGTCTGAGAGGGAGGCGGCCGCTAGGCCCGACATCCAGTAATGGCTGTGAAGGATGTCGTAGCGGATGTGTTTTTCTTGGGCAAAGCGGCGGATTCCTTCTACGAATTCCGGCAGATAGTTGACTAGGTCGTGTTTGGGGAGAGGGATTTCTGGGCCGGCCGGCACATGGACCACGCGGTTGCCGTAGCCCAGGTCATGCAGGACGTGGGGCACGTGTTCGTCTTGGGAGCGGGTAAATACGTCCACGTGAATGCTGCGCCCGCCTAAAGTGCGGGTGAGATCGCGCACATAGACGTTCATCCCGCCGGTGTCCTTACCGCCCAGGGTGGCCAGTGGACAGGTGTGGTAGGAGATCATAGCGATGTTCATGGGCGTAGAGGGCAGGTCGGATTTGCAGGCGACTCGGTATGCGTTGATTTTTCTCTATGCGCTCTGTGGTCGCTGCAACGCCAACGTCATAAAACTTGCAGGTTTGGCGCTGATCTTGTATAATCCATGCTGCCTAACGACAGGCGATGAGCGCTGATAGGGCGTAAGAGGATTTCTTTGCCAAGCCACCTTAGCTCAGCAGGCAGAGCAGGCGATTCGTAATCGTCAGGTCGTGGGTTCAAATCCCACAGGTGGCTCAGCCAAAACTGGCAGAGTCTGTCGGTTTTTTTATTGTACCGCTTTTTGGGGCGGCGGGTGATGGGTTTGTAAGGCTAGGAGTGGCTCAAAACTGGGCTAAAATCGCGACATGATAGAATGTCCACGATGTCGCCGAACCGAACGACAAAACCGAGCCGGGAAAACCGACAGCAGCAGCCAGCGTTATCGCTGCATGTTCTGTCACATCAAGTACACGCCGGAACCGAAAGCCTGGGCCTATCCGGAAGAAGTTCGGCGGAGAGCGGTCGAGCTGTATGTGGATGGCATGAGTTTGCGCCGCATTGCCCGGCATTTGGGCGTGCATCATCGCACGGTTTCGTTGTGGGTCAAAGCCCACGCCGAATAGATACCCAACCGGCCCGCGTTCCTGCCAGGGTCGAGAAGGTGGAAAGGGACGAGTGATTCACCTTTGTTGGGGATAAAAAACAACTTCTGAACTATCTAGCATGGGTATCAGTTTGTCTAACCCATAATTTAGCCGCCACTTCCTAAGGCTTTCGTTGACGGCCGGCACGACAAACCGCTAGGAGGGGAGCGGATGTTGCACATGTGTGGGGGAGTAGAGAGACAGAGTGGTCGGGGATGTTCTGTCCCTACAGAGTAGGCAGAGTTGGTAGAGCTCTTTGGGAGGCGTTGCGGCTTCTGGGGTCGATTGGGGCAGTTTGCCTTTGTCTTGCCTACGATGGGGAGGGTGTGGTAAAAACGAGTTGTTTTGGTTTGGAGGCGAGGAAGTATGGAAGAACGTCTGGAAATCCGTTTGGGTGAGCTCCTGCGCCGGCGCGGCTGGACGCTGGCGGTAGCCGAATCGTGTACCGGCGGCTTGTTGGCCGATCGTATTACCGACGCGCCCGGCTCCTCAGAATACTTCTTGGGCGGGGTGGTGGCCTATGCCAACGCGGTCAAGCGCGGCCTGCTAGGGGTCTCGTCAGAGACGTTGGAGCAGTTCGGTGCGGTCAGCCGAGAAGCGGTGATCGAGATGGCCCGTGGGGTGCAGCGTGCTTTGGGGGCCAACTTGGCCCTTTCGGTGAGCGGGATCGCCGGTCCGAGCGGGGGGACGCCGCAGAAGCCGGTCGGCACGGTGTGGATCGGTTTGGCGACCCCCCATGGCGAACACGCCCGCCTGTTCCACTGGCAGGGGGATCGACGTGCCAATAAGGAACAATCGGTGCAGGCGGCGTTGCAAATGGCGATCACCTTTCTGCAAGAAACAAACTGACGAAAGTCAACACTTTGTAAGAGATCTATTGGTTTTCCCCTCTCCACGGGCCGTTCTGGACGGCTTTTTGCTAAAATACGTCTATTCTTTGCAACGAGGTGTGTCGCTGTGACAATTCTGACGATCTTTCTGTTCCTGCTTGGCTTGGGACTGCTCACCCTAGGAGCGGAATGGATGGTGCGGGGAGCTTCTCATCTCGCCGCGCGGTTAGGGGTTTCGCCCCTGATCATCGGCCTGACGGTAGTGGCTTTTGGCACCAGTTCGCCCGAGATGGCTGTGTCGGTGCAATCGGCGCTGTTAGGGCGAGCCGACATCACCGTCGGTAACGTAGTCGGCAGCAATATTTTCAACATTCTATTTATCCTAGGCATTTCGGCGGCCATCACACCGTTGGTCGTCCGCCGGCAGTTGATCTACCTGGATGTGCCGATCATGATCGGCGTTTCGTTCTTGGCCTATGGAATGGCGCTGGACGGACAGATGGTCCGCTGGGAGGCTGCCTTGTTGTTCCTGGGCATCTTGAGCTATACGGCTTTTTCGATCTATCAGAGCCGCAAGGAACAAGATGTGGCTGTTCAGAAAGAATATTTGCAGGAGTTTGCCTTTCAAGAAAGCGGATGGAAGACTTGGGCGATCAACATTGCCCTGTTGGCGGTGGGGTTCCTTTTCTTGGTGTATGGTTCGAACCTGCTGGTGGAGAACGCTGCAGCCATTGCTCGTTGGTTGGGGTTGAGCGAGTTGATCATCGGTTTGACCATCGTTGCCGCCGGCACTTCCATGCCCGAAGTAGCCACTTCTGTGGTTGCGGCGATTAAGGGGGAACGCGATATTGCCGTGGGCAATGCCATCGGCAGCAATATCTTCAACCTGCTGGCCGTGTTGGGCTTGGGGGGCATGGTAGCACCGAATGGCCTGTTGGTTTCGGATGCGGCCATCGGCTTCGACTTTCCGGTGATGATCGCCGTGGCCGTGATTACCCTGCCGATCCTGTTCACCGACCGCCAGATTTCTCGCTGGGAAGGCGGCATCCTTTTTGCGTACTATGTAGCCTACACAGCCTATCTGATCTTGCAGGCTTCTCAACACGACGCCTTGCCGATCTTCAACCAGATCATGTTGTGGGGTGTCATCCCACTAACCTTGCTGACCGTTCTGTTGGATGTGATGGTCGAGTTCTACAAGGCTCGCCAAGCAACTTGAACCTTGGAACAGAAGAGTTATGAACGAGTGGTTGCTCGCTTTGCCGTTTTTCATCCTACTGCTGGCTATCCCGCTTGCGCTGTGGATGCGACAACAGGGCCTAACCACCGCTCAGATGGGATGGCTGTTGGCGCTCTTTCCCTTAGCCTCCTTGGTGATGATGGGTTATGCCGTTCTGAGCGCTCAGGGCCAGCCTGTGGCTGTGTCAATTCCCTGGGCGCCGGCCTTTGACATTTCCTTCTCGCTCTACCTGGATGGCTTATCGTCGCTCTTCGCCCTGCTCATCTTGGGCATCGGCGCCCTGATTGTGATCTATGCTGGGGGGTATCTCGGCTCCGATCCGAACATCGGTCGCTTCTACGCCTGGTTGTTCCTGTTTATGTTCGCCATGCTGGGCGTCGTCTTGGCCGATAACCTGTTGATGCTGTTCATCTTCTGGGAGCTCACCAGCCTGAGTTCCTTCCTACTGATTGGATATTATCACCACGAAGCCGGCTCTCGCTCGGCGGCCTTGCAGGCCCTGCTGGTGACCGGCGGCGGTGGGTTGGCGATGTTGGCCGGCGTCGTCCTGCTCGGCCAGATCGGCGGCACCTTTGAGGCCTCGGCCTTGCTGGTTCAAGGGAAAGCGCTGCAACATCATCCGCTCTTCGTGCCGGTCTTGGCGCTGATCCTGCTGGGCGCCTTTACTAAATCGGCGCAATTCCCCTTCCACTTTTGGTTGCCCAACGCTATGGCGGCCCCGACGCCAGTGAGCGCCTATCTCCACTCGGCCACCATGGTCAAGGCGGGGGTATACCTGTTGGCCCGCCTGAACCCCATCTTGGGAGGCCACCCAATCTGGCTGTATGCCGTGGGCGGAGTGGGGGCGGCGACCATGCTGGTCGCCAGTGTCCTGGCCTACTCGCAAACCGACCTCAAGCGTTTGTTGGCCTACTCCACTGTGGCCGCTCTCGGAACGCTGACCTTGCTAATCGGCCTGGGTAGCCCTCTGGCCCTCAAAGCGGCGGCCACTTTCTTGTTGGCCCATGCCCTGTATAAGGGCGCGCTCTTCTTAGTGGCCGGCGCAGTGGATCATGAGACCGGCACGCGCCACGTACCGCGCCTGGGTGGCTTGTTGCGCGCCATGCCCCTCACCGCTACCGCCGCCGGCCTGGCGGCGCTCTCAATGGCTGGCTTGCCTCCCCTGTTCGGCTTTATTGCCAAGGAACTGGTCTACGAGAGCGGCCTCGAAGCCGGCCCGATCTGGATGGCTGTGGCGCTCTTCATGGGTCTATCCACGGTCTTCGTGGCCGGCATGACCGGTGTAGCGCCCTTTTGGGCCAAACCTAGCGAAAAACTGCCCCATTCTCCCCACGAAGCCCCATCTACCATGTGGTCGGGGCCGCTGCTCTTGGCTAGCGTTGGCTTGCTGACCGGCCTGCTTCCCGCCGGCGCAGCTGAGCGCATCATTGGGCCGGCGGCCTCGAGCATGGCCGGCCAAACCATTCCAGTCAAACTCGTCCTCTGGCATGGGATCACCCCGGCCTTCCTGCTCAGCGTGGTCACGGTGGTCGTTGGCACCCTCCTGTTTGCCTACCGAACCTCGTTGCGCCTGACCCTACAGCGCCTGTCGTGGCCCTGGGGGCCGGCCTATCTATACGAACGCTCTCTAGACGGCCTCAACGCCCTGGCCCGCTTCCAAACCCGCCTGTTGCAAAGCGGCGCCTTGCGCTACTACTTGCTAACCATCGTGCTCAGCGTGGTCGTCACCGTTGGCTGGGTGTTGCTACGTTCTGGCGTGCCCTGGGTGCTTCCCCTCTCGGTCAACGACGTGCTCTTCTACGAAGCGGCCCTGGCCGTGCTTATCCTAGGTGCCACCCTAGCGGCCATCCTTTCCCCTTTTCGCTTGGGGGCAATTGCCGCCCTGGGTGTTGTGGGTGCTGGCATCGCCTTGATCTATCTGATGTTTGGCGCGCCCGACCTAGCCATCACCCAATTTGCTATCGAAGCCCTCACCGTCATCCTCTTCGTCCTAGCCTTTTACCACTTGCCGCGTTTCAAAAATCTCTCCTCTCCCTCGGTGCGCCGGTCCGATGCGGTTGTCGCCTTGCTGACCGGCAGTTTGATGACCCTGCTGGTGTTGGTCGCTGTAGACGTGGAAATCTCCCCTGTCGTCTCGCGCTTCTTTGCCGAAAACGCCCTGACCAAAGCCTACGGGCGCAATGTGGTAAACGTCATCCTGGTCGACTTCCGTAGTCTGGACACCTTGGGTGAGATCACCGTCCTAGGGGTGGCCGGCATCGGCGTCTACGCCCTGCTCAAATTTCGTAAGGGAAGGACGAAAGCAGAAAGCGCAGCCCCGTCCTTGGCTCGACGGTCGGCGCAACCTGCACAGGCCGCGTCGGCCGCCCCGGCGCTTACCCCGTCGGTTCCCCTCCCGACCGACGATCCGGCTGAGGCCTCGAAAGGAGGGGAGGCGTCATGAGGGTCGATTCCCTGATCCTGCGCACTGCGGTGCGTTATCTCTTCCCTCTGCTGTTGACCTTTGCCGTCTTTGTCTTCCTGCGCGGCCACAACGATCCAGGAGGCGGCTTCGTCGCTGGCCTGGTGGCTGCAGCAGCCTACGGCTTATACTCCATCGCCTATGGCGCAGAGCAAGCTCGTCGAGTGCTTGGCGTAGAGACTCGCTTGCTGATCGGCATCGGCCTGGCCATCGCCCTGCTCTCCGGCCTGGCCGGCTTGACCTCTGGCCTGCCCTTCATGAGTGGCCTATGGATCGACCTACCGCTCCCGTCGCCGCTCAACAAAATAGGCACACCATTGCTCTTTGACCTCGGTGTATTCCTGACGGTACTTGGTGTCACCCTCACCATTATCTTTGCGCTGGAGGAGGTGGAGTGATGGAAGTAGTGTTGGCCATCGTCGTTGGTGGATTGTATGCAGCCGGCATTTACATGCTCCTACGTCGCAGCTTGGTCAAGCTGCTCATCGGGCTGGCCTTCCTGAGTCATGCGGCCAACCTGCTGATCTTTACCGCCGCACGCCTCAATCGGGCAGCGCCGCCTGTCATCGCCCCAGGCGAACAGGCCCTAACTGCCCCTTACGCCGATCCTCTACCTCAGGCATTGATCCTGACTGCCATTGTGATCAGCTTTGGCGTGACCGCCTTCGCTTTGGCATTGGCCTATCGGACGTATCGTTCGGTGGGCTCTGACGATCTGGATGAGATGAAAGGCACAGAAGGATAGGATGAACATCCTGATTTTGCTTCCTATAGCCATTCCTCTAGCCACGGGTATCGCCACCTTGTTGGCCTATCGCTCTCGAATGATCCAGCGTTGGCTCAATGTGATAGGTTCGACAGCTCTCCTGGCCGCAGCCATAGTCCTTCTGACAGAGGTGGCCGGTCAGGACATTCTGGTGACGCAAGTTGGCAACTGGCCGGCGCCCTTCGGTATCATCCTAGCCGTAGATCTATTCAGCGCCATCATGCTGCTGCTCACCGGCATCATCGCCCTAGCCGTCTCGGTCTTCTCCCTGTTCACTATAGACGCCGCCCGCGAGCAATTTGGCTACCACCAACTCTATCACTTCCTGTTGATGGGCGTGAGCGGGACCTTTGTGACCGGCGATCTGTTCAACCTCTACGTCTGGTTTGAAGTGCTGCTCATATCTTCCTTCGTCCTGTTGGCCCTAGGCGGCGAGCGCGCTCAAATGGAAGGCGCTATCAAGTATGTCACCCTTAACCTGATGGCATCGGCTATCTTTTTGGCTGCGTTAGGCTTGCTCTACGGCATCTTCGGCACGCTCAACATGGCCGACCTAGGACGGATCATCGCCCAGGGCCTCTCGCCGCAAGAGAGGGGACCGGTGACAGCACTGGCAATGCTCTTCATGGCCGCGTTTGGCATTAAGGCGGCCATGTTTCCCCTGTTCTTCTGGCTTCCCGACTCGTATCATACTCCGCCAGTGGCCGTCTCGGCCCTGTTCTCTGGCCTGCTAACCAAGGTGGGTGTCTACGCCCTGGTGCGAGTCTTCACCCTGATCTTCATTCACGACACTGGCTTCACCCACACCTTGTTGCTGTTCTTGGCCGGCCTGACCATGATCACCGGCGTGCTCGGTGCAGTTGCCCAATATGACATGCGCCGCCTGCTTTCCTTCCACATCATCAGCCAGATCGGCTACTTGCTGATGGGGTTGGGTTTGTTTAGTGCGGCCAGCTTGGCTTCCACCATCTTCTTTACCGTTCACGTCTCCATTGCCAAGACAGCGCTGTTTCTGGTCAGCGGCGCGCTGTATCATCGCTATGGGACATATGACCTAAAAAAGCTAGGTGGTGCCTATCATCACATGCCTGGCTTGGCAGTGCTCTTCCTGTTGGCCGCCTTAGCCTTGGCCGGCTTGCCACCGCTTTCGGGATTCTTCGCCAAATTGGGCTTGGTGCGGGCCGGCTTGGCGCAAGGACACTACCTGATCGTCGCTGTGGCGCTAGGAGTAAGCCTGCTGACGCTGTTCTCCATGATGAAAATCTGGAACGAAGCATTCTGGAAAGATCGGCCAGACCATGATCAGCGGATTTCATCCCTGCGAGGCGAAGGGCGCAATTGGACGACCTTGTTGATTTCGGTAGCCTCCCTTTCTCTGTTGACGGCAATCATGGGTTTGGGCGCGTCGCCGGCTTTTGAATTGGCCTTGGGGGCCGGCGCGCAACTGATGAACCCTGACCTGTATATCCAAGCTGTGTGGAAAGGTGCGCCATGAAATACTTCTTGCTCAACATCTTCTTGGCCGTCAGCTGGGCGATCCTAGAAGGCGCGATCAACGCCCCCAACTTGGTGGTGGGTTTCATCCTTGGCTACCTGGTGATCCTGATCTCTCGTCGCGTCCTTCGACCCTATCGCTATCTTCGCCTGATCAGGCGGGTACTCAGTTTGGTGATGTTCTTCCTGTGGAGCCTGATTGTCTCCAACCTACTGTTGGCCTATAGTGTCCTCGCCCCCCACCTGAACCTGATGCGGCCGCGCATCGTGGCTGTGCCGCTCGACGTGAAAGGCGACGTGCCGATCACCGTTCTGGCCAACCTGATCTCGCTCACCCCAGGCAGCCTGAGCTTGGACATATCTTCGGATCACCGTGTCCTCTACGTTCATGTCATATATGCAGAGGACGAAAAAGCCACTGTGCGCAATATAAAAGAGGGTCTCGAACGACGCTTACGCTCGTTCTTGCTCCCCAGCCAAGAGGAGGCCTGACCATGGTGCTCACCTTGGCGTTTCTGCTGTTGGCAGCTGCTTTTGGCCTGGCTTTTATTCGCATGGTGCGTGACCCAAAACGCGATCATCGGCTGCTGACCTTGGATCGCGTGGTGGCGCTTGATCTCATGTCCACCCTTTCGATCGGACTCATCACCCTGTTGGCCGTAGCCTTCAATCGACCGCTCATGCTGGATGCGGCCATAGTAATAGCCTTGTTGGCCTTCCTGAGCACTGTGGCCTTTGCGCGCTATCTGGAGAAAGGAAAACAATGAGCCTGCTATCGCAAGTCTTCCTGCTGATTGGGGCCTTTTTCATGTTTGTGGCTGCGGTGGGCATCTATCGCATGCCCGATCTGTATATGCGCCTACACACCAACACCAAATCGGCCACGTTCGGCGTATCCTTCATACTCTTGGGCGCTATCGTTCACTTCTGGGATCTCGCCGTGACCACGCGCGCCATTGCTATCATCTTATTCCTGTTCGTGACCGCGCCGATCGCTGCGCACATGATCGGCCGGGCGGCCTACATCGTCGGTGCTCCACTGTGGCCCGGCACCCTGAGCGATGCGCTCAAGGGCATGTATGATCCAACGACTCACAAGCTGGCCGAAACCCTGTTGCCCGAGGCAGCTCCCAATGCCTCTGATCTCACGGCTCCTTCTGCAGACCACCCATTCTCCCATTAAAGCATTCAGCCTGATGCACACCTTCCCAGCGGCATCAGGCTGAACGGGGGTGGATGTTTGCTACTCATGGTTTCTCCACGCCCATGTTGCTCAGTTCGTCTGAATTGAACTGTGAGAGGAACCAATCGCCTCCGACGAACGCCAGCATGGCTAGACCGATGAGCACCACGAGAGTCAACATGGGAACCTCCTTTCTTTGGTTAATATAACGATTTTTGGTTCCAAAAGATGTATCCCCCTTCAGTACTGTAATGAGTTTGCTATGGGATTGTAAGGAAGAGCGGGCAGGGAGCCAGCGCCCCTTCTCGGGCGTTCTGACCATCTGCCGGCGTTGATCGGGTTGAGGGGAACCCTCGACCGGGTTCGGTTTCTGGTGGAATGGAGGGTTGGATCGGCGGGCAGGCCGTTGGTGACTCAAGGCGCCAGTTCGGGGGTACAATCACGAGGGGAGGCAGGCATGAGTGAGACCTATCTTCTGGCGCTAGATCTGGGCACCTCGGGGCCGAAGGTGGCCTTGTTTACAACGCAGGGGGAATGGATCGGGACCGAGTTCCAAGCGACGCCGTTGTTGCTCTTCCGCGATGGAGGCGCTGAGCAATCCCCTGACGATTGGTGGAACGCTGTGGATCAGGCCATGCAGCGGTTGTTGGGCCGCAACTTGGTTTCACCGGAGCGGATCGTCGGTCTGGCGTGCACCGGGCAATGGTCAGGAACGGTGCCTGTGGACCCAGAAGGTCAGCCTTTGGAGAACGCCATCATCTGGATGGACTCGCGCGGCGCTCCTTACGTTCGAGAGGTGGTGATGGGGCCAGTGCGTATTCAGGGCTATGACCCACTCAAACTGATGTTCTGGATTTGGCTGACGGCCGGCGCGCCTTCCCTTTCGGGCAAGGACTCGTTGGCTCACATTCTCTACCTGAAGCATACCCGTCCCGATCTGTACCGCCGCACCTTCAAGTTTTTGGAGCCAGTGGATTATCTGGGCTGGTGTTTGACCGGTCGTATGGCTGCTTCATTTGCTTCGATCGCCCTGCATTGGGTGACCAATAACCGCAACATCCATGCCGTCCGCTATGACGAGCGCTTGTTGCGCTGGGCCGGCCTAGAGCGCGAGAAGCTCCCCGAGCTGCAGCCGGCCAATTCCATCTTGGGCGTGATCCGCCCAGAACTGGCCCGTCGCTGGGGCCTTCGTTCGGATGTGCGGGTGGTGATCGGGTCGCCCGATGTGCAAAGTGCGGCCGTCGGATCGGGCGCTATCCACGATTTTGAACCCCATTTGTACATCGGCACTTCGTCGTGGCTGACCTGTCATGTGCCTTTCAAGAAGGCCGATCTGCTTCATAGCCTAGCAACGTTGCCCTCGGCCATCCCCGGACGCTACTTGTTGACCAATGAGCAGGAATGCGCTGGGGCCTGCCTGCAGTTTCTGCGGGACAAGGTGTTCTTTGCACAGGATGAATTGGCGGTGGGCGAGCGGCCGGCCCACGTCTATCGCCTGTTTGACGCCATGGCCGAGCGGGCCCCGGCCGGCAGTGGACGCATTCTCTTCCTGCCCTGGCTGTATGGAGAGCGGGCGCCGATTGACGATCGCTACGCTCGTGGGGGATTCTTCAACCTCTCGCTGTCTTCGCAGCGGGAACATTTGGTGCGCGCCGTGTTTGAAGGGGTGGCCTTCAACACCCGTTGGTTGCTGACCTTCGTCGAGTCGTTCCTTGGCCGGCGGGTGACGGCGGTGAACATGGTCGGCGGCGGAGCGCGCTCGCAGGTCTGGTGTCAGATCCTGGCCGATGTGCTCAACCGGCCGATCCGTCAGATGAAAGACCCGCTGGAGGTGAACGTGCGCGGGGCGGCTCTGTTGGCAGCTGTGGCGTTGGGCTATCTGTCCTACGATCAAATCGAGGCGCGCGTTCCAGTCGCCAAAACCTACTTCCCCCAGCCGCAGAATCGGGCGATCTATGATGAGCTGTTTGGCGAGTTCGTGGCTCTCTATCGGCAGAATCGCGCCAGTTTCCTGCGCCTGAATCGAGCTGGCTAGGCCGGCTGGGGCAATGCACTAAGGATGTGACGAGGAGCGAAGATGAACCTAAAGAACCTGTTCTTCCGACAAACTGAGAAAGCGCTTCGCACCCTGCCCGGTGTACAGCACAAGATCGAGCAAGAATACGAGGCCATGATGACCGCTCTGGAGCGCTCGTTGAAGCCCTACCGCGGCCGTTTCCCGTCCTTTGCCCGTCTGCCTGAGCAGGGCCGGCCGCGGGAGGAGATTTTGCAGGAGATACGAGCGTTGTGCGAGGAGGAAGAGGCGCTCTGGCGCGAGGGTTACGTCTCTGGAGCGGTGTATCACGGCGATCGGGAGCACATTGCGTTTCTCAATCAGGTTTATGCCCTGCACTCGCAGAGCAATCCGCTCCATGCCGATGTTTGGCCCAGCGCCTCTAAGTTTGAAGCGGAAATTGTGGCGATGACTGCCCACATGTTGGGCGGCGAAGGACAGGAGATTTGCGGCACGGTCACCTCTGGCGGCACGGAGAGCATCTTGTTGGCGATGAAGACCTACCGCGATTGGGCACGCGCCAGCCGCGGCATCCGGCGACCGGAGATGATCTTGCCCGTCACGGCGCACGCCGCGTTCGACAAGGCCGCTCATTACTTCGGAATCAAGGCGGTGTATGTCCCCGTGGACGCAAGGTTTCGGGCCGATGTGAATGCCGTTCGCAAGGCCATCACCCGCAACACGATCGTCATCGTCGGCTCAGCCCCTTCGTTTCCCCACGGCATGATCGATCCGATTGCTGAGCTCTCCGAGCTGGCGCGGGAGCGCGGCATTGGCTTTCACACCGATGCATGTTTGGGCGGGTTTTTGCTGCCCTGGGCCGAGCGCCTGGGGTATGCGGTGCCGCCTTTTGATTTTCGCCTGCCCGGCGTGACCTCGATCTCGGCCGATACCCACAAGTACGGATATGCCGCCAAGGGAACTTCGGTGGCGCTCTATCGCGGGCACGAGCTGCTGCACTATCAATATTACACCACCACCGAATGGCCGGGCGGGTTGTATTTCTCTCCTACCTTGGCCGGCAGCCGACCGGGCGGGCTCAGCGCAGCTTGTTGGGCGGCCATGGTGTCTATCGGTGAGCAGGGTTATCTGCAGGCGGCCAAGCGCATCTTGGAAACAGCCGCTTTCATCAAAGAAGGCATTCGCCGCATCCCAGAGTTGCGTGTCTTGGGCGATCCGCTGTTTGTGATCGCTTTTGCCTCCGATACGCTAGACATTTACCGCATCTTGGAGCAGATGACGCGCAAGCGCTGGAGTTTGAACGCCTTGCACAAGCCGAGTTCCATTCATCTCTGCGTGACCTTGCGCCACACCCAGCCAGGCGTGGCCGAGCGCTTTTTGGACGATCTGCGCCAAGCCGTGGACTACGTTCGGGCGCATCCTGAGGAGAAGGGCGATTTGGCGCCGGTGTATGGGCTAGGCGCTACGTTTCCTTTGCGCGGCTTGGTGAGCGACTTGTTGAAGAAGTACCTCGATCTGCTCTACAAGGTGTGATCGGTTTGACGCATGGTTTGGCCGGCAAGCTTGACCAGGTCTGTTGTCCTGGTTTTGGCCCCTTGTGTCATGGCATCGAGGGGAAAAGCAAACGCCCCTGCGGTTGCTGCAGGGACGCGGTGGGCTGTGGTTGGCTTAGGCTTTGCGCCCGAATTTGCGGAGCAACAGGTCTTCAAGTGTGGGCTGGCCGATCTCTTGCAATTCGTAGCGCACGCGCTGGGAAGGCTTGTTGATCTGGATCAGGCGCTTCAGGTCAATCGGCGTGCCGATGATCACCAGGTCGGCATCCGAAGCGTTGATGGTGGCTTCCAGGTCGCGAATTTGGGTTTCGCCGTAGCCCATGGCCGGCAGGACCGGGCCGGTCTTGGGGTATTTGGCGTAGGTTTCGGCGATGGAGCGCACGGCAAAGGGGCGTGGATCCACGATCTCAGCGGCGCCGAAGCGCCGGGCGGCGATGTAACCGGCCCCGTAGGCCATGTCGCCGTGAGTCAGCGTGGGGCCGTCTTCCACGACCAGGACGCGCTTGCCGCGGATCATTTGCGGATCTTCGACGAAGAGCGGGGAGGCGGCCTCGATTTGCACGGCCTTGGGGTTCAACCGATGAAGCGACTCGCGCACAGCCAACACAGCATCGGGGTGGGCGGTGTCCACTTTGTTGATCACAAACACGTCGGCCAGGCGAGCGTTGGTTTCGCCTGGGTAGTAGGTGTTCTCGTGGCCGGGACGGTGCGGATCAGCAACCACGATCTGGTAGTCGGGGACAAAGAACGGGACGTCGTTGTTTCCGCCGTCCCACAGCACGATGTCCACTTCTTGTTCGGCAGCTCGTAGGATTTTCTCGTAGTCCACGCCGGCGTAGACGATCATGCCATTAGCCAGGTGCGGTTCGTATTCTTCGCGCTCCTCGATGGTGCAGTCGTGCTCGTCGAGATCGTCGTAGTCGGCAAAGCGCTGCACTTCCTGGCGGATCAGGTTGCCATATGGCATGGGATGCCGGACGACCGCTACTCTGTAGCCCAAGGAACGCAAGATCAACGACACCCGTCGCGTGGTCTGGCTCTTGCCGCAACCGGTCCGCACGGCACTCACCGATACTACCGGCTTGGAGGATTTGAGTTGGGTGGTGCGCGTGCCCATCAGGCGAAAGTCGGCGCCGGCCGCAGTGACCATGCTCGCTTTGTGCATCACGTATTCGTGGGAGATGTCGGAGTAGGCAAACACCACCTGGTCCACGTTATGGCGTTGGATCAGGTCCACCAGCTCCTCTTCGGGGTGGATGGGAATGCCTTTCGGGTAGAGCGGGCCGGCCAGTTCAGGGGGGTAGAGGCGCCCTTCGATGTTGGGGATTTGGGTGGCGGTGAAAGCCACCACTTCGTAGGCCGGGTTGTTTCGGAAGAAGATGTTGAAGTTGTGGAAATCACGTCCGGCTGCACCCATAATAATGGTCTTAATCGGCATCGTTGCTCTCCTTGCTCGGATATGATGTGGATGGAGCATCGAAGGTTGGGAAGGATGCCTCCCTCCTGACCTTCGTTAAAGCTTACATGACTTCAGGCGCTTGGATGTCTAGCAAGCGCAAGGCGTTTGCCAACACTTGCTTAGCGGCGATTACCAGCTGCAAGCGGGCGTCGCGCAGGTGGGATTGTTCCGCCTGAAGCACGGGGACGGCGTGATAGAACGAATGGAAGGCTTCGGCCAGGTCATAGGCATAAGAGGCCATCACTAGCGGGCGATACTCGTTGGCGGCCTGTTCCACAACCTGCGGGAAGCGCGCCAGTTGCTCGATCAGGTCGATCTCGTGGCGCGTCAGCTCGTACTCGAGGGCGGGCAGGCTCTCCAAGGGCAGAGCGAGGCCGGCCGCGCGCGCTTTCTTCAGAATGGAGTTGGCGCGCACGTGAGCGTTCTGAAGGTACGGACCGGTTCGGCCTTCAAGGGAGAGGGCGGCGTCTAGGTCGAAAACGATGTCCTTGTTGTTGTCCACTGAGAGCATAGAGTAGGCCAGGGCGCCCAAACCGATCTGCTCGGCCACCTGACGACGCTCTTCGTCGCTCATCTGGGGCGATTTTTCTGATTCAACCGCTAGAACGCGACGCACCGCCTCGTCCACCACGTCTTTGAACAGCACCACTCGACCGCGGCGGGCCGACATGGCCCCCTCGGGTAGGCTGACAAAACCATAGCCCAGGTGGTAGCACTTCTCGGCTTGGGGAAAGCCCCACAGGCGCAGGATGGCAAACGCCTGTTGGAGGTGCATGGATTGACGCACGTCCACCACGTAGATCGAGCGATCCACGTGATATTGCTCGAACTTGATCTTGGCCAGGGCCAGGTCTTTGGTCAGGTAGAGGGTGGTGCCATCGGAGCGGAGGATGACGTTGGTGCGGTAGGTTTCTTTCTTCAGGCCCAGTTTTTCGTCAATGCGCACGATGACCGGCCCACCGTTGGGGCGTTCATCGTCGGCGATGCCTTTGGCGATCAGCTCCTCGACGATGGCTTTGGCCGGCCCATCCATCTCGCTCTCAAAGAACCAGACATCAATGCGGATGTCTAACATGCGCAGGATGTCACGCAGTTCTTCCAGGCTCCATTCGCGGGTGGTTTGCCACAGTTGACGTACGTAGGGATCGCCGGCGTCCCACTTGCGGTACATTTCGCGCCGTTCGGTGTTGTACTGCTGGCGCCGAGCGGCTTCTTCGGGGGTTTCGTTCTCTTTCTCTTCGAGCAGGGCGGTGGCTTCGGCGTAGATTTTGAGCAGAAACTGACCGCGCTCGTGGATCCCTTCGGGCTCTTGGCCTTTGTAGAATTTGTCGTAGGCCCAGATGGTGGTGATCACGCCCAGGCCGATGTCGCCTGGGTAGGAGGCGCGAATGGTCTCAAAGCCGGCGAATTCCAGCAGGCGGGCCAGCACCTCGCCCAGGATGGCATTGCGATAGTGGCCGATGTGAAAGGAGTGGTGGGTATTGGGCTGGGCATATTCCACCATTACCCGCTCGCCCTTGGGGGCGCCGCGTCCATAGTTGGGGCCGGCGGTCAACACGGCCTCAACCACGCGCCGGGCATAGGTGTTGGCCTCGAAGTAAAAGTTTAGGTAGCCTTTCACTGCCTCCAGGCGACTGATGCCCGGCAAGCGGCCCAGCCGATTGCGCACTGTTTCGGCCAGCTCTTGGGCGCGTAGGGGAACCGGCTTGCCGCTGGCCCGGCCGGCCCGGGCTTCCTCGGCGGCGATGTGAAAAAAGGAGGTTGAGATGCCCCACTCGCCGGCGAAGGGCACTGGCGCCCACTTGAGCGGCAGAGGGGTGACTCCCTGGGCGGTCAAAACGGAATGGATGGCATTTTCGAGGGTCTGTTGGATGTCGCTGAACATAGGCGGGATTATAACATTGTGGCAATGGGAATCCCACCCAGGCCCAAGCGGTTTGCTTCTTCGTTTCTCCGCCGGGCGTCGGGTGGCGATCGGCTCGCGGCTCAGCCTCTATGGCTGCTGAGCCACCTGGTTGAGGGCGTCGTGTAGGCGTTCGATCTCTTGAACCGTGTTGTAATGCACGGCGCCTACGCGCACCATGCCGCCCTTGTCCTCCAGCCCTAGCCGCTCGGTGACCGCCAAGGCGTAATAGTTGCCGTCCCAGACGTAGATTCCAGCCTGCCCCAAGGCCTCGGCTACTGCTCGGGGGTGTTTCCCTGCTAGGGTGAAGGAGACGGTCGGGACGCGCCGATCGAGCTGCTTGCTGTCGGTGATGCCGTAGATGCGCGTGCCGGGCACGGCAGCGATGGCCACCAGCAGGGCACGGCTCAGCTCGTATTCGTAAGCGCGGATGGCCGTCATCGCTTGCTTGTAGAGCAGGCGCCGGCCGGTGAAGCCCTCTTCGCGCAGGCCTTCTGCGGCGTCGCTGCCAAACTGAGCGCCGAGCCATGCCAGGTATTCGAGTGTTCCCAACAAGCCGGCAATGCCTTCATGATTTTGGGTGCCGGTTTCAAATTTGCCGGGCGGGTTGTTGGGGGCCGGCCGCACTTTATACGCCTTCAGATCGCTCAGCAGCTCGTAGCGCCCGTAAAGCACGCCCAGATGAGGCCCGAAGAACTTATAGGCCGAACAGACCAAAAAGTCGCAACCGATGTCCTGCACGTCAATCGGACCGTGAGGCGCGTAGTGAACCGCGTCAACAAACACTAGAGCGCCGGCCTCTTTGGCTAGACGGGTCATCTGGCGCACAGGGTTGATGGTCCCCACAGCGTTAGAGGCATAGCCGAACGCCACGATCTCCGGTTGGCGTTCGAGGGCCTTTTGGAACTCCTCCAGGTTGAGCGTGCAATCTTCGGGATGAAAATCTACCCAGACGACGCGGCAGCCGCGGTCCTCGGCGATCAGCAGCCAGGGGGCGATGTTGGCATCGTGATCGAGGCGGGTGACCACGATCTGATCGCCCGGCTGGAGCCACTGCGCCAATGAGCGCGAGAGGTGTAACGTCAGGGTAGTCATGTTGTGGCCGAAGACGATCTCGTCCGGCCGGGCAGCGTTCAAGAACTCGGCCATGGCGGCATGCGCCTCGTCGAGGATTTCATCGGAGCGGCGGCTAGTCTCAAAGGCACCGCCGTGATTGGCGTTGCATTCCAGCAGATAGCGCTGCATACGCTCCAAGCTGTGGCGGACGATCTGCGTGCCGCCTGGATTATCGAAGAAGATCGCCGACCGATCGAGCGAGGGAAACTGTTGACGGATGAGAGTTGGGTTGAGCGGCATGGAGACACTCCGAGAGAAACTGGGGATGTTTGATAAGGGTCTCTAACTTAAATTCCTCACCTTACGCAGCAAGTTGAGCGGGATGGAGTTCCCGCAAAGCAGCGAAGGCAGATTGGATGGCGCGCAAATACA
>CAKZJX010000076.1 GCA_937120535.1 uncultured Anaerolineae bacterium
ATATTCGGTCGGCTCAACTTTTGGTAAAATCAGGTTCAGGCGCATCTCAGTGTGCTCCTTTCTTCATGGGTTGTGAGGGAGTATTCGGACTGCCTCACAACCATATTTAACCACACTTTCACTAACTTTGGAACAATCACAAAATAAAACTCTCTGCGCTCTCTGTGTCCTCCGCGGTGAGATCATAAAAACCCCTCTGTGCTCTCTGCGTACTCTGTGGTCAGAAACGATTCAGACATTTCTGGCTCCCAAGCCTAGTTTTACCAGGACTTCCCCGCGCCGGGCTCCCCTCCTGATGGGCGATTTTCTTGGGAATTTGTGCAACCGAGTCGCTCATCGCCTGCCCGGTAGGTTCAAAGGAGATGACCTCGCCCGGCCGGGCGGGTGCATAAATTGCACCACTGCTCCCAGCTGCGCCGATTCAGGCGCAGAACAGGAACCTCCCGCCGCTTTCAGGGCGCGCTGTTCGCCATGCGCCAGATTTTTCCAGCGCAGCGCGGATAACAGCGTCCTGGCAGCAGCGGCGGAATCCAGCCGGAAGCCTTTGCCCTGCTCGTAACGGCGGCGCAATTCATCGGGGCTTGGAAACGCAGAAAGCGGCCTCGGCGCGCTGGTCTTGCCGGTGAAGGCGTCATACTCGACAAACAGATGCCCGTTGCTGGAAAAGACCAAGGGTACATTGGGCCGTTTGCACGAGGCATAGAGCTTGGCCTGCTCAAGCCCATGTTGCTTTTCTCCTGCCTAACACCACTGCTCTTCAAAATCGTCCGACAACCAGAACGTCGCCGATCCGCGTTGTGCCAGCGCTTGATCGTATTCAGACCAGTTCTTGACGCGGTATAATGTCTCTTTGGGCGTGAGCGTGTGTTTTTGCGTTTTGGCATAACCCAAACTTATACGGTCACGCCCTCTCTGTCAACCTTATGCACCAACGCCAAGACCTTATGAAATCGGATTTGGATGCCCTGATGGAAGAGCGTGGCCTGGATGGATTGTTGGTGTTTGGCCATGCAGAACATAACCCACCGATGTATTATTTGACCGGGGGCGGTCACGTGAGCCACGCCACCTTGATTTGGACGCGGGGTCGGACGGCCGCCTTGTTCCACAACGATATGGAACGGGAGGAGGCGGCGCGCAGCGGCTTGACGCTGATTTCGTATAGCCAGTATGACTATGAGGCCTTCCTGAAACAGGCTGACGGCGACCCTTTGCATGCCAACGCCTTGCGCTACCGCGCCATGCTTGAAGACGTGGGCCTGACCACCGGCCGGGTGGGGGTGTATGGGACGTATGACGTGAGCGCTGTGTTTGGCCTGTTGACTCGCTTGCGCAGGCTACTGCCTGAGGTGGAATTTGTGGGCGAGCCGCGCGAGGACTCGATCTTCCTGCGGGCGATGGAGACCAAGGACGAGGCCGAGGTGGAGCGCATTCGTCGCATGGGGCAGATCACCACCAGCGTGGTGGAACGGGTGCGCGCCTATCTCACTTCTCGTCCGGTGGACGAATCGGAGACCCTGCTCCGCGAAGACGGATCGCCGCTCACCGTGGGCGACGTGCAGGCGCGCATCCGCTTGTGGATCGCCGAGCAAGGGGCTGAGTTGCCCTCTGGCTTTATTTTTGCTATCGGCCGTGAGGCCGGCATTCCCCACTCCACCGGCACGCCGAGCGATCCGATCCGTCTGGGGCAGACCATTGTGTTCGATCTGTATCCGGCCGAGGCCGGCGGGGGCTATTACTATGATTTCACCCGCACTTGGAGCCTAGGCTATGCCACGCCCGAAGCGCAGGAGGTGTTTCGCCAGGTGAAGGAGATCTACGATCGGTTGTTGAACGATTTTCGCCCCGGGCAGCCGTTCAGGGAATATCATCGCCTGACGTGTGAGTATTTTGAGGCCAAAGGACATCCGACGCCGCTCCACACCAAGGCGCCTTTAGAGGGATACGTTCATAGCCTGGGGCATGGAGTGGGGTTGAACATTCACGAGCGGCCGTTCAGCAGCCTGATCAGCAGCGACGATCAGCAATTGCGCCCGGGGGCGGTGTTCACTTGTGAGCCTGGGTTGTACTACCCTGATCGCGGGTTGGGCGTGCGCATTGAGGACACGCTGTGGATGCGGCCGGATGGGACAGTGGAGGTGCTGGTGCCTTATCCGTATGATTTTGTGCTGCCCATGCAGGGGGAAGGTGCAGGACTGCGATGAAGCCAGCGCGCATCTTGGCCATCGAGACATCATGCGATGAGACGGCGGCGGCGGTGGTCGAGAACGGCCGCCTGATGTTGTCCTCGGTGGTGGCCTCGCAGATGGACGTGCATGCCCGCTATGGCGGTGTGTATCCTGAGGTGGCCTCGCGGCAGCATGTGCTCTCCATCACGCCGGTGATCCGTCAGGCGCTGGCCCAGGCGCATGTGACGTTGGAGGAGATTGATGCCGTGGCTGTGACCTGTGGTCCGGGCTTGCCCGGCTCGCTTGTGGTGGGGCTGAACGCTGCCAAGGGGCTGGCGCTGGGCGCCGGCCGGCCGCTGGTGGCGGTTAATCACCTAGAAGGGCATATTTATGCGGCGTGGGTGTATGAGGCCGGCGAAATCCCGCCGGCTGAGCCCCAGTTTCCGCTCTTGGCCTTGTTGATCTCTGGCGGGCATACGGAATTGAATCTGATGACCGATCATTTGACCTATCGCCGGCTGGGGGCCACGCTCGACGACGCGGCCGGCGAGGCCTTCGATAAAGTCGGGCGTCTGCTGGGTCTGCCGTATCCGGGCGGCCCGTCCATCCAGAAGGCCGCTGAGGAAGGCGACCCGCAGCGCTTCAAGTTTCCCCGCGCTCGTCTGGAGGGGACATGGAATTTCTCGTTCAGCGGCTTGAAGACCGCTGTGCTCTACGAGGTGCAGAAGTTCCAAAAGGTCGACCGGCCCTTGCCAGCGGCCGATCTGGCGGCCAGCTTTCAAGCGGCTGTGGTGGATGTGTTGGTGGAGAAGACTTTAAAAGCGGCGCATACCTTTGGGGTGAAGGAAATCCTGGTGGCCGGCGGCGTTTCGGCCAATCGGGCCTTGCGCCAAGCCTTTCGCTCTCAGAGCGACTTCCCAGTGCATATCCCGCGCCTCTCCCTGTGCACCGACAACGCGGCCATGATCGGGGCGGCCGGCTATTTCCGCTTCGTTCGAGGCCAGATCGCCGATTTGAGCATAGATGTGCAACCAACCTGGACGCTTTCTTGACGGTAGAGAGCAGGGCGCACACCTCGCTGCGCTACCGGCGGAAGTAAATGCCCAGATGATTGCACACCACTCGCTCGCGGCCGGGGATGTATTGATCGATTGGGGAGTTGAGCACGCGCGGCCGGCCGTCGGCATCGCGGATCACCATCGTAGATGAACCACCCCCATCCAAGTTCATGGCATCGTAAGCGCCGAGCGAGAGCATCAGTTCGGCCAATTCATGCAGGGTGATGCCTTCGCTGTAGAGGGGCTGTCGCCCATCCACCACCACCAGGTAAAGGTAGCGGCCGTTTTTGGAATAGCCCACCGCCGTGCGCGGGTGCACGTCAGTGGCGTTCAGGTTCTCCACGATCGAACCGTTGATCAGCAGGCGTTCCTCGCCTGAGATGGCGTTATAGGGTTGGGCCGGGGCATCGAAGGAGAGGCGATTGCGCGAGGAGATGTACAACGTGGGCGTGGGGAGGTCGGTGCGCCAATACACCCGTCCGCGCGAGGCGGCACGGCCTCGCGGCGCCACCAGGTCGCCTTCCTTGGGGTAATAGTCCAAAGGGCTTCGAGACCACCAGGGCCGGCATCCGTCGCCGTTCACGGCGATGTCTAGATTGAACTGTTCTAAGAATTGCGAGGTGGTTCGGCCGCGCAGCGGCAGGTCGCTGCCCAGATCGTCGGGCGGCGTGACCAGGAAGTTTAGGCCGTTGGTGCGCATGTCGATCGTCAATACGTGGATGATCATCGGCCGCGGCGTGAGGCGGACGATGCGCCGATACTCTACGCCCCGCCGCACGGTCTGTCGGACGGGAAGCGGGGCCGGCCGCCCGTGCAAGTACCACAGCGGCAGGATGAGCGCCAAGCCGACCAGCAACAGCAAGGCCAATGAACCAAGACAGCGCCATTTTGAGAACATAGCTTGTATTCTACCAGGCGGGGATAAGGACAACATGAAGGGTCAATCCGGGGCGATCGCTGCTCTCACCCGAAGCGCAAGATGATCCAGCCGGCCAGCAAGCGTAGCACGGCAAACGTCATCAGGCCTCCCACCAGGCCCATTTGGTTGGCGATGAACGGCCCGAAGAACGAGCTCAGTAGGATGGCTGCGTTCAAGGCCATGGTATACCAGGCAAGATGGGCCGGCCGGTCGTGCTCCGGCGTGCGCTCCAGCAGATGATTGGCATAGGCTCCTCCCGCCAATCCCCAGGTGAAGCCTCCCAATAGCGACACCAGATAGTAGTGCCAGACCGTATGCGACAGACTCAGCGCAAACGGATACAACGCCATCCCGATCATTCCCCAACCGGTCGTCCCGCGATGGCCGATGCGCCGCACCACCCTGGGCAAGCGGGTGGACGAGATCATGGAGGTCAAATAAAACAGCGCTGTCCCCAGGCCGATGTGATCGTCGTTCAAACGCAACACGTTCACGTTATACAGCGGATAGATTGGCGCAGCGACATAGTGTGCAAAGTGAAACAGGAACAACCCGATCAACGTTGTCCGAAACGGGCTGTCCAAGATATCCAAGCGCAGCAGATCAACCCAGCGGCGACGTGAGTCGGGACTCGCTGGGTGAGCTGAAGGCGGGGCCGGCTGGAGTGGGCGATCCTTTTTCAGTGGCCGCACGAAGTATAGGTGAAAACTGCTCATTGCCGCGCCGAAAAATCCGATAGCGAACACCATTTGATAGCCGGTTGGGAATGGCATCGATTCCAAGATAGAACCGCTTATCAAGGAGCTGATGATGTACGCCACCGAGAGCACCGCGTTGCGAACGCCGGCCACGCGTGCCCGATAGCTCTCTGGAACCGCTTCGGCAAACAGCGCGTTGAACCCCACCCCCAAAGGCGCCAATGGGATGGCCATGAGAAAAGTCAACACGATCAGCGCCCACACCTGTCCCTGCTCATCGAACAGCCATGGCAGGGGGATCCACAACGCGTATCCCAAGCGGTAGAACACCGACGACCAGAACACCGCCAGGCCGGTGCTGCGCTTCTCCACCCATCGGCCGGCTGGGATGGCGATCAACAGATTTACGATGGCTGATGCTGCGCTGATCAACCCGATCTGCAGCGCCGAAGCGCCCAAGCGCGCCGCATACACTGTCAAAAAGTTCACCGCCGAGCCGCTCAAGATGCCGAACCAACCGATGTCCAGGTACAGATGCAAAAAATTAGCGCGGTACTGGCGCGGCACGTCCGAGAGACCGAATAACCGAGAAAGCATAAGACCTACGCTCACGTTGCCTAAAAATACCAACTCCCCGTGACGAGCGGGGAGTTGGCTTTACTCTTTCGTTTCACCAGGAGGCGGCGTCTCGTCCTCCTTTCTCCCGCCCAGTCCCTCGCGAAAATTTCGGATCGCCTGGCCCAACTCTCCGGCGATCTTCCCGAGCCGCCCTGGGCCGAAGATCAACAGCACGATCACCAACAGGATCAAAATCTCAGGCAAACCTAAACGTGGAAACATATTCACTCCTTGTGTAGACTCCCCCTAAATGTACCACAAAATTTGCAGAACATCTGACCCCGGTTCTGGCTTCCGACACCCTGCGCCTTTTCCGACTCTCGGGGCGGTTCCGCTTCCAGACCGACCGAAGCGCAGGGTTGCCGGCCGATCGGCGAGGCGGCAGAGCCGGCTCTCCCTGTCCCGCTCGATCGGAGCCCGATTCTACTTGGCGCGATCGGCGGGATGCCGGCCCGAAGGCTGAACCCTCTTCCGAATCCATCGGATTGGCGAGCGCTGCTTGACTAGGCCTTTCGCCCCCAGATCAGTCCCTCGAGGTAACGCTGCAAGCGGCGCAAGAGCGAGCGAACTCGCCCCACCAGGCGGTAGCGGCTGACCGTGATCTTGCGCGGCGAGGGCAATGGTCCAGTCCACTTGGCCGCCAGTGCGCCCCATGTTAGGCCGGCTCCGAACCCCACAAACACCACCGTGTCCCCTGGCTTGAGCCGGCCGCTCTGCACGGCCTCCACCGTTGCGATCGGGATAGACGCCGTGGACGTATTGCCATAGCGGTCCACATTCACCACAAAGCGTTCCATCGGTAGCCTTAGCCCGCGGGCCGCCGTCTCGATGATGCGGTAATTCGCCTGATGAGGAATGATCAGACTCACCTCCTCCTTGCTCAGCCTGGCATTCCTGAGCACCTCCTCGGTCGCCGAGACCATCATCCGCGTCGCAAAGCGGAACACCTCTCGGCCGTCCATGTAGATATACTGATGACCGCGGTGCAAGGTTGCCTCGTTGGCCGGCACCCTTCCGCCCAAGACCGGCAAGGTCAACAAGTTGCCTCCTGATCCGTCGGAGTGCATCACTGCCGACAGCACCCCTCCTGGCTGGCTGCTGGCCTGCAAGACAAACGCCCCGGCTCCATCTCCGAACAGGATGCAGGTGCTGCGGTCTTGCCAGTTCACGAAGCGCGAGAGAGTCTCGGTGCCCACCACCAGCGCGTTGCGGATCGATCCGCTGCGAATGGCCTGGGCCGCCATATTGACCGCATAAATAAAACCGGAGCAGGCGGCCATCAGGTCAAAGGCGCCGGCTTGTGGCGCCCCGATTTGATCCTGGATCAAGGCTGCCGTGGCCGGGAAGACATATTCCGGCGATGATGTGGTGCAGATGATCAAATCCAGATCAGTCGGGCGCAGATTGGCAACCGACAGGGCCTGCAAGGCTGCCTTTGTCCCCAGCGTTGACGGAAACTCATGGGCCCGCGCGATCCGCCGTTCGCGGATGCCAGTTCGCTCGCGGATCCACTCATCGCTGGTGTCTACGATTTTCGCCAGATCGTCGTTGGTGAGCACGGGTTCGGGGACGTACATTCCCCAACCGGTAATGTGAGCGTATGGCATGAACACCTCATTCCTTAGTCTATACGCAGATGCTCACAGAAAGCGCGAGAAGATCAGGGTGGCGTTGTGCCCTCCGAAGCCGAAGGAATTGGACATGATGTGGTCCGGCTGGGCAGGGCGCGACCGGTTTGGGACGTAGTCTAGATCGCATTCAGGATCGGGGGTCTCGTAATTGATGGTTGGTGGGAGGAGGTTCTCTTGGAGGACCTTGAGGCATACCACGGCCTCCAGCGCGCCCGAAGCGCCCAGCAAGTGGCCAGTCATGGACTTGGTGGAAGAGATGGGAATGCGGTACGCCTGTTCGCCGAACACGGTCTTGATGGCTGCTGTTTCGCTTTTGTCGTTCAGCGGCGTGGACGTGCCGTGGGCGTTGATGTAGCCGATGTGCGAGGGAGATAGGCCGGCGTCTTGCAGGGCCAACTGCATGGACAGGGCGGCGCCTGCGCCGTTTTCGGCCGGCGCAGAGATGTGATAGGCGTCGTCGCTGGTGCCGTAGCCGGTCACTTCGCCCAGGATAGACGCGCCACGCGCCCGGGCGTGTTCTAACGACTCGAGAATCAGCACCGCTGCGCCTTCCGCCATGAGAAAGCCGTCGCGATGTTTATCGAAGGGACGGGAGGCACGTTGCGGGTCTTCGTTGCGAGTGGAGAGGGCGCCCATCACGTTCAGGCCGGCGATGGCCAGGGGGGCAATGGCAGCTTCGGAGGCGCCGGCGATCATCACATCAGCCGCTCCACGACGGATCATCTCGGTTGCCTCGCCAATGGCGTTGGTCCCCGAAGCACAGGCAGTGGCCAAGGCCATGTTTGGGCCACGCGCTCCTAGGCGGATGGCGATCATGCCGGCCGCGCTGTCCGAGATCATCATTGGGATCAGGAAGGGGCTGACTCGGTCGGGACCGCGCTGCCGGTAGGTTTCCACTTCGTTCAACAGGGTCATGATGCCGCCGATTCCCGAACCGATCAGCACCCCTACTCGATCGCGGTTGGATTGGTCGATCGTTAGGCCAGCTTGGGCCAGGGCTTCTAGAGCCGCTGCCAGGGCGAACTGGGTGAAGCGGTCCATCTTGCGTGCTTCGCGCGCTCCGAACAAGACAGCGCCGTCGAAGCCCTTGACTTCGGCAGCAAAGCGGGTTTTGTGCTGGGAGGGATCAAACAGGGTGATCGGGCCGGCCCCCGATCGACCGGCTATCAGGGCCTCCCAGGTTTGGTCAGTATTGTTTCCTAGGGGACTGACGCATCCCAATCCCGTGACGACAACGCGTTTTCTCATATCTCCTCGATGGGTCTAAGGAAGGGTCAATTCTGGTTTTATAACACGCCTCTATTCCGAAAGATGCGTCTCCCGTTGGATGTGTTATTTCTCCCCCCGTTGCGTATTGTGCTCTGTGTCAGTGGGCTGATAAGGCGAGTCGCAATAGGATGTAGGGTTCGATCCGTGGTGCAGTGGCGTTCGCTGGATTTGAGAGAGGGTTCGGGTTGTATGGGTTAGAACAGTCGATCCTGCCTTACGTTTTGGGCAGGTAGTTTCTCGCCGCCGGCCACACGATGGGCCCAGCGGATCGGCTCGGGCAGGCGGTATCCGGCGCAACAAGCCAGGGTGAGCGAGACCGCATGTCCTAGGTCGATCATATGGCCGGGGGAGACGTAGAGAGGGTTCGCGCCGCGTCGGGTGCGAAGCGCCACGCCGATCGGTCGGTCGGACGCTTGTTCGTCAAACAGCTCGGCATAGCCGCCGGGTTCGGGAGGAACCGGGCCGTGGCGGCCGTATAGGCGCGATTTGGCGACGCCGATGGTCGGTCGTTCCAGCCATAGCCCCATTTGCGAAGCGATGCCTACGCCTCGTGGATGGGCGATGCCTTGTCCGTCAAAGAGAATCACATCTGGCAGGATGCGCAGAGACTGCCAGGCGGCCAGCACTGCCGGCCCCTCGCGAAAGGCCAGCAAGCCGGGGATGTAGGGGAAGACCAGGGGAGCTTCGCCGAGAGCGCTCTCAAGAGGGATGAGCTCGGGAAAGCGCAGCACTACAACGGCACAATGCGCCCGCTCGCTGGCGATGCTCACATCTACGCCGGCCACGGTGTGCACCACACGCCCATCCCAGACCAGCTTGAGTTGACGGCGCAGCTCGCTCTGGATGCGCACCGCTTCTTCTGGAGAGACATCCCAAGCGTGCAGGTCGGATGGAGCCATGGCTTATCGGCGCATTTCTATCGGCGCTAGCTTTCGAGGCCGCAGGAGTTGCCCAGGGAGCATGCGTCGTTCACGGCGCAGGATGGCCGAGCGAAAGATGCGATCTAAAAAGCCTTCTACGCCGCCGGGATCGTCTTCTATCATGTAATCGGCGGACGATTTTTCATGGGGCATGTTGAAGATGCTGGGGTTGGGGTTGATCTCCAGTAGAAACAGCTTGCCTTGGGGATCCATGCGAATGTCGGCGCGGGCATATCCCGTGCCACCCAGGGCGAGGTAGATGTCGTGGACCATGGTCTTCAAGCGTCGCTCCAGGAGCGGATCGTCCACAGTAACCAGGTCCATGTCGGCATCTGGGTCGAATTTCATCGCCCAGTGTTTGAACGACTCGCCAGGGGGAAAGAGGATCTCGAGCGGGCGGTAGACGTAGGGATCGGCTAGGTTATCGGGGTTGTCGGCAATCAGGACAGTGAACTCGCGGCCCTCGATGAATTCTTCCACCCGGGCGCCGCCGTAAAGGGCGCACATTTCATCGAAGCGGGCGCGCGCTTGTTCCATCGTCTCTACCCGCGAGTCGCGAGTCATGCCGACGCTGGCATAGCTCTCTGGGTGCTTGACAATCAACGGAAAGCGCAGACCGGCTCCTTCGATCATCGTTTCGAGGGGGTCTTGGGGACGGGCAGCAAAGCCCGGCGGAAAGCCCACCCGAACGCGTTGGGCGGCCAGACGCATCTGTTCGCGGGTGACTGAGTAGAACAAGCTGTCGGCGCCGGTGAAGGGGAGGTTCAGGGCTTCTAGCGCTTGCACGACATCTAGGCCAGGGCGATCTTCGTCCGGCGCGCCGTCGCAGAGGTTCAGGTATACCTCGTACTCTTCCTGTTGGGCGATGGCACGGATGAAGTCCAACGTTGGACGTTTGACGAGGTACATTTTCCATTCGTGTTGGGTGAGGTAGGATTCGGGTGTGTAATCCCCAAACGCTTCATCGGATAATACGCAGACGCGCATGGTCCCTCGCAAGGTGGAGATTCTGAGAGGATGATCTAAGTGGTATTATTCCACAATTGTCCCGCAATGCAATGGTTTTAACCGATCGACTTCCTTAAAATTTTACATTTGGACATAAAACGGGTTTGTGGATATTCACAGCAAGTTGCTCGATCTTAAATTTTAAGATTGAGCGCTGTTTGTTAGGATGTAGAGAGGCGTAGGAGGAATGGTTTTTCGTTTGGGAAGATGGTGTTCATGATCAAGCCATCGAGTTTTGCAAAGGCGATCGGGAACTCGATGTGCTCGATGGTTGGAGGGGAAAAAGTTCAGGATTTCTCCACCCTTTGATGAGGCAAGAGTAATCAGGGGAAGATGTTGTTGTTTTTGGGGTGAGCGCCGGTTTAGGCGCTCTTGTGGATTTGGTCAGCTCGCTGAGTGGGCTGGAAGTCTTCCGGTCCTTGGCGCACGATGTAGAGTGGGCGACCCTTGGCTTCGTCGTAGATACGGCCAATGTATTCGCCTAGAATTCCTAGGGAGATCAGTTGTACGCCGCCCAGGAAGAGCACAGCGATCAGGGTGGTGGCTTGCCCCTCGAAGAAGCGGGAGCCGGTGATGCGCAGGATGGCGACGATCGGGATGGCCAGAATCGCCAGGCCGGCTGAGAAGAAGCCGAAGAAGGTGGCCACTTGGAGCGGAAAGTAGGAGAATCCGGTGATGGCGTTCAGGGCTAGTTTGAGCATTTTGCGGAAGGGGTATTTGGTTTCGCCGGCAAAGCGAGGCGCTCGCACGTATTCTACGCCAATCTGGCGAAATCCCACCCAGGCCGACATACCGCGCGGGAAGCGGTGGCGTTCGCGCATGCGCTTGAGCACGTCTACCACTTTGCGATCCATGAGGCGGAAGTCGCCGGCATCGACGGGGATGTTGACATCGGTGATGTAGCGGATCAGACGGTAGAAGAAGGCGGCGCTGATTTTTTTGAACCACGATTCGCCTTGACGCTCGGCTCGCACGGCGTAGACTACTTCGTAGCCTTCACGCCACTTTTGGATCAGGTCTGGGATCACTTCAGGGGGGTCTTGTAGGTCGGCGTCAATGATGATTACGGCCTGGCCACGGGCGTGGTCCCAGCCGGCGGTGATGGCGATTTGGTGGCCGAAGTTGCGCGAGAAGATCACCGGTCGGACGCAGGGATCGCTTTGGGCAAGCTGGGCGATAAGGGCGGTGGACTCATCGGTGGAGCCATCGTCTACCGGGATGAGTTCCCAGGGTTCGCCAAGGGCGTCCATGACGGTTTTGATGCGGCGGTAGAGCTCAGGCAGGTTTTCCAGTTCGTTGTAAATGGGAGCGATGATCGAGTAGGTGATGTCCATAGGGGAAGATCAGGGAGGAGAGGATGGGGGTGAGGTGGGATCGGTGGAGCAGGGGGCGCCACTGGTGGGCGGCCGGAAGGGCGCAGCGGCCTCGGGCTGCGGATCGGTTTTGGGGTTGGCAGGCACGCGCTGGGCGGAGTCGGACCCGCTGGTTAGGAAGGCCTGGAGCAAGGATGGGGTTTGGGGCGAGGGATTTCCTTCGGGGGACGCATCCGCCTGGATTTCGTCGTCAAAGGCAGGCAGGTCGAGAATGCGGGCGCGCAGATAGCGGCCCATTCCGCCTGGTGAGGCGAGGACCGGCATCACTAGGAGGGTGAAGACAATGGCAACAATGGTCATCAGGTCGAGCAGGCGATGATGGTCGTCAGGGCCAAGAAGTATACCCAGCGGGAGGCGACAACTTGAGTGAGGTTGAAGCGACGCCGGGGAATTTCGACGAAAGGGTGGAAGATGCAAGCGATCAAGCTGACGGTGATCAGAGTAGTGAAGAGATGGCGGATGGGCCGGGCAGGGAAGGCGCTCAAGGTGGAGTAGCGAGCAGCAGGCGACCAGCGCAAGGTCATAGGATTTGTTTCAGGGCCTGGAGGCTGGGTTCGATGACCGGGGCTTGGGTTACGGCTTGCATGGCGGCGCGAATGTCTTTCAATCCGCTGCCGGTGCTCAGGATCAGGACCGGATCGTCACTGTGCACCAGGCCGGTTTGGACGCCGCGCACCAGGCCGGCAAAGGCAGTTGCAGCGGCTGGCTCGGCAAAGATGCCTACCCGCCCCAAGGTTGCGATGGCTTGGAGGATTTCTTGGTCGCTGACGGTGATGTAGGTGCCGCCAGTCTCCCGTGCTGCGCGCACAGCGCGTACACCATCGCGCGGCAGGTCTACCGAGATGCTGTCGGCCAGGGTGTTAGCGCTGACGGGTGTGATGATCTCGGTGTTGGCGTGGAAGGCTCGGGCTACGGCGGCCGACCCTTCGGCCTGGACGCCGACAATGCGCGGCAGGTTCTGGATCCATCCCAGGCGGAGCAGGTCTTTGAAGCCTTTGTGGATGCCCGAGATGATGTTGCCATCGCCGACCGGGACGAAGATCAGGAGTGGGGGGTGATCGTTGAGGGGACTATCTTTTTTGTGCCAGTCGCGATGGGCTTCGAGCCACCATTCCCAGATCTCGAAGGCGGCGGTTTTCTTGCCCTCGGCGGTGAAGGGGTTGAAGCCGGTGTTGCGGCAGTACCAGCCAAATTCTTGGGCGGCTTGCACGGTCAGGTCGAAGGCGTGATCGTAGCTCCCGTCCACCAGGATGACGCGGGCGCCGAAGATCAGGAGTTGGGCGATCTTGGCGGGTGGGGCGGTGCGGGGGGCGAGGATGACCGCTCGGTGTCCCACAGCAGCGGCCATGCAGGCCAGGGCAGCGCCGGCATTGCCGGTGGAAGCGGCGACGATCACGTCGGCTTTGATCTCGCGGGCGCGAGCGACTACGATGGCAGAGGCGCGGTCTTTGAACGACGCAGAGGGGTTGCGCGCTTCGTCTTTTAGCCAGAGGTGCTTTAGACCGAGTTCGCGGGCCAAGGTGTTCAGTTGGAAGACCGGTGTCCAGCCGGCATGGTGGAGGGGGGTATTCTCGCCTTTGGGGGTGTTGACCGGCAGGAGCGGCTCGTAGCGCCACAAGGAGTAGTCTTTGCGGCTAAGGATGTCTTCGGGTTGGTATTTTTTGCGGATCAGGTCGTATTCCAGTTCGACATCCAGGTTGCCGCCGTCTTTTGGGCAGGTGTAGGTGACCTCGTCGGGGGAGTATTCGGTTCCACAGAGAGAGCAGCGATAGCCACGGAATTGGTTCATAGGCGTTTTCCTCGGTTTTGATTTTAACCGATAACTGGAAGGGGTGTGGGATGATTTGTAGGCCGGGAGGGGAAGGGTGGTCGTGGGCAGAGGAAGCGTTCAACCAGTCGGGGAGGCGTGATCTGGGATTTGTTGGCGGTGTTGGTTGTTGGTATTCGTTGATGGTCATTCTTTCTGTCGCTTTGCGTCAAGAATCTTTTATATTCTTGCCGAATTCGACAAGATGATTTGCCAGGGGTACCGAAGCGAGCGTATAATTACTCGTTGTCTGTTCATTCGATCCGATACTTGTCTGAAGCCAAAAAGGAGGATGCCATGCCATATGGATATAACGGCAAGATATTGCACGTGGACCTAACGCAGGGGACTCTACAGGTCGAGGAACCGCCCGAGTCGTTCTACCGGAAATATATGGGTGGGAGCGCCATGGGCGTGTATTATCTTTTGCGGGAGATGCCCAAGGGCGCCGATCCGCTCGGTCCGGAGAATGTGTTGACGCTGTTTACCGGGGTGACCACTGGGGCGCCGATCTCGGGGCAGAGTCGCATCAATGCGAATGCCAAATCGCCCGTCAGCGGCGGCATTGGCGATGCCCAAGGCGGTGGGTTCTTCCCGGCCGAGTTGAAGTTTGCCGGCTTTGATGGGGTCGTGATCAAGGGTCGCTCTCCGAAGCCGGTCTATCTTGCGATTGTGGATGGCAAGGCGGAGTTGCGCGATGCCGCTCACTTGGTGGGCAAGATCACCGGCGAAGTGGATGACATCCTCCGCAAAGAAGTTGATCCAAAGGCTGAGATTTTGCAGCATGGTCCGGCGGCCGAGAAGGGTGTGTTGTTTTCGAGCTTGGTGAGCATGTCCAACCGCCATGCGGGTCGCACAGGCATGGGGGCGGTGATGGCCAGCAAAAACTTGCGGGCCGTGGTGGTGCGCGGCGCGAAGCGGCCGGAGATCGCCGATCCCAAGGCGTTGGCTGAGTTGAACCGCGCCGGCCCCAAGATGTTGCCTGAGAATCCCGACATGGCCGGCCTGGCCGAACACGGCACGGCAAGCGTGGTCATGTTCCAGAATACGATTGGCTCTTTGCCCACCCACAACTACAACGAAGGCCAGTTTGAGGGCGCTGAGGACATCAGCGGTGAACGTATGTCGGCCACCATCCTCAAAGAGCGCGATACCTGTTACGCTTGCGTTGTCCGCTGCAAGCGCGTGGTGGAGATCGCCGAAGGGCCATATAAAGTCGATCCCTACTACGGCGGTCCAGAATATGAGAGCATCAGCACGTTTGGTTCCTATTGCGGTATTCGCGATCTAGCGGCTATCTCGCTGGCCAATCAGATCTGCAATCAATACGGCGTGGATACCATCTCCTGCGGGGCCACCATTGCCTTTGCCATGGAATGCTTCGAGAAGGGCATCCTCACTCTTCAGGACACCGGTGGCATCGAACTGCGCTTTGGCAACGCTGATGCGATGTTGGCGGTGCTGGATCAGATCGTCAAGGGGTCTACCGAGCTAGGTCGCATCCTCGGTCAGGGGTCGGAGCGGGCAGCTCGTATCATCGGCCGCGGCGCCGAGGAGTGTTTGATCACGGTCAAGGGCCAAGAAGCGCCGGCCCATATGCCGCAGGCCAAGCGTAGCCTGGCTCTCATCTACGCCGTTAACCCCTTCGGCGCCGATCACCAGTCCAGCGAACACGATCCGTACTACGAGGAGGGCGTGCCCGACTTCAACCTGGATCGGCTGAAATTGATCGGATTGGGGCAACCCCAGCCGGCCGGCAGCTTGACTCAGGAAAAGGTGCGCTTCGCTTACCTGACCGAATTGTTCTACTCCTTCTTGGACTCCGCCGAGCTGTGCCAATTCGTGTTCGGCCCAACTTGGACCCTCTATGGGCCGGCTGAGACCGTCGAGGCCGTTCGGGCCGTCACCGGCTGGGAAGTGACGGTGGACGAATTGCTCCAGGTCGGTGCACGGCGGTTGAATCTATTCCGCACTTTTAACGCTCGTGAGGGCTTCACCCGCCAGGCTGACCGATTGCCTCGCAAGTTCTTCAAACCGCTCCAGGGCGCTGGTCCGACGGCTGGTGTCGCCCTCGACGAGGCTGAGGTCAACGCAGCTATCGATCACTACTACAGCTTGGCCGGTTGGACGTCTGACGGCATGCCTACGCCAAGCGTCTTGAAGGACTTGGGCTTGGAGTGGGCGGTTGACTATCTGCCAGCCTAAACCGGATCAAAGTCGTTTGGGGGATGAGATGAGTCGTCTCATCCCCTTTCTTCTCACGAGCTTCTTGTTCCCTTATTAGGAAAACGCTATGTCTTCCTCCGACCTCTACGCTGAGCAGTTTCCCCACATGTCTCCGGTTTGGACGCGCTTGTTCCACTTTGTGGCCGAGCGCGCCGAGGGCTCCTATATCTACACCGACGACGGTCGTAAGCTGCTCGATTTCACCTGCGGCATCGGTGTGACCAACACTGGCCATTGCCACCCTCGGGTGGTGGAGGCGATCCGAGAACAGGCCGGCCTGTTCCTGCATGCTCAGGCCAACATTGTGATCCATCAACCCATGTTGCGTCTGATTGCTGAGCTGCGCCAGATCGTACCGCCCTCGATTGACGGCTTCTTTTTCTCGAACTCTGGCGCTGAGGCCGTGGAAGGGGCGGTGAAATTGGCGCGAGCGGTCACCGGCAAGCCGAACATCATCGTGTTCTCAGGTTCCTTTCACGGTCGAACGGCCGGCACCATGGCCCTCACCACCTCCAAGACCATCTACCGCGCCGGCTATGGACCGTTGCCTTCCGGTGTCTTTGTGGCGCCCTACCCGTATCCGCTGCGCTTGGGCATGAGCGAAGAGCAGGCCGCCCAGTATGCCCTGGAGCAGGTGGAATTCCTGTTGGCTTCGCAGACGGCCCCGAAGGAAACAGCGGCCATCTTGATCGAGCCGATCTTGGGCGAGGGCGGCTACGTCGTCCCGCCGGCTTCCTTCCTCAAGGGACTGCGCCAACTGGCCGATCGCCACGGCCTGTTGCTGATCTTTGACGAAGTGCAGACCGGTTTTGGGCGCACCGGCAAGTGGTTTGCGCTGGAGCATTTCGACGTGGCGCCCGATATTATGACCGTCGCCAAGGGCATTGCTTCGGGGCTACCGCTTTCAGGGGTGTTCAGCCGTCTGGAGTTGATGAGGAAGTGGGAGCCCGGTTCGCACGGCGGCACCTACGGAGGGAACGCTGTGGCTTGTGCGGCGGCAGTAGCTACCATCCAGGCGATTCGTGAAGAGAACATGTTGACCAATGCTGCCGAGCGCGGCGCACAATTGATGGCCGGCCTGCGCGCTTTGCAAGAGCACTATCCCCAGATCGCCGACGTACGCGGCAAAGGGTTGATGATCGCCACCGAGTTTTTGGTGGACGGCCGTCCGGAGCCGGCCAAACCGCTGGTCAAGCATCTGATCCAAGCAGCCGAACGCCAAGGGTTGCTCTTGCTTTCCTGCGGAACCTACGACAACACCATCCGCTGGATCCCGCCCTTGAACGTCACTGCCGACCAGGTGGACGAAGCGCTCCATGCCTTCCGCAACGCTCTAGGCGAGGTATTCGCCGAAGCCTCTCAAGCTAGCCCAGTCTAATCATCGCTCTGAGGACCTTATTTATGCCCGCTACTCTTGACCGTTCCCGCTTGGAGACCCTTCTTCGCCGCGAGGAGGAACTCTTTCACCGTATCCATCCAAAATCGCATCAACTGTATCAACGGGCGCGCCGATCCCTACACGGCGGCGTACCGATGTTGTGGATGGTGCGCTGGGCCGGCTCTTTTCCGGTTTTCGTTCAAGAAGCCCAGGGTTCGCGTTTCACGGATGTAGATGGGAACTCTTACATTGACTTCTGTCTGGGCGATACCGGCGCCATGACTGGCCATTCTCCCCACCCAACCGTGGAGGCCGTCATCGAGCAAGTGAAGAAGGGGATCACCTTGATGTTGCCCTATGAAGATGTGATCTGGGTGGGAGAAGAACTACAACGTCGCTTCGGTTTGCCCTATTGGCAGTTGGCCTTGAGCGCCACCGACGCCAATCGTTTTGCCTTGCGCATGGCGCGCTTGATCACCGGCCGGCCCAAGGTGTTGGTGTTCAACTACTGCTACCATGGCACGGTGGACGAGGCCTTCATCGTCCTGAACTCCGAAGGTCTTCCCGTGCCGCGGCCCAACAACATGGGGCCTCCTGTGGATCCGCGCCTGACCACCAAAGTAATCGAATTCAACGACATCCCCGCCCTAGAAGCGGCTCTGTCCCCGGGCGACGTGGCAGCCGTCTTGGCCGAGCCGGCCATGACCAACATCGGAATTATCCATCCCGAACCGGGGTACCACGATGCCCTGCGCGAGCTCACCCGCAAATATGGCACCTATCTCATCATTGACGAGACTCATACTATCTGCGCCGGCCCCGGCGGATATACGGCTGCTTTTGGCCTGCAACCCGACTTCCTGACCATCGGCAAGCCGATTGCCGGCGGCGTGCCGGCGGCGGTCTACGGCTTCACCGAGGAGATCTCGCAGGCTTTCGCCAAACGTCTGTGTGTGGACGATGCCGATGTGGGAGGCATCGGCGGCACCCTGGCCGGAAACGCCCTCTCCGTTGCTGCTATGAAAGCCACCCTGCAGCATGTGCTCACCGAAGAATTCTACGATCGCGCCATTGCTCTCCAAGAGCGCTTCACTGCCGGTGTCGAAGCGGTGATCGAAGAATTCCAACTGCCGTGGATCGTCAAGCGCCTGGGCAACCGCTCCGAATACTGGTTTCGGCCCACGCCGCCGCTCAATGGGGGGGAAGCTGCGGCCGCGGTGGATCACGAACTCGATCGCTACATGCATCTCTTTAGCCTGAATCGTGGCATACTGATGACCCCCTTCCACAACATGGCCCTGATCGCCCCCGATACCACCGAAGCCGATGTGGATTACCATACCCACGTCTTTCGCGAGGCCGTCAAGTCGCTTTTTACCGACTATGATCCCTCGATCAGTCAACCCTAATCGTGATTCCGATGCGGAGAACAGTCCTATGCCTGAATATCAGCCCCGTGTTTGGCGAATCAACACCCGAACCCGAGAATTGCGAATCGAACCAGTCCCCGCCTCCTGGGAACGCCTGGGCGGGCGCGGCCTCAGCGCGCGCATCCTGCTCGACGAAGTGGATCCGACCACCGATCCCCTTGGTCCGGGAAACAAATTGATCTTCGCCCCTGGCTTGCTGGTCGGTCATATGCTTTCCTCCACCGATCGCATCTCGATCGGTGGCAAATCGCCGCTCACTGGCGGCGTCAAGGAGGCCAACGCCGGCGGACGGACTGGCTTGCACATGGCCACCATGGGCATCCGCGCCTTGATTCTCGAAGATCAACCTCAAGAGGCGGGCTGGTGGGTGCTGCATCTGTCCTTGGCTGGGGTCCGTTGGGAGCCGGCGGATGACCTGGCCGGCTTGGGGGTGTATGAAACCGCCCGCCGGCTGGTCGAGCGCTACGGCGATAAGGTGGCCATCTCGCTGATCGGCCCCGGGGGCGAGATGGGGCTGCGGGCGGCTGGCATTCAGAACCTGGATAAAGACCGTGTTCCCTCCCGAATTGCCGCGCGCGGTGGCCTAGGGGCTGTGATGGGGTCCAAGCGTATCAAGGCCATCGTCTTCGACAACAGCGGTGGACAGCGGCCGCCTCTGGTCGATCCAGAAGCCTTCAAGGCCGCCCAGAAAGACTATACCAAGGCCTTGCTGGAACATCCCCAGACCAAGACCTATCACGATTACGGCACGGCGGCCATGACGCAGCTTACCCAGCGCTTTGCCGCCATTCCGGTGCGCAACTTCTCACGAGGCACGTTTGAGGCTATCGAGAACATCGGCGGCGAGAGCTTGCGCGAGCTGATTGTGAAGCGGGGCCGGCCCTCCGATCCCTCTCACGCTTGCATGGCCGGCTGCGCCATCAAATGCTCCAACATCTTCGGCGGCGAGGATGGCAAGGTGATCGTCTCTCCCCTGGAGTATGAGACCATCGGCCTGATGGGGTCCAACCTAGGGATCGACTCGCTCGATGCCATCGGCCGCCTGAACTGGCAGGTGAACGATCTCGGCTTGGATTCAATCGAGATCGGTGCGGCGCTTGCTGTGGCCGCAGAGGGCGGTCTCATGCAGTGGGGAGATGCTGCTCGCGCTCTGGAATTGCTGGACGAGATCCGCCGCGGCACCGATCTGGGGCGCACCCTCGGCAACGGAGCGGTAAGCACCGGCCGAGCGTTGGGGGTGAAGCGCATCCCCGCCGTCAAAGGGCAAGCCATGTCGGCCTACGAACCGCGTTCAATCAAGGGAACCGGCGTTACCTATGCGACCTCGCCTCAAGGCGCCGACCATACCGCCGGCCTGACCATTCGCGCCCCGATCAATCATCTCGATCCGAACATCCAGTCCGAGGTCTCGCGCAATGCCCAGTTCAACATGGCCGGCTATGATACCCTAGGGGCGTGCATCTTCGCTGGCTTTGGCTACGCTGCAACGCCCAATTTTGTCATCAAACGTTTGCTTGCCGCTCGCTACGGTTGGGACGACTTGCCCGATTCCATCCTCCAGGAGCTGGGGAAGCAGACCCTCCGCTTGGAACGCGAGTTCAATCGTCGGGCTGGCTTCATCCGCGATGACGACCGAATCCCGAAATGGATGACCGAAGAACCCCTGCCCGAGACCGGCCAAGTCTTCGACGTGCCGGAAGAGCACTTGGATACGATCTTCCGCGAGCTTGAGGGATCATAAAGCCAGCAGAAATTCACCACTCTCCCTAGAAGTCTAGGGAGGGTGGATGTTTTTTGTGGGAGACGATCGCTTAGCAGGTGTTAGTACATCAGGGACTGGTTGATCTGATTGAAGATCTCCTCGATTGAAGGCCCCAGCGCAACCAGGGCGCCCACCGTCAAACAGGCGCACAGGAAGACGATCATCAGGCCAGGGAGGAAGAAGGCGCCCAGGGCCGGCAACCAACCAAAGCTGTTGACCGTCTTAATGGCTAGGATTTGTATGTAAAGAAGATAAAAGGAAATTGCCAATGTAAACAGGGCGAAGCACAGTCCAGCATAAGGAATGGCGTAAAGGAGGGAGAGCAAGCTGTTGAGCAAACCCAGAGGAGCAACCGCTGCCGCAATGGTGTAAATCAATTGTCCATAGGTTCCTTGCCCGCCGAACAAGCGAGCAATCCATTGAATAATGGCAATCCAGATTGCAAAAAGCAACACGCTGAAGATTGCTCCAATCGGTACGGCGCACAATTCAGCAAGGAGAGACGTGCCAAGTTGCTCTTGAACGTCAATTCCAAGCTCACTAAAAGGAGAACCAGCCAAGGAAAGCATAGCTACTGAGAGAATGCCGCTGATCAGGGAAACCAAGAAAAGCCATAAATAAGCCGTTCCTGGTTTGGCTTGAGGAGAGAAGGCAATCTGGCGGTAGGTCTGTTCGTTGGGCCTTGTGACTGCGTTCAACCAAATCTGATAAAACGGTTGCGGGGAATAGGCGGGCGTATCCATGTCATTCTCCAAAAAGGTGAGTTTGAGATAACTCGAGTTTAGACAAACGCTATCGTCCTGACGGTTCGTCAGGGTAAGAACTTGCACCTTACCAATCGCATTTT
>CAKZJX010000077.1 GCA_937120535.1 uncultured Anaerolineae bacterium
GACCGTGCAGTGGCTGGCAAAGTGCCGCCGAGGAGCAAGCGTAGTGGGGAAGAGGAAGCGTTGAAGGTGATTCGCCTCGGGCTAAAAGCATCTGCACCAGTCGGAGATCATCGCCAGGCATCGGTCATCATCAAGTACATTTAGCCCACTTCCCGAGCAACTTCCCACACTTGGCGAATATGCAAGCGATCGTGCTCAGCGTTAAAAGCAACCAACTCTTGCAAAGTAGTCGGACCAAAAAGGCTATGCCTCGCCTTGCGCATCCACTGCTCCGCTGAAAGATTTTGAAGCAGGTGTAACGTTTCCAAACGCAGCGTAGTAAACTCTTCCAAGGCGGCCGGCCCATCCTGTTCCTGGTAGCGACGTTCGATGGTCCAATCGTCGGACATTTCCGCAACAAAAAACGGTTCCTCTTCAGCCACGATCCGACGCAAACGCAGCTGATTCACTTCACGCTCCACATCCCGCAAATGACACAGCACTTCTACCGCCGACCAGCCTTCTGAGACAGGCCGTCGGCTCCAGGCCGGCAGCGGAAGCGGATCGAGCAACCCCACCAGGACGGCCGGCGTAGACCGCAACAGGGCCAGCAGAGCGTTACGGGTGCTGAACCCCGGCATGAGCATGGTCAGATCCGTCTGTTCGAGCCAGGAACGCAAGTCAGCCAGATAACCACGTCCAGTTGGAGCAAATCCGTCCGTCGTCCGAGAAGGAACATCCAGCACGTGAAATGTTGCCAATCCTAGAGCCGCCGCCGGCACCAAGTCAGCCTCCACGTCATTACCCACCATAAGAACCGGCCCATCTGGCCACCCCAATCGCCCAAGCACCTCAGCATAATATGCCGGCTGAGGTTTAGTAAAGTGAAACGTCTCGTAGGTAGAAACTAAAGCAAAAGGATATCTTTCGGGAGATAACCCTGCCCATCGTAACCGATGATAGGTTGCCTTGCGCGGAAACAGAGGATTTGTGGCTATAGCCACGCAATATCCTTTTGCAAATGCCCACTCCACAAACTCCACTGCACCGGGTAACGGGCGAGTCACTTCCCGTAGGCTAGGAAAGATCTCATCATAAAACTCTTCGATAACCACTTGCAGATGACCGTGATCGGCCTCCAAAAACGGGTAAAAGTGGTCATTGAACACCTCGCGTAAGGTGCGCTGAGGATGATCGTTAGCCAACATCTGCCGTGTGCCAAGTATTAGCTGCTTGAGCAACGTTTCAGGGGGAATAAAAGGCGCCAAATGCGTCGCCAGTTTTTGAAAATAGGCCGGAATAAAAGCCTCCATGTTGGTATGCACCAACGTATCATCCAGATCAAGGAGCAAGATTAGCGTCATGACATACACCTCGTAAGTAAAGTTGTGGCAATCCGACGATCGACTTTGCCCATAGGGTACTCCCCCAGGTCAGAAAATGATACCCATTTCAGACTGGCGTCCCTCTGTTCTCTTGCCCTATAAAGCGGACGAAGCAGCTTCGCTTGAAAAACATGAACCGTGACCCGAAAATGGCTATACGCATGACGGATCATGCCCAGTCCCGCTTCCACCTGAACCTCCAACCGGTACTGCTCTCGCAGGGTCGAAGCCAACCCTCGAGCCGGCTCTTCCCCGTCCACTCGTCCATTTGGAAACTCCCACAACCCCCCAAGCAGGCCCTCTGAAGGGCGCTTCGCCAAGAGGGTACACAGCCCGTGCCGGCCGCGCTTCACAATTACAGCGGCGGATTGAACGTAATGTGGCGTATTCACTTGCGGCAATCGCACGGGACGTTCCTCCACCACACCCCGTTGGCGAGCCAAGCAACTGTCAGCGATTGGGCAAAGAAGACAACGCGGCCGTCGAGGCAGACAAATCGCTGCCCCCAAATCCATCAACGCTTGATTAAACTCGCCGGCCCGCCCCTTCGGCAGATATTCGGCGGCCAACTTCCAGAGCTCGGCTTCGCCCTCCCGTGAGTCCACCGCTAAGTTCACATCGAACAGGCGAGCATACACCCGGCGAACATTTCCATCGAGCACCGGCTCATCCTGACCAAAGGCGATCGAAGCGATAGCTCCGGCCGTATAACGGCCGATCCCTGGTAAGCGCTGCAGCGCTTCCACTGAAGATGGCAAAACGCCTTCAAAGCGTTCAACTACCACCTGTGCTGCTCGATGAAGATTACGAGCTCGAGAATAATATCCCAAGCCTTCCCAAACAGCCAACACCTCTTGCTCCGACGCCGCTGCTAGAGATTGAATGGTGGGGAAGCGTTCCATCCACCGCTCAAAATACGGGATCACCGTCTCCACCCTTGTTTGTTGAAGCATGATCTCCGATACCCAAATGGCGTATGAGTCAAGATAATTTCGCCAGGGCAGATTGCGGCGATGCTGTTCGTACCATCTCAAGAGACGAGAGACGAAATCGATCATTCGCTCCAACAATCCAAAGGTCAAATCACACCGATAACTCAGCGGTTGAATATGTTACCCCTTCTCCTCCACCCAGGACCATGGCGATCCTTCTTCGACCCTCTTCCAACCCCCAAGTCGGCACCTAGGCTCAGCCGGCTGATTCGTTCGTAGAATAGATCAAGTCGGCAAGAGCGATCAACTCCCCTTGTGAATACATCAAGCCAATCCCTTGTTGCATAACTTCTTGCCTGGCTGCTGCATCTACTCGAATCCCATAGATGTAAACCAGGTAAGGCCCGACGACACCTTGCTGGGCCAATCGTTGTTGCCATCCGTAGGAACGCATACGCTGAGCCCAACCAATCACATCGCGCCGGCTCAATCGCACCCTGGCTTCAACCAAGACCCAGATCGTCCGGCCAGAAGGATCCCGAGCGGGAAAAACAATATCTGCTTCCCCATCCACGGCAATCGAATATGGCTCATCCAAGGGCTGATATCCCTTCTGTTGTAGAATTTGCTGAACCACGCTACCGGCTTCTTCTTCGATGGTTGCGCCAACGATAGTCTTTAGCCCTCCTAGTTCGGAAGCCAAACGCTGTTGGGCTTGAGCAAGCTCTTCCACCCGTTGATCGGTGCGTCGCTGCGCTTCGGCCAGCTCTTCTAATCGCTGTTCGGTGCGTCGCTGCGCTTCGGCCAATTCTTGTACTCGCTGTTCGGTGCGTCGCTGTGCTTCGGCCAATTCGGCAACTGCCTGCTCCAGGCGTGTCAATCGCTCTTCGCTGCGTTGATAAGCTTCAAACAAGCGCTTAATGACCCGCTCATTGGCGCGTTGAAGCTCAGCAGTCTCACGCAGAATGGCGCGAATTTCATCCAGTTCACTACTTGATAAAGCCTTCCATAGTTCACGCTGCCATTCGGGATGCTGCCGGATCAAACGTACCAAATCTTGCAGATCATCGAACGTAAACGGCATACTATTACTCCAAGAGCAAATTATATCACAGTGAGCGAACCGCGCTGCGTTGGTCACTGTAAGTGATTGTTCCAAAGTCAGTGAAAGTGCGGTTAAATATGGTTGTGAGGCAGTCCGAATACTCCCTCACAACCCATGAAGAAAGGAGCACACTGAGATGCGCCTGA
>CAKZJX010000078.1 GCA_937120535.1 uncultured Anaerolineae bacterium
ACTCTTTTTGTGCTCCTTCTCCGACTGCTCTTCTACCATGGAAAACTTGCCCAGAGAACGATTTATTGAACTAGCCCTCAACATCTTGCTGTTTGGTTATCATGCCCATATAATATCATGGAAGCGTTGCAAGCGAAAGTCCTGTTTAAGAAGTGATTGTTCTAAATTCTTCCATGAAGAAGCGAAAAAACCGGTTATAATTATAGTTATTATTCGCCAGGAGAGAAGGCGCTAGATTTCGACGGAGGAGGTGATGAAATCCCGCGTATGATAAAACATCCTGTTCATTTCATCAATTCATAAAATTACATCCAAAGGAGGAATAATGAGAAAGCTCTACCTTGCGTTCGTTGCGCTTCTGGTTGCAAGTATCTTGTTGGCCGCTTGCGGTGGAGGAAGCACGCCTGCCCCTGCTCCCCAGCCTCCTGCTCAACAACCTCCGACGCAAGCCCCTCAACCTACCCAAGCGCCGACGCCGGCGACCACCACCATTAACTTCACTGCGCCCGGCTATGGCGGCACTCTGGCTGCAGTAAAAGAACGCGGCAAGTTGATCTGCGGGGTAAACTCTCAGGTTCCCGGCTTTGGTTACGTGGATGCCAACGGCAACTTCTCCGGCTTCGATGTGGATTATTGCCGCGCCCTAGCGGCGGCGATCTTCGGCGATCCGACCAAGGTGGAATATCGCCCCTTGACAGCCGCCGAGCGATTTGCTGCCTTGCAATCGGGCGAAATTGACATTCTCAGCCGCAACACCACCTGGACCTTTGTGCGTGATACAGAATTGAACTCCAATTTCGTCCATACCACGTTCTACGACGGCCAGGGCATCATGGTGCGCAGCGATAGCGGCATCACCAAGCTGGAAGACCTGGAAGGCGGCGCGATCTGCGTGCAGACCGGCACGACCACCGAGCTGAACTTAGCCGATGTGATGGCCGCGTTGGGCATTTCTTACACGCCGGCCGTATATGAGAACGCCGACTCGACCTTCGGCGCCTATGCGGAAGGCCGATGCGATGCCGTGACCACCGATAAATCCGGCCTGGTGGCACGCCGCGCCATTTTGCCCGATCCAGCCAACCACGTGATCCTGGACGTCACGCTCTCTAAGGAGCCGCTAGGCCCATTGGTGCGCCATGGCGATGACCAGTGGTTTGACATCGCCCAGTGGACGGTCTTTGCCTTGATCGCAGCAGAAGAATACGGAATTACTTCTGCCAACGTGGATGAAGTGCGGGCAAGCACTACTTCTCCCGAAGTCAAACGCTTGCTCGGCTTGGAGGGCGATTTCGGTCTCAAGCTCGGTCTCACCAACGACTGGGCCTACAACATCATCAAGCTGGTGGGCAACTACGAAGAAATTTACAATCGTAACCTAGGCCCCGAAACGCCCACCTACATTCCGCGGGGGTACAACCAGCTGTACACCGAGGGCGGCTTGTTGTACTCGCCCCCCTTCCGCTAAACCTTGTTCCTCAAGCGAGCTGGGGTGGACATTCTTTTGTCCACCCCAGGGGCTTTCACATACGAGAAGCGCTTATGGGATATTTGTCGTCTCATCAGAAGCCGCCTCTTTGGCGTGATGAACGCTTCTTGCAAGCGCTCAGCCAGGTGGTCTTTTTGCTCCTGGTGCTGGTGGGGATCGGGGTGTTGATCAACAACATGATCAATGGTTTGAGTCGCCAGGGGATGACTCTGGGGTTTGGCTTTTTTACCCAGGTTTCTGGCTTCGATGTTAGCGAAACGCCGATCCCTTATTCTCGAAGCAGCGCCTATTGGGAGGCCTTTGTTGTCGGTTTGCTGAACACCTTGAGGGTCAGTTTTTTCGGGATCATCTTGGCTACACTGCTCGGGGTGGTGATCGGCGTAGCTCGCTTGTCGTCTAACGTGCTCATCAGCGGTTTGGCGAAGGTATACGTTGAAATTTTTCGTAATCTTTCTTTGTTGGTTTTCCTGGTTTTTTGGTATGCCGGCATTTTCTTGAAGTTGCCGCGCGTCAAGGACGCCATTGTAGTATGGGACGCCGTCCTGCTGACCAATCGCGGTATCGGCATTCCATGGGGGATACCTACAGAAACCTTTCGTCCGTTTGTCTACTCATTGATCGGCGGCGCCGTTCTGGCTGTGGCATTGGCCCTGGTCCTGATCTGGCGCGGGAAGCAGACCGGACGCATGCCGTTGGTTTGGTTTTGGGCGTTCCTGGTTTGGTTGGCGGTGGCCGTTGTGAGTTGGTGGGTGTTGCCTGATCCGCTGGAATGGGATTTTCCCTATGTCAAGGGTTTGAATTTGGCTGGGGGACGGATCTTCAGCCCGGAGTTCATGGCGCTGCTTTCAGGGTTGGTGGTGTATACTTCGGCGTTTATTGCGGAGGTGGTGCGGGCCGGCATTCTCTCCGTGCCGAAAGGGCAATGGGAAGCTGCTCGGGCGCTGGGGCTGAGCGGCTTTCAGTCACTACGGATGGTGATTTTTCCGCAAGCGTTGCGCCTGATCGTGCCCCCTCTCACCAGCCAGTATCTTAACTTGACGAAAAATTCCTCGCTAGCAGTGGCGATAGGATACCCCGATCTGTTTTATGTCTCAAATACAATCATCAACCAAAGCGGTCGCGCTGTGGAAATGATCAGCTTGGTCATGTTGGTTTATCTGACGTTTAGTCTGCTGACATCACTCTTCATGAACTGGTACAACGAAAAGATTCGCCTGGTGGAGCGCTGACATGACGGCTGTGTCTTCTTTTCCTTATGAACGTCGTTCGCCATTGCAGTGGCTGCGGGTCAATCTGTTTAGCACGTGGTACAACTCTTTGCTCACCGTCGTGGGGCTATATCTCATCTACGTTTTGGGCAGTGGCTTGCTGGGCTGGGTGTTTGTGGATGCGCAGTGGCGGGTGATCGAGGCCAACTTTCGTTTGTTGATAGTAGGTCAATATCCGCCGGCCCAGTTTTGGCGGTTGTGGATCGGGTTATCCTTCTTCGCTTTTTTGATCGGCGCTTCGCTGGCGATTTGGGGGCGTTCGGTTTGGTTGCGAGTGGTCCTGTTTTTGGCTCCGCCGGCCCTGGGTATCTTTCCATTTTCTTGGTCGGCGCGGGCGCATTTGCTTGGATTGAGCTTGATCGGGCTGCTCGCCTGGCTCTTGGGGCGTCGGGATTCGCAACAGGTGCGTCGTTTGGTCCTGGTTGGCTGGGTGACAGCTTTTCCGATATTCATCTTGCTAGTGGCCGGCCTGAGCGATGAGGCGGGGGTTGTTCCCCTAGTGCCGTCGAACTTCTGGGGCGGGTTGTTGCTTACCTTCCTGCTCACCGTGGTGGGGATCTTGTTTTCCTTCCCGTTGGGGGTGTTCTTGGCCTTGGGGCGCCAATCGCGGCTGCCGATGGTTCGTTGGTTTAGTATCGTTTATATTGAGTTTGTGCGCGGGGTGCCGCTTGTTACCATCCTTTTCATGTCTCAGTTGATGCTGCCGCTGTTTTTGCCGGCCGGCTTTTCCATCGATCGCGTGCTGCGCGCCATGGCGGGTATCGTTTTGTTCAGCGCAGCGTATTTGGCCGAAAATGTGCGCGGCGGTCTGCAGGCCATCCCTCGTGGCCAATATGAAGCCGCCTATGCGCTAGGACTGAACGGTTTTCAGACCATGGCTTTTGTGATTTTGCCGCAAGCCCTGCGCTTGGTGATTCCCATCCTGGTTGGGCAGTTTATTGCCTTGTTCAAGGATACTTCGCTGGTGGCGGTGGTTGGTCTGCTCGACCTGCTCGGCATTGCAAAAACTGTCTTGGCGCAACCCGCGTTTATCGGTTTGCAGCGCGAGGTCTATGTGTTTATTTCGTTGATTTATTGGGTGTTCAGTTACATCATGTCCTTCGTGAGTCAGAAGCTCGAAGAATACGTTGGTTTGGGTAAGCGCTAGGAGGAGTTGTCGGAATGAGTGAACAGCCGATCATCATCTGCCGCAACGTGGAAAAGTGGTACGGGTCCTTTCATGCGCTGCGCGGTGTGAGCATGGACGTGTACAAGGGCGAAGTGATCGTGATCTTTGGCCCTTCTGGTTCTGGCAAGTCTACCTTCATTCGCACCATCAATCACCTGGAGGAGCATCAGCGCGGGCAGATCATCGTGGACGGCATTGAGCTAACCCACGACGTGCGGAATATCGAGGCGATCCGTCGCGAGATCGGAATGGTGTTTCAGCAGTTCAATCTTTTTCCCCATTTGACTGTGTTGCAAAACATCACGCTTGCCCCGATTCACGTGCGCAAGTGGGACCGCAAGAAGGCCGAGCGCATTGCCATGGAGTTGCTGGAGCGGGTGGGAATTCCAGAACAGGCTCACAAGTATCCCGGTCAGCTCTCGGGCGGACAGCAGCAGCGGGTGGCGATTGCACGGGCGTTGGCGATGCAACCCAAGATTATGCTGTTCGACGAACCCACTTCTGCCTTGGATCCGGAGATGATCAAGGAAGTGCTGGACGTGATGATCGAGCTGGCCCGCAGCGGCATGACTATGTTGGTGGTGACGCACGAGATGGGTTTCGCTCGCGCTGTGGCCGACCGCATGTTTTTCTTCGACAACGGTCAGATCGTGGAGAGCGGCACGCCGCAGGAGATTTTCAACAATCCCAAGGAGGAACGCACGAAATTGTTCCTCTCGCAGATCCTCCACTGACCTGAGGGGATGTGGAGGGATGTGATTCGATGGCGCTTGGGCCGGCAGAAGGGCAGCGCGCCGTTTTCCCAGGAGCATGCACCGACGAGAGGAACTGTCGGGGCGCGTTTAGCCCGAGAGGGGACGTTCGATCTGGTAGGCGGCCCAGGCGTTTGGGTTTTCCCACAGGACGACTCGGACGGTGGAGAGGTTCAGGGCCGGCAGGTGGTCGTTCAGGGTGGTGCATAGGATGCGGGCGAAGTGTTCGAGGGAGGGGTTCAGGCCGGCAAACTCGGGTAGATCGTTCAGGAGTTGGTCTCGGTAGCGGGCGAGAGTTCGATCGAGCAGGCGTTCGACTTCCACAAGGTCTACCAGGTAGCCGTGCTGGTCGAGGACGGGGCCGCTGAGTTGCAGCTCGAGCAGGTAGTGGTGGGAGTTGGGAAGGTTTTCGGGGCCCCAGTCTCCGCCGATCAGGAAGTGGCGGGCGATGAAGTCGCGTCGGACGGCGAGGGTGTACACGATCACTCCTTTCTGGGATCAGGGGAGTCGTAGACGAGTAGGACTTGTAGGGCTTCGTGCGGGTGTTCCTCGAGCAGGCAGTAGGCTTGTGCGGCTTGGTCGAAGGGGAAGCGGTGGGTGATCCAGCGTTCGGGGTGGAGATGATGCAGGGCGTTCCAGGCGGCCTGGAGGCGGCGCGCTTTGTCCCAGCGACCGCTCAGTTCGGGGGCGATGGTGCTGACTTGAGAGGCGATCAGGCGCACTCGGGAGCGGTGAAAGGCGCCGCCCAGGTTGAGGGAGGCCTGCTTTTGTCCGTACCAGGAACCGACCACGATCCGGCCGGAGAAGCGGGTTAGGGCGATGGCGTCGTTTAGGGCGTCGGGGTTGCCGGTTAGTTCGTAGGTCAGGTCGAATCCACCGTGGGTGAATTCGAGCAGGATGCGGTGAAGGTCGGGTTCGGCCGGGTCGTGGGTCCGTAGGGGAGAGGGGGAGGAGAGGGCTTCGGCCAGGGCGGCCCGGCGGCGCGGGTAGCGATCGAGGGCGACTAGGCATTCCAGCGGGAAGCCGGCCAGCAGGGAGGCCGTGAGTAGCCCAACGATGCCCTGACCCAGGACCAGCACGCGCTCACCGAGCAGCGGGGCGCCGTCGTGCACTAGGGTGACGGCGGTCTCCATGTTGGCCAGGAAGCAGGCACGTTCGGGGGGGATCGCTTGGGGGACGGGTAGGAGGGAGGCCAGGGGGGCGATGAAATGGGTGGCGTGAGGGTGAAAGGCGAAGACCAGTTGCCCGATCCAGTCGGGCGGCAGGTGAGGGCCGAGGGCGAGGATGCGACCCACGCAGGCGTAGCCGTATCGCAGGGGATAGGCGAGGGGGCGACGAAGTTTGGGGATGGTCGAGTCCGCTTCGAGGTCTGGCGGGAAGCGGTTTTGGTAGATCAGCATCTCGGTGCCGGCGCTGATGGCCGAGCACAGGGTCTGGATCAGGGCTTCGCCCGGCCCGGGCGGAGGCAGGGCGACAGGAAGGATTTGGATTTGGCGCGGGGCGGTGAAGTAGAGGGCGTAGGCGTTCATTCGGTCAGGCGCTGAGGGTCAGGGGAAGGTGTATATCGGCGTGAGAGCGTCGAGAGGAGCGTGGAGCAGGCGGCGGAGTTCGTCCAGGACGGCGCGGTGGATGGTTGGGGTGTCGGTCCGGCCGAGGTCGGCGGCGCAGATGGGCCGGCCCAATTGGACGCGGATCGAGAGGTCGTTTTTGCGCAGGATGAGTTGGGTCAGCAGTTGGAGGGCGGCGGCGAGTTTGTCTTGTTCGTAGCGGGTGCGTTTGAGGCGCACCGGGGGGTGACGCAGGGAGGGGGGCCAGATCACGCCGCGCACCAGGATCGGCAGGATCGGGGTGTGGGGGGCGAGGCGCAGGAACAGGCCGGCGCTGTCGCTCCAGGTATTGAGGGAGTGGAGCGCTTGGTCGGGGAAGAGATCGGGGTCGGGTTCGATGCGGCCGGCCGGGAAGGTGAGGAGCGCGCCGCCGTTGCGCAGGTGACTGGCGACGCGCCGGATCAGGACGACGCGGTCGGCCGGCTCGGGGTTGATGTAGAATATGCGCTGGGAGATGTGAGGCAGGGCAAACAGGAAGGGGCGCGGCAGGCCGATGATCTTCAGGTCGGGGCAGTCGAGGGCCAGGAAGATGGACAGGGCGTCGGCTAGGCCGGGGTGGTTGGCCAGCGCTAGGAAAGGGGGGATGGGCAGAGGAAGTTCGCTGTACACCGAGATTCGGCGCACGTAGTGGGCCAGCATGGGACGCGCAGCGCGAGCGATGCCCACTTCGCCCACCAGGCGATCGAATTCCAGCACTTGGCGGGCGAAGGTGCGGGCCGGCCAGCGGAAGACCAGCTTGAGGAGGGAGGCCCGCAGCCGGTGCTCGGTCCAGCCGAAGGAATCGACCAGGTTGTCGAGGTTGATGCGGGTGAGGTGGGAGCAGGAAGGGAGGGAGGAGGTTGCGATCATCGGTGGTGTGGTTTGAGAGATGGGCAGTTCGGATGGATTCCGCTGGGCGTTTGTCGCCTGAGCCAGCGCGGGTCTCGTAGCATTGTACTGCAAGTAGATGGGAGAAGAATTAATGTGTTTTTTGGATTGACATCCTCCTCAGAGTGCATAAAATACCCTTAAAATCTAGGCCAGGATGGACTGCTCCGTGTTGACCAGCCGATGCGTTCTTTTCCTGCTCATCTGCTGACGGACGGCGCGCAGGCAGCCGAGCGGGCCGGCGGCCAGCGCCGTGAAACGGCCTGGGGAGAAGGTCCAGGAAGGAGACCGAATGAACGGTGAACGTTCTATCGTAATAGAAGGGAATGCCGAGCACACCATCCTCATCAGCGGCGACGGCAACCAGGTGCTCTTGCCCCATCCGCCTGGCATTGCCTTTCGTGTGCTGGACGAGGACTTTCGAAAGGCCCAGGCCGGCCGCGTCCCCGCCGACTTTTACAACGGCACGCGGCCGAACTGGGCCAACATTGCCCTGGATTACGACGCCCGCCGGCGCTTATCCGATGAACTGCTGGATTTCGTCACGAGCCGTTCGTTACCGCCGCAGCGCATCGGCGTAGTGGTGGGGCGCTCTGGCGAGGGCAAGACCACCCTGTTGATGCGCGCGGCTTGGGAGCTCAGCCGGGCCGGCTTTGTGGTCCTCTGGCAGCATCACGGTTATGTGACAACTCCCTATCACCGGGCGTTTCAGGGCGAGCGCCGGCTGGTGATCTGCCTAGACGACCTGGTGTGGGTGGAAAACCTGCCGAGTCTGGTGAGCGACCTGAACGAGAGCGGGCTGCCCTTCGTGCTGTTGGGGGCGGCGCGCCAGAACGAGTGGGAGAACAGCGGCTTGGGGTCGCAACTGGGCCGTTTGGCTGGTCTGCGGCGCTTTGAGCTGCACGGCCTCGCCCTGGCCGAGGTGCGCGACCTGTTGGGCCGGCTGGAGGCCCATCGAGCGCTGGGGGTGCTGGAGGGGTTGCCTGCCGCTCAGCGCGAGGCCCACTTTCTCGAGCGAGCCGGCGGCCAACTCTTACCGGCCCTGCTCACCGCCCGGCGCGGCCAGAGCTTTGAGAACATCGTGGAGAGCGTCTTTCTGAACCTGCAGCGCAGGTACGACCAGGAGCGATGCAAGCTCATCCTGCGCGGCTATGCCGGCATTGCGCTGGTGCACCGCTTTGACTTCTGGCTGTCCGGGCGCCTATTGGCTCGCTTCACCGGCCTGCCGGAAGCCGAGATCGCGCCGCGCCTGATCCAGCCTTTGCAGGGAGAGCTGCTGGAGCTGCACCAGACCGAAGACCGCCGCCGCTACACACGATATCCCTGGGTCGCCGAGCACGCCCTGACCTGGCTGGCCGGGCGTCACCTGCCCACGGAGGATGACCTCTACTATGCCTTCTTTCAAGCGCTGGCCAGGCTGCTGGCGGAGCAGCCCGGCTTGCCAGAGCGCAAACTGCTCACCCTTTTGCCCCTGGCCTTCAAGCGACAGGGGGAGGTGGAGCGGGCGCGGGAGTTGTTCGGTCGGGCGGCGGAGGCCGATCCCAAACAGGCACCCGTTTGGCAGGCGTGGGCGGTGTTGGAGAAGGAGCAGGGGGAGGTGGAGCGGGCGCGGGAGTTGTTCGGTCGGGCGGCGGAAGCCGACCCGAAGAAGGCTGTCACCTGGCAGGCGTGGGCGGTGTTGGAGAAGGAGCAGGGGGAGGTGGAGCGGGCGCGGGAGTTATTGCAACGTGGCCTGGG
>CAKZJX010000079.1 GCA_937120535.1 uncultured Anaerolineae bacterium
GTGCGCCAGAAATCGTCTTGCACGGAGTAGAATCTACGCACACAGAACCGGTGCGCTTGCAGTCGCCAGCAATGGCGTTGCTCCACAATACGAACAACACGAACGCCGAGGTGATCAAGCGGAACATTATCGTGACCTCGCTTCCAAGGCAGCGCAGTTGTCTCGTAGCGTAGCGCTACAGTTCATCGGGCAATATGCCAGGGTCTTAAATCTCACGATTCCGTCGCCATTTCTACCCACAACCAGCTTTATTCTGATGTGATTGCTTCCGTCCCGCAAAAGATGTTTGAGTTCAGCGCCGCCATACGAATAAATATTTGAACCACCCTCAAAGAAACTCGTGCTACAGACACTCCCATTGCTCACACCGGAATATGACACAGGCCCCCAATCGCCCATCTCAGTAACCGTACACATAAAGAAGTCGCTGCCGCCAGCACTGTGAAAGACTAGACGCCCATTCAGCCAGATCGCAATATTATCGTCGTAAAGTACTTGATCGAGAAAGAATGTTGCAATGTTCGCCTTGTTGGTAATGTTGAAGTATATATCCGACTGAAACACATTATTGAAGTAACCGCCAAAGTGGGAGTTATTGACCCAGGAACCATCTGGCATAATCGTTCCAGCCGAGAGAAACCAATAGCTTCCGTCCGCCCTGTGCAGCAAAATCCGACCAAATCCACTGATCGTGGCAGAACTCGTGTCGATACCCGATGGACTGCACCCCGTACCACCACCGGTACAGCTAACGTCATATGTTTTTCTGCACTTCAGTGTTTCATAGGCATTGATATTCTTGTCACACTGAAAATTCGCATCCGTATCGATATTGATCACCCGCCCCATCGTGCACTGCTGCTCACCAACCTCTCGAATCGACGAGCATGTGTCCGTACTGTATTGGGCCGGTGTGGTAATGGTACGCGGCACGCATTGCGTGCTGCTGCCCGTGCCGCCCACGCCGAGTGACGCGAAGATGTTTTCCGCGTTGTTGCGGATGTTCTTCGCTCTATCGAACATCGGGTTGTTGCTCAGGTCGAACTGCGGTCGCACGTTGGGGTTGCGGGCCAGGAAGTTCACGGCCTCGCATTCCTGGCGCTTGATGGGATCGGAATCCGGCGTGGCCGTCGCGCAGGTCTGCATCTTGGTGATTCCGTGACCCGACAGCTCGCCTCGTCCGCCTTGGAAGTAATTGGTTTCAGGCGCGCTTGCTCCATACGATGGCACCTTGCCCGCGGCGCTGCCCGCGCTGATTTGCGATGCCGCTTGCTGCCTCGATCCCGCTCCGAGTGTCTTGCCAGCCTGAAACGCTTGATCGGTACCTGCTGCGGCGATTCCGACCATTAGCCCAGACAACACTGCGACGATGACTCGCATCAGCGAATTCCCCCAACGATCTTGCTGCGATAGTGCTTGGCCCACGCTGCCCAGGCGGGGCTTTTGCGCTCGATGTACTCCAAGGCGTAGTCGAGCGTGACATCGCCCGCCACCTTGACAAAGGTCTCCAGTCGCGCACAGCCGTTTTCAAGTACCTCGCCCGCGTCTGCCCCGGCAATCACCACTGCGGGCACGCGGGTCACACGGAACTGCTGAAAAGCAGGCGGATGGATGGCAACGGACACGTTGCGCTCGCCAATGAGCTTTCGCAGCTCTTCACCCATGCGGTTCATCGAGCCATCCTTGAGACCTCGGAACACCAGCGTTGCCCCAGCGCGCTCGGCCTGCTGGATGATGCGCTCCAGCGCCTGCCTCGGCATGGAAAGAGAGACGAGAACCAGAAGGTCTGGCTCCGCCGACACCGGGGCCTGGGGCTTGCCCAACTGCTGGTACTTTTGCGCGATGGACGCAAGGTCGGGTGCAGCCACCGGCGGTCGAGGAAGGGCGTCGATCTTTGGCAATGCGCCGCCATGGACTTCCTGCACCGCTGCCGTCCCAGGCAAGCGACTCATGGCCTCTCGGGCGGCCTGCTGGGCACGCAAGATGGCTTCGTTCGTCGGCATCGGCGCACCACTCGACGGTTGGGCAACCGCATGGTGACACAGAGCGCCTACGACAATTGCCAGCAACGACTTTGACACGATGGGTCTCATCTCGGCGGCACTCCATCGGCGATGCTCAGCGCGCCTTGGCAGCAGTTGCGCTTGCGAAAGATTTGGTAGGCAAAGTCCTCTCCAACGAAGGGAAACTCACGGCCAGAACCCCAAAGCGCGGTTGTGCGGCCCAGCGGCTGACAACAGCGACTCACCAGGGTTTTTCCTGTTCCAGGGGGACCAGGGGTCTTGCTGGTTTGGGGTATGGGGTACAGCATGTGATATTTATAGGCAGTCTTGTCCATGATGGGGATGGGATAGTATCCACATAGCCCGTCATTGCCGTGCGCGCCCCACATCAGGCCCTCGCGGTGCATTTTCCCGATGATGCGCTGCAACAACAAGGACGATGCCTGCACGCCACCCACGTGCGCCCCGACGTTACCATTGAGAGGGTACATCGACCCCTGGCAGCCAGCGCACCAATAGAAAAGGTTGTTGGAAAAACCCGACGAAGCCGCCACGCAATCTGCCGCGCACGCCGCACGCGCCGGGAGATTGGCGAAAAGATAAACGTCCGGGTTCAGGATGCGCGTGAGTTCGTCATCCTTCCACATGGGATCGAGTTCCGTCAGGTACGCGAGGTCGAACCCGGTGTTTTCCAGGCAGCCGCTATCGAGCACGACTTGAATGTAGTACATGATCGGATCGACATACCAATGCACCTGGTAAAAAGACGACTGATCACCGCCGTCGCGCCTTTCCTGCTTCGCCTCCGGCGCGTCAAAGCCAGGATTTAGCTT
>CAKZJX010000080.1 GCA_937120535.1 uncultured Anaerolineae bacterium
GGCTACGCTGAAGCGCCGATTGTGCGGCACGTGAAGGTGCGGGGTGAGAAGAGCCCGTATGACGGGGATTGGGTCTACCGGGCTCTCCTTGCGCGTCAAATGCCAATGTCGCAAGGGACGTTCGCAACCCAATCACATGGCTTGTGGTTACCATGCCTGGCTCTCACGCAAAGTCAAGGCCAAGGAATTCGGCAAGACACGGTACCCAACCAAGCACGACCTGCTCAGCGACTACTTGCGAGCAGAACTTCGCCGGCCGCGCATCCCTACCTTCATGCCCGCATAAGCGAAAGTCCTACTAACTCACATCTCACCCTGGCGATGGGAAAAGGAGAGCGGTGTATGGAATTGCTTATGGGAAAATCTCTTCGGCTGGGAAAATCTCTTCGGCCCGGTTGTATTTGCGATGCAAGACCAAGTACCAGCCGCCGAGCAGGAGGGGATAAACAACCACAGTGATATAGTAACCGACGACCATGTTGAGCGGGTCGGTTGCGCCGAGGGCGAGTAGGTTGATCCAGCCGACCAGCAGGAAACCAGCGATCAGGTTAAAACGTTTGTGGAGTGCCACCTTGCGCCAGTGCGAGGTCAGACCCAGCATGGCCGCCGGTGCCAAAGCAGCGATTTCCACCGCCATCCAGAGCAGCGAGCGCCAGGGGGAAATGTATATCATGCTCAACTCTCTGTAGGAGTGGGGCGGCAACCATTCGAAAGCATTCATTTCACCTTCGAGAGGGAACAGAAGGTCTGTCAGAGTGGTATTTTCGTAGTACTTGATCAAGCCCTGCGCCAGCATGATGAGCGCCGCGCCGAGACAGAAATAGAGCCACTTTTCCCAGTGCGGCAGCCGGGCCTCGAGTTTTTCGATCAAGAGCGAGGATTTATTGCTCATGGCTTTCTCCTTCCTGCATGATCCGGCGGATGCGCTCCGCCACATTGGGATGCTGAAAAATCAGGATGTTGCGTTCGATGAAGCGGCGCAGCAACTCGCGCCCGGCCTCGGTCAAACGGTAGTACTTGCGCGGCGGGCCGAGGCTGGAGGTCTCGGCTTCGCTAACCACCAGCCCTATCCCCTCTAAGCGGTTGACAGCGCGATAGATGCTGTTATCGTCGGCGATGAGCGTTCCCTGGCTGGCGAGCGACACGGCGGCGCTCATTTTGTATGCGTAGTGCGGCTTCTCGTCCAACAGCAGGAGCAACCAGAAGGTGAGCAAGCCTTTCTTGTAGACGCTTTCCCAGTTTTCGAGCAGGTGATCGAGTTCGGGCATAGGATTCTCTTTTTGTATTATTCCTCATGTATAATACCAAAGTGATTATAGTAGTCGATCGCTAATTTGTCAAGGCGCGTGAGGGCGTAGAACCGGCCTGGAATACTCCTGCTGGTTCCGGAGCAAGGTTACCGTGACCAGCGTACCACAGCGCTTCACGGGAACGGCCTGAATCCAGGCGCCCCTCCCATGACTGATCACTAGAAGTCATCTTACAAATCTGTGAAATGATTATATTACGCTCACCACGATGATGGAGGTGAGCGATGGACCGGACAGACGCGCAGTGGGCCGTAGTAGAACCGCTTTTGCCCGAGGAGGAACGCACCCCACCGCGCAAGCGGGGACGCCCCCGGAAAGACCCGCGGCAGGTACGGAACGCCGTTCTCTGGATTTTGCGGACCGGCGCCCGTTGGAAAGACTTGCTAGAGCAATATCCGCCGTACCAGACCCGCCGCCGGTTCCAGCGTTGGGTCCGCAAGGGGGTGATGGAAACCATCTTGCAGGCGTTGGCCCGGGATCTCAAGGAACGCGGCGGTCTGGATGTCCAAGAGCGTTTCATCGACGGCGCCTTCGTGGCGGCAAAAAAGAGGGCGATGGGGTGAGAAAGACCAAGCGGGGCAGAGGTACGAAGCTTATGGCAGCGGCGGACCGCACCGGTCTTCCCATCGCCGTATGCGTCACAAGTGCTAGCCCGCGCATGAAGCGACCCTAGCTGAGCCTACCCTGGCGATGTGTTTTGCCCCGGAGCTACCCAAGAAGTGGATCGCAGACCGGACCTATGACAGCGACCCGCCGGATGCGCGCCTGGCGGAGCGGGGCATCGAGCGGATTGCGCCCCATCGGCCCAACCGACGCAAGCCTCGTACCCAGGATGGCTGCAAATTGCGGCGTTACAGGCGGCGCTGGAAGGTCGGGCGCCCGTTTGCCTGGTTGAGCAACTTCGACGGCTGGTGGTTCGCTACGAGCGTCATCTTGTGAACTACCTCGGCTTCGTGCAGCTTGGCTGCATCATCGTTTTGCTCAGACACTATTTACGAGATGACTCCTAATCTCGAGTGAAAACCCGATTTATGCCGCAATCGAAATAGGCAGGGGGTATTTTCTGCGCAGACTGTTGGGCCGGCTTTTGCTAAAGTTCTGTTTGCCATTTCTACAAAGAGGCAGTACAATCGGTTATGCATTCTATAGTTTTGAAGAAGAACTGAGGGGTCGCGAGACGCTGTCCGCATAGGGAGGAGTCTGGCGCTCCCTAAGTTCTGGGAGGTTATTTTGACGACGCTGCGCGATCCAAGCGAGGACGTTCGCGCCGTTCAAACCCTGGTCGAACGGTTAGACCTGCCGGTCAAAAACATCGCTCTGTTTGTACGTGCCTTTACCCATCGTTCCTATGTCAACGAGAACAGTTTGGCTGTAGAGGACAACGAGCGCCTGGAATTCCTGGGCGATGCGGTGTTGGATTTCGTGGTGGCCGATTGGGTCTACCATCACTTTCCCGAAATGGAGGAAGGTGAACTGACTCGTCTGCGCTCGACGCTGGTGCGGACCGACACCTTGGCGTCCTTTGCCCGCCGGTTGGATTTCGGTTCAGCACTGCGCTTGGGGCGGGGCGAATTGGCCTCCGGCGGACGCGATCGGGACAATATCCTGTGCGGCGCCTTCGAAGCCTTCGTTGGCGCCCTTTATCTGGAAAGCGGCCTTCAGACAGCGATCCAATTCTTACAGCCCCTGCTGGAAGAAGCCCAGGAGCGAATCCTCGCCCAGACCGATCTGGTTGATCCCAAATCGCGACTCCAGGAGTGGAGCCAGGGACAGAAATTGGGCGCTCCGATCTATGTGGTGATCGATAAGAGCGGCCCAGAACATGCGCGCATCTTTGAAGTGGAGGTGCGACTCAACGGCCAACCCCTCGGGCGGGGGCGCGGCTCTAGCAAAGCTATGGCCGAGCAAGAAGCCGCCCGTGCTGCCTTGCACGCTCTGGGCCTGGAATGACGTCAATTCTTTCGTTAAGGAACCGCCATGCCGCTGCGTATTAAGTCCCTTGAATTACACGGTTATAAGACCTTCGCCTCGCATACCGAGTTTCAATTTGCCGAGGGGATCACGGCTATCGTAGGACCGAACGGCTCGGGGAAATCCAACATCGCTGATGCCCTGCGGTGGGTGTTGGGCGAGCAGTCCTATAGCCTGTTGCGGGGCAAGAAGACCGAGGACATGATCTTTGCCGGCTCGGAGCAGCGGCCGCGGGCCGGCATGGCCTCGGTAACCGTGGTGTTCGACAACTCGACCAGTTGGCTACCAGTGGATTTTTCTGAGGTAGCGATCACCCGTCGCGCTTATCGTGATGGACGCAACGAATATCTAATCAACGATCAACAGGTCCGCTTGCGCGATATCAATGACCTTTTAGCAGCCTCGGGGTTGAGCGAGCGCACCTATACTATCATCGGCCAGGGATTGGTAGACGCTTCGCTGGCTCTGCGCGCCGACGAGCGAAGACGTCTCTTCGAAGAGGCAGCAGGGATTGGCCTGTATCGCAGCCGTCGTGAGGAGGCGCTGCGTCGTTTGGAAGCTACCCGACGCAACTTAGAACGCGTGCTCGACATCTTGGCCGAGTTGGAACCTCGTTTGAAATCGCTTGAACGACAGGCGCGTCGAGCGGCCGAGTATGCCCGCGCTCAGGCCGATCTCAAAGTGTTGTTGCGCGAATGGTACGGCTATCATTGGCATCGTGCTCAGGAGGAACTCAGCCAGGCCTATAGCACTCTGCGCGCCGAGGAGGCGCGGGTCCGCGAGGCCAGGCAGGCCTCTGGGCGCTTGCAAGAGGAAGCCGCTCAATTTCGCGCCCGAGCGACAGGGTTGCGCGCTCAACGCAATGCCCAGCTGCGCGAAGCTTCAGAATGTTATGCGAAGAAGGAAGCTATCGGCCGCCAATTGGCCGCTCTGGAGGAGCGCCTGCGCGCTCAGAAGGCCGCCCACCAATCGTTGCTAGCCGAACAGGAACGGCTGGCCGGCGAAGAAGCCATCGCCCAAGCTCGCCTGGCGGAAGCTGAGCAAGAGGTGCAACGTCGGCAAGGAGAGCAGCAAGAAGCGCAGGAACATCTAACCACTGTGCAGTCTGTCTTGGAAGAACGCCAGCAGCAACGCGCTGAGCTGGAGTCCCAACTCGAGCAGGCAGGCGCCCGCTGGCAGGAATATCAATCCAAGCGCGCAGAAGTTCAAGCACGCCTGGATGAACTCACCCAACGCATCCGCAGCCACACCGAGACCATTCAAACCACGCTAGAAACACTGCGCTCGCTGGAACGGGGTTTTGCACGTTCCGAGGAGCGCTGGAAGGAGAGTCACCTAGCTCGTCAGCGGACAGAAGCCGAGTTTGCCGCTATAGAGAAGCGCCTGGACCAGAGCCGGGCTACCGCGGAGCGTTTGGCCGCCGCCGTGCGCGAGCAGATGCGGGTGCGGGATGCTCATATGGCCGAGCAGGCTCGCCTGCAGGCGCAGCTGGAGGTCTTGGAGCAGGCCGAGTCGACCCTGGCCGGCTATGCCGAAGGCGTGCGAACACTGCTGGAAGCCGCGCGCCACACCCGCCTGGGGGTGCGCGGTGCTCTGAGCGCCGTGATGGAGGTGCCGGTTGAATTCGAGACGGCGGTCGCTGCGGCCCTGGGAGAGGCAATGGACGCGGTCTTGCTTCCTCGGCAAGCGTTGGAGGAAGCGCTGGGGTGGTTGGAGCAGCGAGAGGGGCGAGCAACCATGGTGGTGTTGGATCGCCCCTATCGGCAGCCGCATTTGGCGCCACTAGACGATCCGGAGTGCCTGGGGAACGCCGCCGACCTGGTTCGGGCGCCGGAGGAATTGGCCTGGGTGGTGGAAGTGTTGCTGGGCGATGCGCTGATCGTCTCCCATCGGGCGGCAGCGCAACGTCTGTTGAATCGCTTGCCCGATTCGGGGCGTCTGATCACGCTGAACGGCGAGGTCTTTCGCCCAAATGGGGTGGTGGTGGGAGGCAAACCGCCTCGTTCGGGGACCCTGGGCCGGCTGCGGCGCCGACGAGAGCTTCAACAAGCCCTGGAGGAGCTGCGCAGCCAATTGCTCCACCATGAGGCGGAACTGACCGCTTTGAATCGTCAATTGGAGGAGGCGCGGCAGCAACAAGCTCAAACCCAAGTCGAAGCGCACTCGACGCGTGCCTTTCTGGAAGCCGCGCGCCGAGCTGAGCAGGAAGCGGTGTTGGCCCTGGAAACAGCGCGAAGCCAGCTCGAGGTGACCCGCCAGCGCCTCGAAACGTCGAAGGACGAGATCGCTGCTGCCAAGAACGAACGAGAGCGCCTGGAGGCCATGCAGATCGAGATAGAAACCGGCCTCTCCAACGCTCACGAGCAAGTGCACACTCTAACCTCGCAGATCGCCGCCTTGACGTTCGATGAATTGCAGCAACAGGTGATGTATTGGGGGACGCAATTGGCGGTGGCCCAAAGCGCCTTGGTCGAAGCGCTCAATCGTCGTCAAGAGCGAGTCGCTGCGCTGGCGCAGGTGCAAGATCAACGCATCGAGGTGGCGAAACGCTTGGAGCAGAGCGATCACGCTTTGGTTGAGTTGGAGGCGCAGATCGCCGCACTGCGGGAGCAGGAGGCCGCTCTGGCGGGACGGATCGATTCATTGAATCGTTGGATCGAGCTGGCCGACAGGGAGTTGGAAGCTCTGGAGCAGGAAGAACAGGCCTATCAGGAGCGGGAGGGTGAGGCTCAGCGCCTGTTGGCCAACGCCGAGCGCTCGCTGACACAGGTACAGTTGGAGGTGACACGCCGACAGGAAGCCCTGGCATCGTTGCGCCAGCGTATTGAGGATGATTTTGGGTTGGTGCAGTTTGATTATGGCGAGCATGTCTTGGGACCAGTGCCCTTGCCGCTAGAAGGCATGGTCGAGCAACTGCCGGTTGTGACCACCCTGGCGCCCGATCTAGAGGAGCAGTTGAAGCTCGCCCGCCAGCAGTTGCGCCGTATGGGTGCGGTCAATCCAGAGGCTCAGCAAGAGTATGAAGCAGAAGTACAGCGCTTTGGCTTTCTCAAGGAACAGGTGACCGATTTGCAGAAAGCTGAGGCGGATTTGCGTCAGGTGATTGCCGAACTGGATAAGTTGACGCAGCGCGCTTTCTATGAGACGTTTGAACGGGTGGCAGCTGAGTTTCGGACGATCTTTGTACGTTTGTTTGGGGGCGGCTCGGCACGCTTGACCTTGACCGACCCCGAGAATCTGGTGGAAACGGGCATCGAGATCGAGGCGCGTTTACCAGGCCGGCGTGAGCAGGGGTTGGCGTTGCTTTCAGGCGGCGAGCGTTCCTTGACGGCAATTGCTTTGGTGTTCGCCCTGCTCAAGGTATCCCCAACACCGGTCTGCGTTTTGGATGAGGTGGATGCGATGCTGGACGAGGCGAATGTGGGACGTTTCCGCGACTTGCTCAAAGAGTTGAGTCGCGAGACGCAGTTTGTGATCATCACCCACAACCGCAATACGGTTGAGGTGGCCGACGTGATCTACGGGGTCACCATGGGGCGCGACTCAGCAAGTCGGGTGATCAGCCTGAAGCCAGATGAGATCACGGACAAAGTGATGGGACAAGGTGTTTAGGCCGTTGTTGCTGCGCTCTGGGCTAGGGCGATGGCTCCCAAGCTGCCTGACAGGTCGCCTAAGGTTGGGGGAACGATGTAGCGATCGACGTCCGTCAGAAAAGCGGGGTGATGGAGGTAGCCGTTAAGCAAAGTCTTCACTTTGTGCCGAATGAGCGGGAAGAGATGGGCCCGCCTCATCACGCCGCCACCCAGTACGATCTTCTCAGGCGCTAGGGTGAGGATGTAGTTGACCAGCGCATGGGCGATGTAGTCTGCTTCCACCTGCCAGAAGGGGTGGTCCTCAGGCAGGGATTCGCCGTTCTGACCAAAACGGGCTTGCAAGGCCGGGCCGCTGGCCAATCCCTCGAAGCAATCCCTGTGAAAGGGGCAGTGGCCAGGGAAGGGGTCACGTGAGGGATCGCGCGGCAGGCGGATGTGTCCCATCTCGAGGGGGACCAGACCGACAAACGGTTTGCCGTTTAGGATCACGCCGCCTCCGATGCCGGTGCCGACGGTCAGGTAAAGCAAGGGGTTGCAGCCTTGACCTGCCCCCCAGGTCCATTCGCCCAAGGCAGCGCCGCTCACGTCCATGGTGATCACGGTGCGCACGCCTAGGGCACGTTGCAGGGTTCCGAGCACGTCGGTATGATCCCAGTGCGGTTTGGGGGTGGTGATGATATGGCCGTAGGTTGGGGAAGCGGGGTTCAGGTCGAGCGGTCCGAAGCAGGCGATTCCCAGATCGGCGAGTTGGCCGGCCTCCACAAAGGGCCTAAAGAAGGCAATGGTTCGCTCGAGGGTTTCGGCCGGGGTTGTAGTGGGGATGCGTGTTTGGGCGACGATGTGCTCTGGCCCTTTGGCAACTAGGCAGATGAATTTGGTTCCCCCGGCTTCGATCCCACCAGCCAGGCGGCTTACTGGACGCGGATCAGAATCTTGCCTTGCTGCCATAGTTCCTCTAGGCGATAGTAATCTCGTTGATCGGGGGAGAACAGGTGGACGACGACATCTCCGAAGTCAAGCACGACCCAGCCCTCTCGCGCTTCGCCCTCAACACGGCCGCGCTTGCGGTGTTTTTTGCGAATGGTTTCGAGGACTGATTCGGCTAGGGCGTCTAGCATGCGATCGCTGGTGCCGGTGCACAGCACGAAGTAGTCGGTGAATGAAGCCAAGCCTTTGATGTCAAGCAGTAGGATGTCTTCACCCTTTTTCTCTTCCAGGGCGGTAACTATCGATCGGGCAAGTTCAAGCGCGCTCAGAGAATCACCTCCTGGTATCAGTGGTTTGGGTGATCAGGGCTGGATCAGGGACATGGTTGGGAACAGACCATGGAGACGAAGGGGTTAGGGAGTGGGACTACCTAGTGGGGTGGAGAACAGGCGAGTGTATTCTGCACCGCTGGGTTTGAGGTCGCTCTTGAAGAGGTGGATGGCGGTCACGTTAGTCGTTCCTAGGCGGCCGATAGTGGTTTTTTCGAGGGCGGTGCGGATTTTTTGCTGGTCAGCGATCGAGATGGGTTGGCGGATGCGGCTGATGGTCAGGTGAGGGGAGAAGGGACGGGCGTCGGCTTCGTAGCCAAGGCGCACGGCGGCGGCTTCGATGCCGCGCTGGAGGGAGGTCAGGGCCGGCGAGGGGTGGATGCCGATCCAAATCACGCGCGCTTGTCGCGCGTTTGGGAAGGCTCCTAAACCACCGATCTCGATCGAGAAGGGCGGATGCGCTTGAGCTTCGGTGCTCAGCATGTCGCACAGCAGGGCGACATTGCTCGAGGAGATCTCGCCGATAAATTTCAAGGTCAGGTGGACGTTCTCGATGGGAACCCAGCGGACCAACTCCTGGCCTAGGGTGAGACGCAGAGAGACAGTTTGGTCGTAGATGGCTTGTCGGATTGAAAGGGGAATTTCAACAGCAATGAAGACGCGCAGTAGAGGCATGTTCAGCCTGGTTTGATGAAACGTTCAACCGCTTGTTTGAGTTCGAGGTAGCCCACCGGCTTAGTGAGGTAGAGAGAGGCCCCAGCTTCTATGCCAGCGCGGATGTCGCCGGGCAGGCTCTTGGCCGAGACGATGATGACCGGCATGTTTTTAAGCTCTGGCTCGCGGCGTATGAAGCGCAGCACCTCTAGCCCAGACACGTCGGGCATCATCAGGTCGAGGATGACCAGGTCGGGTTTTTCTTGGCGGAGGGTCTGGATGGCGACGGCGCTGTTGAAGGTCTTGATGACGCGAAAGCCGTTGACGCGCATCATCTCCGCAAAGAGTTCGGCCGCATCGGGTTCGTCTTCGACGATTAAGACAGTTTTCTGTTCGTCGGACATGGTGCTATCAAACATAGCATAAGATAAAGGAAATGGCAAGGGCGTTTTGAAGCCTTTGTCACAGGGGATGTGGTTTCGGGAAGCACAGAGCCGGCCCGCCGGGGCCGACCCTGAGGGCTGGCTGTTTGGGTGGCTCTCGACTAGAGTCTGTCATTCTTGTTGCCCTCGGATTCCTGGATTTTAATCAGCACGTCTAGCAAGGCCTCGTACTCGTCACAGCACTTGGAACAGGTTTCTAGGTGCCGATGGACGAATGGCAATAGGCGCGCAGCATCTTCTGTGCGAATTTCGATCTCAGCATATTGGTCGAGAACATCGAAAACCCGTTCGCAATCTAGCTCGGGGGATTCGAGGAAGCGAATCAAGTCGAGGAGAGAGGAGTCAGACAATTCCATATCGGCATTTTGGGGAGGTGGGTGTTTTCGCTTTCGAGGTGGAAACCAATCTTTTAATTTCATACTCATTTTCTCTTCTGTTGACGTGAGCCAAGGGGAATTTCTTACCCTGTTTCGAAAGCGGTCAGGATTTCCTGTGCCGATAGGCCCTCGCGCGCCAGGCGATGCTTCAAGCGAACGCGAGCGTCGTGGAGCAGTTTATAGAGGGCGTTGCGATTGGTGTTCAGCCGACGCGCCACTTCCTCAATGGGAATGCCTTGTACGCCCAAATAGATCAACGCTTGGCGTTGGCGCTCAGTTAGTTCTTCTGTGATGACGCGACGGATGCGCTGAAGCATATCAGCGCGCTCCAGCGAGATCTCAGGCCCAGCACCCGAGTCTTCTAGCAACGATTCGGGAACGGGGGTCTCTTCGTTGTCTACCAGCTCATCGAGCGAGGAATCGCGCCAGCGTTTTCGGCGCAGCTCAGAAAGGGCGATACGGATAGCGATCTTGTGGACCCAGGTGGTGAATTGGCTACGCCCTTGGAAGGAGTCTAGGCGTTCTAGGATGCGCAGCAGGGCCTCCTGGATCACCTCTTCGACCAGGAATTCAAATTGCGGGTCGGCGGGGGAGATCCAACGTGAGAGGGCGTAGGGTAGCCCTTTGGCAAGGATAGCGCGCAAATCTTCCAAGGCGGCATCGCGTGCCAGACCCTGACTTTTCAGCGCCTGCAGCCATTCTTGGTTGGTTCGAGTGGACATTGGGATGATTATAACCGAGACTGGAAGAAAGAAAACAGGTCACCGGGCGATGACCTGGTGTAGTGGGCGCGGAGGGACTCGAACCCCCGACCTCATCAATGTGAGTGATGCGCTCTAACCAGCTGAGCTACGCGCCCGGCAGATTACATTATAGCCCAGGCTGTGAGGTTTGACAAGGCAGGCGATGAAATTTGTTTTACGCAAGGCAAAAAATTGTCTTCGGCTAGAGTATAATTGCTTCGTCCTGATCTTGGAAATCTTGTGTATAAGGCATGATATGGCGAGTGCAGTTTCCCCATCCTCGGCCGAATACTGGCAGAATCTCACGATCACACCGGCAGATATTGAGTTCCTGCAAACCTATCTGTTTGAACAAGAAACTCCTCTTACGTCGACAGAATTAGCGTCCACTTTGGTGAAGGAGCGTATCCGCCTGGAACGCGAGGAGGCCAAGAAACGAGATAAGGCCAAGCTCTATCGTCCTAAAGATGTTTATCAAGTGGGTGATCTCTTGAAGTTTCCGATCTTTCGCGCAACCGGGCGGGTAGTGGCTGTGCGCCCTGGCGTAAACCCCGATCTAGGGCCGTTTGAGGTGATCACGGTGGAGATGGAAGATGGCCAACAACGCCAGTTTGCGGCGGCGTTGGAGAATCACAAATTAAATTTTGTGGAGGTCGTGGAGGAAAGCGACACTCAGCTTGATACGGAGAAGATAATTCAGAGCTTTGGTGCTGAGCTGGCCCAGAAGATCGAGGTGGCGTTCTCGGCCGACCCATCGTTGGTGCGCATCGCTAGTCGTTGGTTCCCACGCTCGCTGTTGCTGGATATTCATACCGGTTATCTCAACCTGGCTGAGGCGATCTTGGATATGGCCGGCGGTGAGCCGTTGCCAACTTCGGCCCTGATGAAGGATCTCGAGTTGCCGGCTGGGGTCAACCCCAAGCTGGTGGAGTTTTCGCTCAACCATGTGCTGCAAGAGGATGAGCGGTTTGACGAAGTGGGGCCGGCCGGCGTGGTGTTGTGGTGTTTGCGTCGTCTGGAGCCGGAGCCGGTACGCCAGATCCCAACGTTATTGTCTTACTCGCCTATTCCCTACGATCGCTCGGTGTTGAGCGCACAGATGCTGGCCTTGGAAAGCCAGGTAGATGATGAGTTAAGCGAGGCGGCAGTAGCTCCTGCCATAGACGAGGTGGTCATCAGCTTGCTCTATCCGCACTGGCGCTGCGGCACGTTGCCGGTCTCAGCGCGGGCCCGCGCCTTGTTCCCCACAGCCTATGAGTCGCCGCGGGTGCGTTTTACGTTGGTAGATGAGAAAACCGGCAAGAAAATGCCCGGCTGGGTGGTCCGCCAGCATGGATATGTGTATGGATTGACGGAATGGTATCAGGCGTATAATGTGATGCCTGGGGCGTTGATCCGCGTTCGGAAGGGCAAGGAGGCCGGGGAGGTTCGTATTGAAGCGTTGACCCGCCGTCCGATGCGCGATTGGGTGCGGACGGTGATCGTCGGGACGGACGGCGGGATCGTCCTTGCGTTGTTGAAACAACAGATTTCGGTGGAGTTAAACGATCGCATGTCCTTGGCCATTCTCGATCCGGCTGCAGTAGACATGGCCCGCGAACAGACGGTTAAGGCTCAATTGCCTTTTGATGTGCTGGTCAAGAGGATGATGCGTGAGTTAGCCAAGCTTAGCCCGCAGGGGCATGTCCATGTTCAGGAACTATATGCAGCGGTGAATATCCTTCGCCGAACGCCACTGGCGCCGTTGATGGCTCTCCTGGCGACCCACGCTGAGTTTGTCCACGTTGGCGATCTCTATTACCGCCTGGAGGAGTAAGCGATGAAGGATGCGAATGTTTTCACGCCGGTGCGACGTACCCTTCCCAAGCCTACTGTTCAAACGCCCTTCCACATTGATTTCGATTGGTGGAAGGAGAATGAGCGCGATTGGCAGGTTTATCTGCGCTCCTTGCTGTGTTCCGTGCATCAGGAGACGTTGGCAACCCTTGAGGAAGGACAGATGATCGACTGGGTGGACGAGGAAACTGCTGAGGTGCATCAGGTAGACGGTTTGCAGCACGTCTTGATGACCCACTGTTCGCGGCAACCCGAGTTTCTCACTCAACATACTACCCTGGTCGAGGCTGTGTTTCGCTTGTTTTTGGTGAACGGCAATCGCCCAATGAGCGCTGAGGAGCTCTCTGTGCGGCTGGGCCGGCCGGCCCAAACCATCCTTGCTACCTTGGCCGGCCCGCGCATTTACAAGGGGTTACGCCCGCTTGGATAAGGGTGCCTGTTTTTGCCCCCGTAGCTCAATGGATAGAGCAACTGCCTTCTAAGCAGGAGGTTGAAGGTTCGAATCCTTCCGGGGGTGCTGAACGGCGCAAGCCGAGGGTAAGGTTTTCTCATTTCACAAAGTCGCAAAAGAAAAGGAGTGTTGGTAGATGGCTACGGAACGTGTTGGTGTCATTAAAGTTGGTGGTCAAGATGCAACTATCGTTGGCGACGATGTACAAGTAGATCAACTTGCACCGGATTTCGTCGCTCACGCTCTAGACTGGTCATTGGTGCGTGGCCTGGCCGATACGCAGGGAAAGGTGCGCATTATCGCCTCGGTGCCCTCCCTAGATACCGATGTGTGTTCGCGCGAAACGCGGCGCTTTAACGAAGAAGCTGCCAAGCTGGATAAAGACATCGTGATTCTGACCATCAGCACTGATCTGCCGTATGCTCAAAAGCGCTGGTGTGGCGCCAACGGCGTGGATCAGGTAATGGTGCTATCCGATCACATGAATACCGAGTTCGGGGAGAAATATGGAGTGCTCATCAAGGAGCGCCGTATTCTGCGCCGGGCGGTGTTTGTCGTGGATCGGAACGATCGTATCGTCTATGCCGATTACATGGCCAACTTGGGTGATGAACCAAATTACGAAGAAGTGATCGCTGCCGCAAAGAAGGTGTTGGAGAGTTGAGCAGCATGGATTGGGTTGTGCAAGATCGCCTTGCACCCGAACAGGAGGAGCTATGACTTCGTTTACCCGAAAGACTGAGCTCATTATCTCTGAGCGACGGCGTGATCTTGCCAACGTGTTGGCCTGGACAGCGCGCTCAAGCGTCTGGAGCCCGCCCACCGACGTGTACGAGACCGAGGAGGCATATGTGGTGCGTGTAGAAGTGGCTGGGATGCGCAATGCTGAGTTTGAGATCATGCTGGAGAATGGTATCCTGCATATCACAGGAGTCCGTCCAGATGTGGCGGAGCGGCGCGCTTACCACCAGATGGAAATTCGCTTTGGACGCTTCTCTACCTCTATAGGGTTGCCAGAGACCATTCAGGTAGAGGCAGCGCGTGCAGAATATGACGACGGTTTTCTAACCGTGATTTTGCCCAAACACAAACCGATCATGGTGGAAATTAAAAAATAATGTGTGCTTCACGTTGGTTCTCTGCCCTAGATGAGTTCATAGAGATGTGGGAGAACGATTGGACGGAAGCTGACTTCCTGCTTCTGTCCATTTTCTCCCACGCTAAGAAGAAAGAAGAAGGCGAGGGACAAGAGAAAGCTCAGGAGGACAAGCCGGCCTTTCCAGAAGTCTTGCCGATCCTGCCTTTGCGGGGAGTGGTTGTCTATCCGCTCACAGCCGTCCCGCTGACGGTAGGGCAATCCCGTTCGATTCGCTTGGTGGACGATGTCACGGCTAGCGATCTGAAATTGGTCGGGTTGGTTGCCGCTAAAGATCCCGAATTGGAGCTGCCTGGTCCAGCTGATCTGTATACCGTAGGCACCATCGCTGCCGTGCATCGCTTGCTGCGGGCCCCGGATGGGACGATCCGCTTGTTGGTGCAAGGGCTGGAACGCTTTCGGTTAGGAGAGTTTGTTCAACTTGAGCCCTACCTCAAGGCGCGCATCCAACCGGCGCCAGATACCGTGGAAGCCGGCCTGGAAATCGAAGCTCTAGCCCGCAACGCTCGCGAACAGTTCCAGCGGATCGTGAGCATGATCCCCTCCTTTCCAGAAGAATTGGCACAATCTATCTTGGCGATTGAGGATCCTCTCCAAACCGTTTACACCATCGCCAATTTCCAGCGGATTGATCTGAAGGATGCGCAAGAACTGTTGGAGATCGATTCGGCGTCTGAGAAATTGCGAAAGCTGATCACCTTGCTGGTGCGCGAGGCAGAGGTCCTGACGATCGGTCAGAAGATCCAGAATGAGGCACGCGGGGAGATCGAGAAATTGCAACGCGATTTCTTCCTGCGCGAGCAGCTCAAGGCCATCCAGCGCGAACTGGGGGAGCGGGATGAGCATGCCGTGGAAGTCGAAGAGTTTCGCAAGAAGATCGAAGCCGCCAAAATGCCCGAAGAGGCGGAGAAGATGGCCCGTCGAGAGTTGGAGCGTCTGGAGCGCCTGCCCTCCGCCTCGGCAGAGTATGGCGTCATTCGTACCTATCTGGACTGGCTGGTCTCGCTACCCTGGTCGGTACAGACCACCGATAATCTGGATATTCAGCATGCCCGCCAAGTGCTCAATCAGGATCATCACGGTCTAGAGGACGTCAAGGAACGCATCCTGGAATTCTTGGCGATTCGCAAATTGCGCTTGGAACGGAAGGAGGTGCTAGCTCAGCAGGAGGCTAGGGATTTTATTCGCCGCGAGCGCGAGGGGGTGATCTTGTGTTTCGTCGGTCCGCCTGGCGTGGGCAAAACTTCGCTGGGGCAATCGATCGCTCGCGCCATGGGCCGCAAGTTCACCCGTATGTCGTTGGGAGGACTGCGCGATGAGGCCGAGATCCGCGGCCATCGCCGTACATACATCGGCGCCATGCCTGGTCGGATCATCCAAGCCATGCGCCGCGTGGAGAGCCGCAATCCGGTGTTTATGCTGGACGAGATCGATAAGCTGGTGTTCGACTTCCACGGCGATCCAGCCTCGGCATTACTCGAAGTGTTGGACCCTGAGCAGAATTTTGAGTTCCGTGACAATTATCTGGAAGTGCCGTTTGATCTCTCGCCGGTGATGTTTATCACCACGGCCAATTCGTTGGAGAACATCCCAATGCCGTTGTTGGATCGCATGGAGGTGATCCACATTTCCGGATATACCGAGCGCGAGAAGATCGCTATCGCCCAGGGTTATTTGATCCCGCGGCAGTTGCGCGAGAACGGTTTACGCCCCAAAGAAGTTGTCTTCACGGAGAGGGCCCTGGAGAAGATCATCCGCCAATACACGCGCGAGGCAGGGGTGCGCAATCTGGAGCGCAAGATCGGTGCGATCTGCCGCAAAGTGGGCACGCAGATCGCTGAAGGGAAGACGGCTAAAGTTCGGGTGACCCTGAAGGTCGTGGAAGAATTTCTCGATCACCCAATCTACTTGAGCGAGCAAGAACTCAGTTATCGCACGTCGATCCCTGGCGTTGTTCCAGCATTGGCTTGGACGTACTTCGGCGGCGACATTTTATACATTGAAGCCACCAGTATGCCGGGGAGCAAGGGCTTTCAGACCACTGGCTCATTGGGCACGGTGATGCAGGAGTCGGCTCGAGCTGCTCTCTCTTATGTGCGTTCCCGTTCCCAGTCGCTGGGTTTGCCGCCGGATTTCTTCGATAAGCACGACATCCATTTGCACGTCCCGGCTGGCGCTACTCATAAAGATGGCCCTTCAGCCGGCATAGCCATGGCAACCGCTTTGGTTTCGCTGATCTCAGGGCGTAAGGTGCGGCCTCAAGTTGGCATGACCGGCGAGATCACTCTGCGGGGACAGGTGTTGCCCGTCGGTGGAATCAAAGAGAAGGTGCTGGCAGCACATCGCCATGGCTTGCAAACAGTGATCTTGCCCAAGGCCAATAAGCAGGACCTGGAAGACGTGCCGAAGGAGATCAAGAAGCAAATGAAATTTGCCTTTGTCGAGACGGTGGATGACGTTCTCAAAGCTGCTCTTGAACCTGCTCAGAAGGCTGCGGCGAAGGCGAAGAAAGCTCCTGCTGCAAAATCATCTCCGGCTTCCGATAAAACGCAAAAGCAAGCGCCAAAGTCAGAAGAATCGGACGAAGAGCTTGAGCGGGTTGGCCAAATTGCCGCCGGCAAATGATAGACATCCTCGTGATGGATAACCTGGCTATGGCAAAAGTCCTGATTGCTGAAGACGATGCTACTATGGTGGGTCTGCTGAAGATCCTCTTGAAGATGGAAGGCTATCAGGTGGTCGCTCTGGATGCCAATGCAGATGTGGTCCAAGGCGTTCTCGAGAGCCGGCCCGATGTGGTGTTGATGGATGTCCATCTCTCCCATCGCAACGGAATCGAAGAGTTACAGCGGTTGCGTCAGGTCCCCGGCGGGCAACAGGTCAAGGTGATCATGATCTCCGGCTTGGATTTCAAAGAGCTCAGCTTAGCCAACGGGGCTGACGCCTTTTTACAAAAGCCGTTCATGCCGGATGAGCTGCTTCACATTCTGCACAGCATGAGTTGAAGCCAGGCGATGAGCTTGCGCATTGGGATTTTGACGGTTTCCGATCGCTCCTTTCGTGGGGAACGCCCGGACCAAAGCGGGCCGGCCTTGGCGGATTTTGCTCGCACTCGAGGGTGGAATGTGGTTGAATTGGGCCTTGTCCCTGACGAACTCGATCACATCGTTTCCCTCCTGACCCAGTGGTGTGCGCGCGACCACCTAGACGTGATCCTCACCACTGGCGGAACCGGCTTCGCCCCGCGCGATGTCACTCCTGAAGCAACGCGCCGGGTTATCGAACGCGAGGCGCCCGGCGTAGCTGAGTTGATCCGTCTCGAATCGCTGAAGATCACGCCTCACGCTGCTCTCTCACGCGGCGTGGCTGGCATTTGCCAAAGGACGATCATTATCAACCTACCCGGCAGCCCAAAGGGGGCAGTAGACGGATTGCGCATTGTAGCCGATGTGTTACCGCATGCCGTCCAACTGCTGCGTGAAGCGCCGGATGCGGAACAAGGCCATCACGCAAAACAGGGCTAACCCTGGATACGTGTACTCTGCCTGGGTCTGTCGCTTTTCGCTTTCTCCATTTCTTGGGTATAATCCATTTTAAACCTTTGTCCTTTCTCGGCTTGTCGACCCGACGTGAGCCCTGAAAGGCATGCTTGAGGATGGTCTATGATCGATGTGAATGATCTTCGCAAAGGTGTAACATTCGAGCTCGATGGTGCGATTTACCGAGTGCTGGAATATAGCCATCACAAACCCGGCCGCGGCAACGCCACTATTCGCGTCAAGGCGCGCAACTTGTTGACCGGCGCCACGATTGAACGCACCTTCACGTCTGGTCAGAGTGTACAAGATGTGCGCCTCGACTTTCATAACGTCTCGTTCTTGTACTCCGACGGGGAGTTCTATCATTTCATGGACAATGAGACCTTCGACCAGCCGGCCCTGCCCAAAGAGATGCTGGGCGACGCTGCCCTTTTCCTGAAGGAAGGTCTGGAAGTGAAATTGACCTTCTATAACGGCAAGCCAATTGACATCGAGCTTCCTACCTCGGTGGACATGAAAGTGGTGGAGGCCGAAGTGGCGGTTCGGGGCGACACCGCTACGGGTGTGACCAAGAAGGTCAAGACCGAAACGGGTTTGGTGGTCCAGTGTCCGGCTTTCGTCAACGTAGGCGATACCATTCGGGTCGATACGCGCACAGGCGAATATATCACCCGAGTGTAGCTTTGGTCTACTCTGGCAGCGAGAGGGGTCTGGACTTGACCGAAGCGGTATAGCAGCATGCGAACCCCGTTTGGCACAGAATGCGAATATTTCTATGGCGACTATATGCGAGGTCGTCGCCGCGAAGAGTGTCGGCTGCTCGATGCAGCGGGCTTACCCTGGGAGTCTGCCCTTTGTCGGGATTGCCCGGTGCCGGCCATTCGTCGAGCGAACGTCTGTGAATTCATGCGCTTACGGCCACGGGTGGGCCGTTCGCTTTTGACTCTCTTTCGCAAACGGGTGCAGGTAGAAGCCTACTGTGAGAAGAGCCAGAGCATGGTGGCCGATCCTCACATCGGCTGTGGCCAATGTCACCCTTTGCCGCCGGTATTTGAGCTGCGCAAGTAGCGTTTCTGCTCTCCTGCATTCCGAGAATCATCGCCGGCCCAAGACTAGGGCCGGCTTTTTTGGCGACTTTCAGTCGGATCCTCAGCGGCTGGTTAGGAGGCTTTGCCGGCTAGGGCGGCGTTGATCAGAGCGATCTGTTGGGAGGAGAGCGGCTTTTCCTTGGCGGTTTTGCGTAGAAACTCTTTTAGTTTCTTGGCCGGCAGCGTTGGAAAGGGGGCATCGTCGGCCTGAATCTGAGCGGTCTCTTCCAGAAAGACCAGAGCCGCTTGAATGGGAGGAAGTTCGGCCTCTGTGGGAAGGCGCTCCTTGAGAAATTTTGTCAGAGCCTCTGCCTGAGCGCTGATCTCCAGATCGGGCTGGCCCAGCGTCTCCTGACCCAGGAAACGCATGTATTTGCTGGCCCAGGAGCCGCCGCTCAATCGCCAGCGATTCTTACGATAGGTGACGACGCCACGCACGAAGTAGGGCAACAGCAGCCAAAGGCCGGCGGAGCCGACCAAGAGATGGGGAACCGGTGTCGTGTAGTGATATAGGGTGTAGTCTCCCGGTAGGCCTTTGAGGGCTTTCTCCAGCAAGAGATCGGGGCGACGTCCCCAACGGGTAGCAAAGTAGACGCTCACCTGGGAGATGATCATGCTGACCAACAGGGTCCCGAGCAGCAGCCAGGTGGTGGTTTCAGTTATCGTCTCGGCCCGACCCATGGCCTGGAACAGATAGATGGTTACCCCGATGATGATCAACAACCCCACTAGGGAGGAATAGCGTCCAATTTTAGCGTTGCGTGTGATCAGCTTCTCATTTTTGACGATCTTCATAATGCCTCGACGAAGTTATTTCTTCAAGCTGTCCTCGATGGCCGATTTGATGGCGTCCAGCACTTTGGCTTCCACTGCTTCTTTGGCCACTCGAACGGCGTTCTTGATAGCAATGGCATCGGAGCGACCATGGCCGATGAACACCAACCCATTGACGCCGAGCAGCGGCGCTGCCCCATGCTCGCTGGGATCAAGCAGTTTTTTGACTTGCCCCATGGCCGGCTTGATCAGCAGTCCCCCGATCAGGGCCGGCAACCCGCCGGCCTTAATGGCATTGCGAATTTTATCAACGATGAGCTTAGCCACTGCCTCAGCGGTCTTGAGCATCACATTCCCCACAAAGCCATCGGTCACGGCCACATCCACCTTGCCGCCGATCACCTCCTTGCCCTCAACATTGCCGTAGAAATTGAGCAATGGGGAGGCTTTGAAGAGCGGCGTGGCGTCGCGCACCAATTGATTGCCTTTTCCTTCTTCTTCGCCGTTGGAGATCAACCCCACTTTTGGGCGCTGCACGCCGCGCACTTTTTCGGCGTAGATGCTGCCCATGATGGCAAATTGCAACAGGTGGAGGGGATCACAATCGGGGTTGGCGCCGACGTCGAGCACCACACAGGAGCCAGTAGCGGTGGGGAAGATTGGCGCCAGGGCCGGCCGTTCCACGCCACGAATGCGACCGAGGCGGAAGAGAGCAGTCACCATGGCCGCGCCAGTATTGCCGGCGGTGACAAAGGCATCGGCTTGGCCGTGCTTGACCAAGTCAATCCCCACAGCCATGGAGTTCTTCGCGTCTTTGTGGCGGGCTTTGAAGGCCAGTTCTTCGCCCTTGTCTTCCATAGTCAGGACATCCGGAGCGTGGACCAGACGAATCGGCAGATTGCTAGGGCGCTGCGCTTCCAGCACCGGCCGAATGCGGGCCTCGTCGCCGACCAGGATGATCTCCACTCCATACTCGCGCGCCGCCATTACGGCGCCCTCTACGTCGGGGTGGGGATGGTTATCACTCCCCATGGCGTCAACAACAATGCGAATCATATGCTCTCCGCTTAAGGTTTCTTGACAAGCAAGGTAAGCCGATTATAATATGTTCTGCTAGCTTGAATTTGTGCGCTGGTGCTGGAACTGGCAGACAGGCATGGTTGAGGGCCATGTGCCGCAAGGCGTGGAGGTTCAAGTCCTCTCCAGCGCACCTACAGCATCCCTGTTCGGGATGCTGTTTTTTGGTCCGAATGCTGGCTATTCCTGACTCGACTGCAATTCGTTTCGGAGGATCGGGGATCAAAGCCCGCTGTGGGCTGCTACCTCAGCGGTTCGCTGAGGGGGTGCTGAGGAAGTTGGCCGGCCTCAAAGCCCCCCTTCGACGGTCTACAAGAAGGTGTCGAACAGGGAGGGCGATCAGCGGCAGGGGGGCGATCGAGCGGTGATCGTCGTTCACCAGATGCAGGGTCGCTCGAAAGGTGCGCGCATAGCGCAGGCTATGCTCATAATCAGGCGCCTCTGGTTAGAAAAGGATCGACCTGAATGGTAAAATCAAGCCCGTATGCGTCAATTGGCCCCAAAACAGGCAGCAGGTTCGGAGAAGTCCCCTGAGGAGTTGTCATGAGCGCTATCTTTCCCTCGCTAGAATGGTTGAAGGAACTGGAGACCAAGCTGAACAGCGATCCGCAGTATGCCGAGATTGCAAAAAAGTGGGAAGGCGACTTGATCATCGTGATCGAACCCGAAGGAGCGTTGCAGGAACGGAAGGTGTTTTATTTGGATTTGTGGCATGGAACTTGTCGCGGGGTTGCTGAGATGAACGATCCGAGCGAGCGCAACGCCGCCTTCGTGTTGACCGCTACCTATGAGAACATCAAGCGCATTCTGACAGGGAAGTTGGATCCAATGCAGGCGATGTTAACGCGTAAGTTAGCGGTCAAGGGGAATATGGCGGTGATGATGCGTTCGGTTCCAACGGTATTGGATTTTGTGCGCTGTGCGCGAGAGATCACGACGGAGATGATCTGAGAGCGGCCTAGAGAGCTCTCTGCACCATTCCCGGCAGGAGATGACGGCCATGAGGATCGCCGGCCGAGTGGTTGGGCGCGTCACAGGGCCGGCGGAAAGGGGTTTGGCGCGTTTGGTGGTAGCCGTCAGATGATGGTTTTGTTGGAGTCTGAGGTCAGCAAATTAGGGAGGGCCGTTGTTTTTGAGATCCTCGGTTGCATGGCGAGCGTGTGACGCAGCAGATTCAGTGTATCCAACAGTCCAACCGATAGGAAGGGTTTTTTATTCGGAGCGACCCGAGCGATAGCGTTCGAGCAAAGCTTGGGTTTGTTTTTGTTTTGGATTAGCAAAGATCTCTTGCGGGGTGCTTTCTTCGATGATCTCACCTTCGTGCATGACGATCACCCGATCGGCCACGTCGCGGGCGAAGCCCATCTCGTGGGTGACAACCAGCATGGTGGTCCCTTCTTTGGCCAGGGCTTTCATCACTTCCAGCACTTCGCCGATCAATTCCGGATCGAGAGCAGATGTAGGCTCGTCGAAGAGCATGATCTTGGGTTCCATGGCCAGGGCGCGGGCGATGGCCACGCGTTGTTTCTGACCGCCGGAGAGGCGATTGGGGTATTCGTCCTTTTTGAACAGCATGCCCACACGAGCCAGGTTCATCTCGGCCAGCTCGCGGGCCTTGTTTTTGTCCATCTTCTTCACGATCACCGGCGCTTCCATCACGTTTTGCAGGACGGTCATGTGGGGGAAGAGGTTGAATTCCTGGAAGACCATGCCGGTCAGTAGTCGAGCTTCGTGTACCAGACGATTGTGTTCTTTTCCCCGGCTGCCGGCCGGGATGCGCAGGCCGTAGATCTCTACTTCTCCCTCGGAAGGCTCTTCTAGGAAGTTGATGCAACGCAACAAGGTGCTCTTGCCAGAACCGCTGCGGCCAATGATGCAGATCACTTCACGCGGCTGCACGTCTAAGTTGATGCCTTTGAGGACGTGCAAGCGACCGAAGTATTTGTGCAGGTTGCGGATGCTCAGGATGGGCAGGCTCATTGTTAGCGATCCCCTTTTGCCAGTCGGGCCTCGATGCGGGTCTGGATGGCCGTCAGGATGAGGGTCATTAGCCAATAGAAGATGGCCGCCATGATGAGCGCCTCCAGATTGCGAAATTGGGCGCGCCCCACTTTGACGGCACGCCACATCAGTTCATGGACGAAGCCGGTGGCTGCCACCAGGGCTGAGTCCTTGGTCATCGAGATGAAGTCGTTGCCCATCGGGGGAATGGCGAAGCGCAAGGCTTGAGGGAGGACAATGCGTCGCATCATCTGGCCATAAGTCATGCCCAGGGCGAGAGCGGCCTCTCGTTGCCCTTTGCTGACCGACATGATGCCAGCGCGGAAGGTCTCGCTCATGTAGGCGCCGTAGTTGAGTCCCAGGGCGAGCACGCCGGCCCACAGGCCCGGTAAGACGATCCCGAGTTGAGGCAGAGCCAAGAAAAAGAAGAAAATCTGGAGATAAAGGGGAGTCCCACGGATCAGGGAGACGTAGAAGGTGCTCAAGGCGAAGATGGGTGGGATGCGCGAAAGCCGTCCTAAGGCCGCCAGAAGTGCCAGGACAATGGCCAGCGAGATAGAGAGAACGGAGATGCGAATGGTCTCTCCAACACCACCGGCGATGAACCAGATGTTGTTGCGGATGAATTCGCTGTTGATTTTGATAGTCTTGAAGGTCAGGCCGGCCAAGGTGAATTCTTGACCGCTAAAGAGGAACAGTAAGAACACAAAGAAGATTGCCCATGAGATGGCCACGTAAACCCGAAAGGCGCGTTCCTTTCGCTGGATGGCCTCGTAGAGCAGATCGGCTTGCGATTTGGGAGCTTGATCTTTGGTCCAAGACAAGTTCATGGCGTTTTGTCCTTTTAGCCATTGTCTCGAGAAGCTGGGTTCTCGCTAACATGCCGGTTGGGTGGGCTCTATGGCTGGTAGGATCCTGGCCTCTGGCTTTTTGAGAACAACACCAAACGCAGATCGATCGTTTCGGAAGAGCAGGAAGCGGTCGATGAAAGGTGGGAGATTTCGACCGCTTCCTGCAGAAGTGCTTTATTGAGGCGGTTGGGTTAGATCAACACCAAACCACTTGATGGAAAGTTGCGAGAGCCTACCATCGTTGTGCATGGCCTCGAAAATCTTGTTGACCTCGGCACGCAACGTCTCCGTGCTCAGGCTAGAGGCTTTGTCGAAGGCGGCGGCCAGCTCCTCGGCGAAGACAGTGGCCAGTTTAGTCACTGGCATGCCGGCCTCAATGTTGGCATCCACCACGGTCTCAGAGGTGACATAGCCGATGAAGTCCTTGCGTCCGGCGGCCAGCGCTTGGGCGCATTCCTGGTCGGTCTCTACAGCGAACACTGTGACGTTGGCCGGAGGCTGGGCATAAATCGAAGTGGGCGGGAAGCCCAGGTCCTGACCGTTCAGCCAGGTTTCATAGGTAGTGGCCGTGCCGACGCACAGGGCTTGTCCGGCCAGCTGGTCAATGGAGGTGATGCCGGAGTCTTTGTGGACGGCAATCATGGCCTTGGCATAATAGTAGGGGATGCTGAAATCCAGCACTTTCTGACGCTCGCGAGTGATGGTCATGGAGCCAATGCTCACATCCCATTTGTCAGCCCAGTTGCCGGCGGTGATCGCATCCCAACTCGGCGTAGCAAAGCAGGTTTCCACACCGAGCGCTTGGCCAACGGCAATGGCCACATCCACGTCGAAGCCCTGCATTTCGGCAGCGGTTAAGGCATCGCCAGGGCATTTGGTATTGGCTGGGCGTTTGCCTTCGGTGTTCAGGAAGGATTGCGGTTCATAGTTGGGATCTGTGGAGACGAGAATGTAGCCACGGGCCTTGATGGCTGAGAGCAGATCGGTCGGCGGAGTCTGACGGGGGCCACAAGCGGATAGAACGAGGGAAAGGACGATCAGCAGGCTAAATAGAGCGATGGATTTTTTCATGGCGATTGTCTCCTCATTTCGAACAGGATTGGCGGATGGGGGTGGGGATGGCGTATGGCTTTGTAGAAAGACGGCGCCTCACCTCCTCTCTAAAAAGTTACTGACCTGGTCTGATGGCGCTTGCTTGAGACGCATCATACCGGCCACAGGCTCTGTCCTTTGGCGCAGCAGCGATGTTAGAATTATACGGCAAAAAGAATTCTATTCAAGATGGTTTTTTTGGGTAACTGCCGGTGGTTGTCGATCCCAAAGGAGATCACGCATGCAACCGATTCTAGTCATCAATTTGAGTAACGGTGAAATTGAAGAGTATACGCTCCCGAACGTTTGGCGAGAAGCTTACCTGGGGGGCGCTTCGCTTGCGGCGCGCCTGTTGTATGCTCACCTCAGGGGCGATCTCGATCCGCTATCAGACGAGGCGCCGTTGTTGTTTTTGAATGGACCGTTGAGTGGCACGCTGGGGCCGGCGGTGGGGCGCTTCGTGGTTTGCGGGCTGTCGCCGCTCACCGGTTTGTGGGCCGAATCGAATTGCGGAGGGTTTTGGGGGCCGGAGTTGCGTTTTGCGGGGTACGATGGGGTCTGGATCGTCGGTCGGGCGGCAGAGCCGGTGTATGTTTGGATACATCATGGCCGGGTAGAGGTGCGTTCGGCGCGTCTGATCTGGGGGCAGGATACATATCGAACGCAGGAGACAATCAAAGGGGAGATCGGTTTGCCAGGAGTGCACGTAGCGTGTGTGGGGCCGGCGGCCGAGAACGGGGTTTTGTTTTCGGGCATTTTCTGCGACCATGGGCGCACGGCCGGACGCACGGGCTTGGGTGCGGTCATGGCGACGAAGAATCTCAAGGCCATCGCTGTGCGAGGCAGCGGAACTATCCCGCTGGCCGATGCTCAAGCCTATCATGCGTTGCGTTTGACCGTCAACCGAGCCTTGAAGGCCGATAATCAGACGCGCGTGCTGCATGAGTTGGGTACGTCGGGAGTGGCCGACTTTGCCGATTATCTGGGCGCTATGCCCAAACGGTACTATCGCCAGGGGGTAATGCCAGACGTAGATCGCATCTCTGGCTCGACCATGGCCGAGACGATTCTAAGCGGGACTAGCGCCTGCCATGGTTGTGTGATCGCCTGCGGGCGTGTGGTGGACCTGGGCACTGGCAAACAGAAAGGCCCGGAGTATGAGACGCTGGCGGGATTTGGTCCCAATCTGCTGATCGACGATCTGCGCGCGATCACCCGCTTGGGCGACCTGTGCGATCGCTATGGGATGGATACGATCTCCATGTCGAACACGCTCGGCCTGGCCTTTCATCTCTTCGAGCGTGGCGTGATCTCGGAGAAAGATACCGATGGCCTTGTTCTGCGCTGGGGCGACCCGCAGGCAGCAGAAGCCTTGATCCATCGCACGGCCCAACGCCAAGGGATCGGGGAGCTGTTGGGGCGCGGCTCGCGACAGCTCGGGCGTTATTTCGGCGCCGAGGAGGAAGCGGTGCAAGTGAACGGCTTGGAGGTGGCCTATCACGATCCTCGCGCTGTGTCGGGTATGGCGCTTTCGTATGCCACTAGCCCGCGCGGGGCCTGTCACAATCAAAGCGATTACTTTTTTGTGGATTGGGGACAGGCGGAAGAGACCTTGGGCTTGAAGTTTTTTGACCGCCAGGCCGGAGCAGAGAAAGCGGCCAATGTGGCAATCCATCAGAATTGGCGGACGGTGTTCAACGCCCTGGTCATGTGTATTTTCGCCAACCTGCCGCCTCAAACGGTCGTGGACTTGATCAACACAGCTTGCGGCTACGGATGGACGATAGAAGATGCGCTGCGCTGCGGCGAACGGGCATGGAATCTCAAACGAGCGATCAATATCCGCCGCGGCTTGCAACGTGCCCACGATACTCTGCCGGCCCCCCTGCGCCAACCCCTGCCCGACGGAGGGGCCGCTGGCTATGTAATCCCCTTCGAAGAGATGCTCGATGCTTACTACGTCGCTCGTGGCTGGGACCCGATCACCGGCAAACCCTTGCCCGACACTTTGCGACGCCTCGGCCTGGAAGAGATGATCTCGGACCTGTGGCCTTGAGTGGTCGAATAGGGCCCAGAGCGCTGCCCTTTGTCGGTGGATGGGGCAAATCGAGCTGTATAGAGGTGGGCTTGTTCTAAGTACCCTTGACACAAAAGGAGAGCCCGCTAGAGCAGGCATGGGAGGGGATCAGGGATGGAATCAGCCGCCGATTCAAGGGTCAAACGGCCTTCTTGTGACTCTTCTAGAGACAGTTCGTGCCATCCAAAGAGACTTATCGAACAAGCCCTATAGAGATTGTCTGCATTCGACCAAGTGTGATATAATATCGGCCGCACCGCACGGAGCCTGTAGCTCAACGGTAGAGCACTTGACTGTGGATCAAGGGGTTGTGGGTTCGAGACCCATCAGGCTCCCCAAACACCCACTTCTGAGGCCAGCTAGGGCCTCGGAAGTTTTCGTTTACTCTCCCATCGCTCGCAGATATTCTCGATCGAAGGCTGCAGGGATGGATTCGTTGGGCGCGTAGGGCGAGGGGGCATAAACTCGAGAAGCTACCCCTTGTTGGGAGATTTCACATACGTGCCAATCTTGGCGGTTGGTCAGGTCCCAGAATTCGATGGCGTCTTCGGGGCGGAAGCGGGGATGGGTATAGGCATCGGGGTGGAAGAGCCAGTCACAGGTCACTAAGGTGGCGGCAGGGGAGAGGGGCGTCAGGGTGTGATACATCACGTAATCGGGGTGGAGGCTGAGGAGCATGTTGGGGAAGATCGAGTAGTAGTACACCCGATCGAGGTCCGGACCAGCGACGGTGGGAATGGGTGGGGCGCTGATCTGGCCGCTTAGGGTCATGCTACCTACCTCATGGCGGAGTTCCATGTAGCCGCCCAGGAAGGGACCTTCGGTCAGGTCGTTGTGACCGCTGTTGGGCGGGGATTTTTTGACCAGTTCAGGATGGACCGGCGAACAGTGGTTGCACTCGGAGTAGTTCTGAACGATCAGTTTCCAGTTGGCGCGAACGTGGTATTCGATGCGCCGGACTGAACGTAGTCGGCCAAGCTGCCAGGCGGTGAATTTGTTCATCAGAGGGGCAAAGAATTGCTCGAAGGATGGCGGGGCAGGAGAGAGGTTCAGGAACAGGAAGCCCTCCCATTCGTGTAGAGCAGCGCGATGGAGAGGGTAATCCTGCTTGCGGAATCCTTCTACCCGATCCATGTTGGGCGCTCCGATCAGGTTGCCTTGTAGGTCGAAGGTCCAGGCATGGTAGGGGCACTGGATGGAACCGGGCAGGTGGCCGGCCGCCTCTTGGCAGATACGGGCGCCTCGATGACGACAGACGTTGTAAAAGGCATGGATTTGGTTGTCTCGGTCGCGGATGATGATCAGGCTTTCGTCGCCGATATTGTAGAGGAAGTAGTCGCCTGGGTTGGGGATCTGTTCGGCTCGACCGATGCACAGCCAGTAGCGAGAGAAGATGCGTTCCTGTTCTTGGGCGAAGACGTGGTCGGAGACGAAGTAGGGACGCGGCAGGGTGAGCGAGCCTTGGACGTAGGTTTCGGTTGAGTGAAGGAAGGTGGTCATGGGGCCTCCTAAGCAATGGGGGAGAGGTCAAACTGTGGGGTGGTAGTGAGCATTATATATTATATATGATTTTTACGGTCAAAATTGGCACAATTTGTTCGGGACGGATCGACCTGCCATTTGACTTGCGGGCAGAATTTAGATCAGCACCAGGGAGCGGGAGTAGATTTTGGTGAAGGAGGGATGTTTGGCCAGCTCGACGAATTCCACGTGGCGGGCCAGGGACTCGGCCAGCCGGCGCTGGGTTTGGGAGAGGAGCATGCGCCGTGCGCCGATGCCGGCCGCATTGCCGATCTGGCGGTAGCGAGAGCGCTCGAGGCGCGGCAGCATGCCGATGGCGACGGCGCTGTCGACATCGAGGTAGGTTCCAAAGGCGCCGGCGATGACGATCTGGTGGAGGTCGGCGGCCTGGATGCCGGCTACGTCGAGCAGGACTTCGATCCCGGCCCGGATAGCACCCTTGGCGAGTTGGATTTCGTTGACGTCTTTGCGGGTCATCCGAAGGTCACGTCCTGTCTTGGACTTGGCGGCGGGGACCAGGACGAATTCGGCGTTCCCACCCGAGCCGCGCAGGCGAGGATGACTGCCAGTGAAGGCGCCGCGCGGGGTGAGTAGGCCGGCTTTTTTGCATTCGGCCACGGCGTCTAGGATGCCGGATCCGCAGATGCCGATCGGGTCCAGGTTTCCGATGGTGTGGATCTGCACGTGGTCGCCCTCGATGCGCACGCGTTCGATGGCCCCTGGTGCGGCGCGCATTCCATCTTCAATGTGGGCGCCTTCGAAGGCCGGCCCGGAAGGGCAGGAGCAGGTCCAGTGACGGCCACGGTGGAAGAGGCTGAGCTCGGTGTTGGTGCCGATATCCAGGGCGATCAGGGTATCGGTGACGTTTGTCAGGCCGGCTCCGATCAGCATGGCGACGTGGTCAGCTCCGACGAAGCCGGCGATGTTGGGTGGTAGGTAGATGGTGGCACCGTCTGCCAGGCGCAGACCTAGATCGCGCGCTTTGATGTGCAGGGCTTCGCCCACCGTCGCCATGTAGGGGGAGTCGCCCAGTTGCCGCACCGGCAGGCCGGCGAAGATGTGGTGCATGGCGGTATTGCCCACCACCACTGCCTCGACGATCTGCTGACGATCGATGTTGTGTGAGCGGCTCAGGTCGGCGATCAGGTCGTTCAGGCTTTCTATTAGGCGTCCTTGAAGGGTGGCTAAGCCGTCGGTGGGGTGATCGTTGATGTAGCGAATGCGGCTGATGATATCTTCGCCGTAGGCAATTTGGGGATTCATGGCTCCACCTTTGGCAATGGTGGCGCCAGAGGCCAGGTCTACCAGGTAGACGGCAATCTTGGTGGTGCCGATATCCGCCGCTAAGCCGTAGAGGGGGGCGCCGGCAGGCAAGAAGGCTACCCCTTCTGAGCGGTTGCGCAACGTTAGGCGCAGACGCCAATCTTGGGTGCGCAGCAACGGCGCCAGGGTTTTGAGCGCTTCGAGGTCGAAGCGAATGGTTTCGGTGGCGAGGGGCTGGGAGGCGACTGCGGTTTCTCGCAAGGCATCTAGGATGCGGGTGGTGTCGGGGCGGAGATCGGTCAGGGTGGCTGGGGGCACGATCAGGTCGAAGGCTTGAATAACCGGCTCTTGGGGGTCGAATTCGGCTTCTTGGCCTTCGATGGAGAGGCGCTGGGGTGCACTGAGTGACTCGGGTGGGATCTCGATCACCAAGTCGGAGAGCACCTCGGCTTGGCAGGCCTGGCGAATGCCCTGCGCGCGTTCAGCGGGGCTGAGTTCGTCCAATTCGGTGGGCGTGTGATCGCTCAGCTGTCCTTTGAGTACCCGCACGCGACAGGTGCCACAGACGCCTGCGCCGCCGCACAGGGCTACCAGCTCGACCCCTGCCTGTTGACAGGCGTCGAGCAGGTTGGTGCCGGCCAGGACACTGATGCGCTTGCCGATCGGTTGTAGATCAATGTGGCAGGAGAGGGACATGATGGTAGGGAGATTTCGGTGGGTTATTCGATGGCGAGGATGTCGTTCTCGTAGGTAGGGCGCGTGCGTTGGCCTGGAGGAACGATCAGGAAATCTTGCTCGGACCAATCGCCATCGCATAGGCGCTGGATCAAGCTGAAGTCGGCCGGCAGGCGTTCAAAGGTCCAGCCGCGACGGGCCGCTTGGGCGCGCGCTTCTTCTTCGGCCGACGTGACCACGTCGGGATCGATGACCAGGAAGACGGCACGTTTGTAATGCGATAGCCAATCGCCCATGATGGCCATCAGGCGGTCGGCCTTTTGTTTGCCGTATTTGTAACAGTAGGTTTCGTAGATGGCATCCATTTCTGCTTGGCTGCCTTGCCCCATGGCAAGGGCGGCGTGGGCGCCCTGGACGCGCTCCAGGTAGTCTTGGGCATACCAGTAGGTGGCCGGTTCTTTTTGCAGTTCGGCTTCGTGGCGTTGGCGCGAGCCAAGGTGCAAGGTGATGCAATCATGGGCGCGAGGCAGGACCAGGGGGATGCGGCGCGCCCTCAGGCCGGCCGTGGCCATGCCGCATAAGCCGTAGACCAGTCCGATGGCTTGGTAAGGTTGGTCGTCTGCCTGATCGATCAGGGTTTGCAGGCGGACGCGGATGTCGTCGGGCTGGTGACGGTTGCGTGGGACGATGGTCACGTCTACAATGTTGGGCGAGCGCGCTGCGGCAGCATAGGCAGCACGAGTGAGGGATTCGCAGGTCAGGAGCAGGATGCGCATAGGTACCTCTAAAGCAAGGGCTTGGGGAGATAGGCTGGCTGAGAAGCCGTCTGCAATCTCCTACCGAGGGTTTCACGGGAAGATGCGCTCTGGCAGCAAAGCGGGGGATGGTTTGGGCCGGCTCACACCGGAATGTTGCCGTGTTTGCGGGGCGGAGCCGGAGCGTATTTGTCGCGCAGGGCGGTCAGGGCAGCGATGATCTTCGGACGGGTTTCGCGCGGTTCGATAATATCATCTACGTATCCTGTGGCTGCGGCATGGTAAGGGTTGTTGAATTTGCGGCGGTATTCTTCGGCCAGGCGTTGGCGTTCAGCCTGCGGATCGGGCGCCGATTCGATCTGCTTTTTGTAGAGGATGTTCACCGCACCCTCTGCGCCCAAGACGGCGATCTCGGCGCTCGGCCAAGCATAGGTGACGTCGGTGCCCAGGTATTTGCTGGACATCACCACATAAGCGCCGCCGTAGGCTTTCCGAGTAATAACGGTGATCTTGGGAACGGTGGCCTCAGAATAGGCGTAGAGCAGTTTGGCGCCATGACGGATAATACCGCCGTGTTCTTGGGCCACGCCAGGCAGGAAACCAGGCGAATCTACAAAGGTGACCAGGGGGAGGTTGAAGCAATCGCACATGCGGACGAAGCGCGTCATCTTATCAGCAGCGTCAATGTCGATCACGCCGGCCAGCACCGAGGGCTCTTGTCCTACGATGCCGACGCTGTAGCCACCGATGCGCGCCAAGCCGATGATGGCATTGCGCGCCCAATCGGACTGAAGCTCGAGGAAGGTCCCTCGATCCACGACGGCTTCGATGACTTGGTGCATGGAGTAGGGTTCTTTAGGGTCTAGGGGAACTATCTGGTTTAGCCATTCCTCCATGCGCAGCGGATCGTCACCGTTGGGCCGGAAGGGAGGGTTCTCGACGTTGTTGGAGGGCAGGTAGCTGAGGACGCGTCGTGCCAGGGCCAGGGCTTCTTGCTCGGATTGGGCTACCAGGTGGGTGGTGCCGCTGATGGTGGCGTGAACCGTGGCCCCGCCGAGCGTCTCGGGGTCGATGCGCTCGCCGGTCACGGTTTTGATCACTTCGGGGCCGGTGAGGAACATGAAGGATTGTTTGTCCACCATGATGATGATGTCTTGCAAGGCAGGGGAGTAGGCGGCACCGCCGGCACATGGACCCAGCATGACGCTGATCTGGGGGATCACGCCGGAGTATTGGGCGTTGCGCCGGAAGATTTCGGCGTAGCCTCCCAAGGCTTTGACGCCTTCCTGGATGCGTGCTCCGCCCGAGTCGATCAATCCGATGCAGGGCGTACCGTTGCGCAGGGCCAAATCCATGACGCGGCAGATTTTGTGGCTTTGCATTCCGCCAAGGGTGCCGCCATAGATGGTGAAGTCTTGGGCATAGACATAGACGGTGCGACCTTCGATTTGTCCGTAGCCGGTTACGACGCCGTCGCCGAAGAAACGTTCGCTTTCTGAGCTAAGTTCGGCCGCTGAACTGGTGATGAACGGTTCGATTTCGTTGAAAGTTCCAGGATCGAGGAGCAGGTCCAGGCGCTCACGAGCGGTGAGTTTGCCTTTGGCGCGTTGTTTGGCAATGCGTTCTGCACCGCCTCCTTCTAGGGCGCGAGCGCGCATTCGACGGAGTTCTAGGATTCGGGGATCTTCATGCATAGAGGGCACCTTGTAGGAAGTTGTGAAGGGAAGTATACATGAAAGAAGGGGAGAGGGGGAGAGAGTGAAGAGAGTGGGGGAGCAGGAGAAATGGTGACGCGCTGTCGAGGGGGGACAGCGCGCCGATCAGGTAGGGATATATCTACAGGTTAGGGGGTGGTTGCGGCAGGCGCGTAGGCGCCGGCGTAGATGATCCGTTCGCTTGGCGGGTAGTCGGCAGGGGGATGGCCGGCGGGGATGTTCTCGGCGAGGGTGAGGGTTCGGTAGAGGATAGAGGCTTTCCAATGACCGCCTGCTAGGATGTCCACCCCTTTGGCTTGCTCAGGAGTCTGGCGTTGTGAGCCAGCCAGAATCCCGGCATAGCTGCTTAGGTCTAAGCCGGCGCTGTCTTTCCGCAGCGCTGCGTTGTGGCACGAGGTGCACGACAGTGAAGCCGGGTACCACACATGGTTCTCGTTCAGCAGAGGGAAGATGTCGGCGGCAAAGGTTCCTTGGCAAAGGGCGCCGGTGCGGTCGGTGAACGAGAAGGGCTGCGACTCAGGGTAGCCGGCTTCGACCCAGGCGCCGAGCAAGTCCAGGGCGTTTACTTGGCATTGGGAGGAGCCGGCTGGGGCGGTCGGGGCCGGGGCAGGTAGGGTGGCCGGGATCAAGGTGGGAACGGGCGTCTTCAGGGCAATGTCTTCGGATTGGGCCCGATAACACGCAAGATCGAAGCCACATCCCATGAGGTAGATAAATACGATAAAGCCGACGATGAGCACAATAAAGCCGGCCAGGATGCGCAGCATGAAAGGTTGGAAATCGTCCATGGATTCTCCTTCTCTCCTCAGGGTGTGGTAGGCTGGGCCAAGGTGCGCAGATAGTTCACCACGTCCCATCGCTCGCGCACCGTGAGATTCTCGTTCAAGGCCGGCATACGCCCCTGAATGCCCAGGCTGATGGTCAGGAAGATCGATCCGTCGCCCTTGGACTGCACGACGGCCGAGGTCAGGTCGGCCGGGCGGTTTTTTAAGAAGGCTGCAATTTGACCGTTGCCCTGGCCTTCCGGGCCGTGACACATAGCGCAGTGGATGGCGTAGAGTTGTGCGCCGCGCGCAACCGACACTTCATTGGCCGGCACCGGATTGACCAAGGCCTCCGGTCCTAGCTCTATAAGATAAACCGGCCCCTGGATGGGAATAGAACGGGCAGGAGGAGGCAGGGGTTCTTCCATATCTCCAAACGAGGGTTGCAGACCCATGAAGCTGACCCATTGAATCTTGATGATATCGAAGGCAAATAACATCAATACACCCGCTAGCAGGGCAATGACGGAAAACACGACGGAGAGTTGTTTGAGCAGTCTCATAGGTGTTGCGCCTCCGCAAATTGGACGGACTCGGCGCCCAGTTTCCTGAGGGTAGTGATCATGCGAGATTCATCCGCCGGTGGACATTCGATCAGGATGGCGATCTTGCCGTCGCTGATTTCCGGCACATAGTGCATGGGGCGATAGTTGGGGAAGAACGAGTCGAGGAACACGCCCAGGAAGGTTGCCAGCAGCATGACCAACATGGTTAGTTCAAAGAGGATGATCACGGCCGGCGGGAACGATGCATAGGGTCGTCCACCCACCACGATCGGATACAGATTGGGCGCAACGAAGGCCAAGAACAGGCCGGCCCCAAAGCCAATCACGGCGCCGCCCAACGCTAGTCGGGGCACGTTCGTCCACTGCCGGGGCCGGCCCAGCATCGCCTCGGTCACCGGAATGCCCGAGATCACGTTCATACAGTCATCGCCGATGCCGAGAAGGCGCAGTTGTTCGATCGCATCAGCGGCCGGTTCAATATCGCTAAAGACGGCCAGCAACGATGTTTGTGCGCTTGTTGTCATAGCGGCCTCCTTATTCTAACTCTGCCACTGTGACCACCGTCTCGCGGCCAACTTTCTTCAGCGAGTGCGCCATCTGGCCTTCTTGCACTTCCCAAACCGGAACCAGAGGAATCAGGCGCGAGGCGATCAGGTAGAGGAGGATGAAAAAGGCCAGGGTCCCAATGCCCAACGGAATCTCTATGCCGGGTTCATACATCCGCCAGGTGAACGGCATGCGGTTGATCGTCAGGGAGATCGGAATAATGATATACCGTTCAAGCCACATGCCCACGTTGATCAACAGGCCGACCGTCAGCATGATCCAGGGATTGGAGCGCCAGGTACGGTTCCACAAGACCAGCCAAGGGATCAGGACGTTGAAGATCAGCATGGCGAACCACATCCATCCCAGAGGGCCGGCCTCGTGCCAATGGAGCAGCTGTTTGGTCCACACATCGCCGCCGTACCATTGGACGATGTAGTCGTTGAAGAAGAAATATCCCCAACCCATGGAAATGATCAGCATCAATTTGCCGATCGCTTCGAAGTGCTCGGTGCGGATGAAATAGTCCATATGCTTCATCGTGGCGCGCACAATCGCCAACACCACGACCACAGCGCCCATTCCCGAATGCAGCGCGCCGATCACGAAGTAGGGTCCGAAGACGGTGGACGACCAGCCCGGTCGGGTCGCCATCGCAAAGTCCCAGGAGACGATGGTGTGCACCGAGAACATCACCGGGATGATGGCAAAGGCAAAGATGTTCATCGCCGTTCGCAAGTGAGTCCATTCGCCTTCGGTGCCGCGGAAGCCCAGGGCGAGGATTTTATAGAATGTCTTGCGCCAGCCGGTCGAGCGATCGCGGGCCATCGCCAGATCGGGGATCAGAGGAAGGAATAGGTACATGGTGGAGGCCAACAAGTAGGTCGTGATGGCCAGCAGGTCCCAAGTGAGGGGCGAGTGGACGTTGGGCCAGAGCTGGCGCTGATTCGGGTAGGGCAATAGCCAGTAGGCCAGCCAGACTCGTCCCATGTGCATCAGAATGCTGAAGCCGGCCTGGATCAGGCCAAAGGTGGTCATCAACTCGGCGGCACGCGTGAACGGGCGGCGGAATTCGGCTTTGAAGACCCGCAGGATGGCCGAGATGAACGTCCCGGCATGGCTAATGCCGATCCAGAACACCGTGTTCACCAAGAAGATCCCCCAATACGACGGGCGATTCACGCCGGCCATGCCCAGACCATCCAACATGAGAACGCCCCAGGAGTAGAATAGTCCCCAAGCAGTGATGGCGGCCAACACAGCAAACACCACCCAGAACTTCCAGGACGTGGCATGCATGGACTCCATCACCATGGCGTTCATCTGGCCGCGTGGCAACGGGTCGAGCATCAGGTGTTTTTTGCGCAAGTGTCTCTCGGCTGTGTGCTCGTGTTTCTCTGTCATGAAGCGCCTCCCACAAGATACGTCACGCGCGGCTGGGTGCCGAGTTCTTCGAGATAGTGGACGCCATGCTTCTGGCGTATCAACCGCGAGACACGGCTTCGCAGATCGTCAATGCGACCGAAGACAATGGCGTCGGCTGGGCAGGCCTGGGCGCAAGCAGGGGCAAACTCGCCGTCTTGAACCTCTCGACCCTCGGCCTTAGCCCGATCCTGGGCGCGGTGGATGCGCTGGATGCAGAACGTGCATTTCTCCATCACGCCCCGCCGGCGAACCGTTACGTCGGGATTATATTGATTCTTGAGCGTTGCGATGGCGTCGTTCACCCGCTCGTCGGTGTAATCCCGCCAATTGAACGAGCGAACCTGATAGGGGCAGTTGTTGGCGCAGTAGCGAGTCCCTACGCAGCGATTGTACACCTGTAGGTTGATCCTCTCCGATTGAGAATGCACTGTTGCATAGGCTGGGCAGACCGGTTCGCAGGGCGCGTTGCCACATTGTTGGCACAACATCGGCCGATAGGGGGTCATCCTGATCTCGGGATATTCCCCCTCCCAAAACCGTTCAATTCGAATCCAATGCATGGAGCGACCGTAGCCGGCGTCAATCTCTCCTACGAAGGGAACGTTATTCTCCATGGCGCAGGCGACCACGCAGGCCTGGCAGCCCGTGCACAAGTCCTGGTCAATCGCCATGCCCCATTTGCCCTCTGCTGCCTCCACAATAGCGCCTTTGGCGCCGAACAGACTCAAGTCAATCGGTTTCATCCTTCACTCCTAGTGCGCTTCTTCGAGACCTTCACCGTAAACTCCGATACGGCTTTCCAGGCGGGACAGGGAATACTTTCGACCGGTCTTTTCTAGCCGCACTTTTACGTCGGCAAAAGCCAGATCACCGGCCTCGTTTAAGATCGGGAGTAGCAAATTGATCGGATTCGCCCCCCGGCCGGCCGCAAACCGCCCATAGGCGGTATGTCCCTGCCCGAATGGCACAGCGAGCGTATCTGGACGAATGGCCGGGTACACGTATACTGGAACTTCAATGGCCCCTGCCGGCCCGATCAGACGCACCACCTCGTCGTTCTTGATCCCCAACTTCTTGGCCGTCTTGGGGTTGATCTCAACCCAGGTATTCCACATGACCGTGGTAGTCGGATCCGGCGTCTCTTGCAGCCAAGGTTTATTGGCGCCGGCCTCGCCGAGCACCGGCGAGACGAAGGGCAGCAGGTAAAACTCTCCGTCTTCAGGCGCAGCCATGGCAACCGCAATCCTTCCTCGGGGTGACGAAGGCTGCTGGCGCATATCGTTCAAAGTCCACCAGCCGCCGTGCTGCTGGAAGAGAGCCATAAAGGTGTGCTCCTCCGGGGCGGTGAAAGAACCGCCGGCTAACGTCATCAATGGCCGAATCTTGGATTGGATAAAGGCAAATTCGTCCGAATATGGCAGGGGACGTCCAGCCTGGGCCAAGGCGGCCAGCAGGAGGTCGACAGTAGCACGAGTGTCGTGGAAAGGAGAAACTACCGGTTGCAGGCCAGAGAGCGCCGCTTCTTTGGCGCCGGCCATTACCCGTTGATATCCGAAGCTCTCCAAGCCATGGTGATCAGGGAAGATATAATCGGCCTGCAAGGCGGTTTCGTCGGGGAAGGTGGCAAACGAGACGATCGTTTCCACATTTTTCAAAGCTTCGGCCAAGCCGAGTGAGGCCGGCAGTTCAAAGAGCGGGTTGACACCGTGGATGAACAACGTCTTGACGGTGCCCGAAGCCAAGCGTTGCACAAAAGCTGCCATCTCCTGGACCGAGGCCAGTCGAGAGTGGGGAGCCCCGTCGGGCGCCGGCGGCGAGAGGAACACACCCCCTTCGCGTCCCACATTGCCTAGCAGAGCGTTCAAGGCCAGGGCGGCCTTGGCCACTTGCAGGCCGTTTCGGTGGGCCAGGGCTGAACCACCCACCAGGACCAATGGACGAGCCGCCGTGGCCAAGCGATCGGCCAGGTGATACAGCATCTCCGGCGGAATGTCGGCCGCAGTGGCCGCTTCGTCTGGGGTGACCTCCTGGAAGGAGTCGGCCGGCCGGCCCTGGACTTCAGCCACCAACCGAGCGAGGGCAGCGATCACCAATCCCTCGCTGCCGAGGCGGATGGGGATCCATTCGTCGGCTACCGATGCCGTTTGCGACATGCGCGCCTCAAACTGTACCAGAATGCCGCGCCGGCCATCCCGACCTTTGCGCATCGTTGAAAGACCGCGCGTGTAAGACACTGGCGAAATCCAGGTTTCCAGGAAATTGGCGCCGAACGAGAAGACCAGGTCGGCACTAGCGAGATCGAAAAAGGGCAAAGCAGCTTGGCCGAACAGCTCTTGGGCAGCTTGGATCAACGTGGTGCGTCCTTCGAACAGGCTGAGCGCCCCAAAGCGGATGGGAGCCGGCCCGCCTAGATGGGCGGCCAGCTCGACCACCAAATCGTAGAGATGATCAGGAGCCGGCCCGAGCAAGAAGGCCATTTGATCGGCCGGCGTGTTCTGAAACAGCTTGGCGAGGATGTCAAGCGCCTCGTCCCAAGTCATGACCTGTCTGCTGAGAGCGCCAGCGCGCCCCTGGCGGATCGGCCCAGGGATGCGGTCGGGGTTATACAATCCCTGCAGCGTGGCCTGGCCGCGGGCGCAGGTCTTGCCGCGGTTGACGGGATGGGCCGGGTTGCCTTCCACTTTGATAGCTCGACCTTGGAAGGTGCGCACGATCAACCCACAGCCGGCGGCGCACTCACGACAGGTGGTGGCATAATAGGTGCTCTCGCCGTGGTAAGTATATTCCGGCATGTCGAAATAGGGTTGACGCGTCACATATTTGGCAGCCGGCCCACAACCGGTCAACACCGCCGACGTGGCGGCGCCCAAGCCGGCCAGCTTGAGAAAATCGCGCCGTGAAATCGTATTGCTCATACGCCGTTCCTTCCAACCATGATTAGTAATGGCATGTGCCGCAATCGAGCAATTTCTTCTCAAGTTCTGGATTGCCGGCCGAACGCTCCCGATGACAATTCAGACACCATCCCATGTTCATCACCTGTGGATTCTGGTAAATCGTCATTTGTGCCACGTTGCCGTGGCAATCCTCACAGTTCAAACCGGCGGCCAGATGAGGGCGATGGTTGAACTGCACAAAGTCGGGCACCTGAGCGACCGGCACCCACCTCAAAGGAGTGCCGTTCTCGATGGCCGCAACCAATGGCGGCAACAATGGACTGGTCTTGGTGATCTCCATCTGCTGATGACATCCCCAGCATTTCATTGGGCTAGGCAGGCCGGCCGATGGCCCGCGCGTCGCCCCCGGATGACAATACAGACAGGGGATGCCCATAGACACATGTCGCACATGAGGAAACTCAATGGGTTGTTCCGGCGTTGTTTGGAGCACGTTAATGCCCCAGGCTGCGCCGCTAATCACTGTCAGCCCAACAATCAACAAGGCTACGCGTCCCAATGGCTCAGAAAGCCATTTTACGACAGAAGATATCATAGATGCTCCTGAGGATTAGGATATTCCTTGGCCACCGTGCCACGGCGCAAAAAAACCCCCCCGCCTTTTCCAGCGCCCCTTCGATTCTGAGGCGAGCAACGCCCCGCAGCGGTCCTGCTTCTGCCATGGCAATTCTGGCAATGGTTCGTAACGGTTTTTTCCTGCCCTATGTGCGAGCAGTTGACCCGTTTGGCACCCCTCCTAAAGGATGGATGAAGATGAGGCAGACATGAAGAGTCATTCAAAGCCATACTTGCCACAAAATTCGACGAATTTGCTCTGAGTAGTTCGAATTATAACCTTTGCCGAAGATCCGGCAAGGAGCGTCTAAGCAGATTATAATTGTTCCCAAGCCATTTCCCGAGGAATTTCCCGGCCAAGCTCCCAGAATCGCCCTCGCTGTGGAAATTCTCTGCCGTTCCCTTCGAGATGAGCCATGAATCTTCTCTTCTCCCAGTTGCTGTACTCCCTCCCTTTACAGAACGATCGGATTGCGATCGGCTCCACAGATGGGATTGTTGTCATGGGGGCCTTGATTGTGCTGATCATCCTTGTGCCGGTCGTGTGGCGTTGGCATAGATAGGCATAAGCATGTCCTCCGCCACAGCGATTGCCCATGCTAACATTGCTTTGATTAAATACTGGGGGAATCGCGATGATGCGTTGCGCATTCCGGCTAACGGCTCGATCTCAATGAATCTGGCCAGCTTGACCACCCGCACCACCGTTCGATTTTCTGCATCGCTCTATTCCGATTGCCTGATCCTGAACGGTCGACCAGTGGCCGGGGCCGGCTTGGAGCGCGTGCGCCTGATCCTCGACTGGGTGCGCGCCCGAGCTGGGGTGGGCGCATCGGCCGAGGTGGTCAGCGAGAACAACTTCCCGACCGGGGCCGGCATCGCCTCCTCTGCTTCAGCCTTTGCTGCCCTGGCTCTGGCTGCCTCGCATGCGGCCGGCTTGAGCTTGACCGAGATCGACCTCTCGCGCCTAGCTCGGCGCGGCTCTGGCTCGGCCTGCCGGTCGGTGCCGGGCGGTTTCGTTGAGTGGCATCCTGGCAATGACGATACTGACTCCTATGCCGTCTCGATCGCCCCACCAGAGCACTGGGATCTGGTGGATTGCATCGCCATCGTCCATGCCGGACCCAAGGCAGTTGGCTCGGGCGAAGGGCACGTCCTGGCGTGGACTAGCCCGATCCAAGCCGCGCGCGTGGCCGACGCGCCGCGCCGGCTCGACCTGTGTCGCCGCGCCTTGCTCAACCGCGATTTCGACGCCCTGGCCGCCGTGATCGAGTTGGATTCGGACTTGATGCATGCCGTCATGATGACCTCTCGCCCTCCGTTGCTGTATTGGCAAGCTGCAACCATCACCGTCTTTCATGCCGTGCGCAACTGGCGCGCCCAAGGACTGCCGGTGGCCTACACAGTGGATGCCGGCCCCAACGTGCATGTCATCTGCCCAAACCAGGTGCACGTCGAAGTTAGCCGTCGCTTGCGCAACCTGCCCGGGGTTCAAGAGGTGCTCGTGGCTCCGGTGGGCGGGCCGGCCCATTTGGAAGAGTGACCCTTTATCGTGTCGCGAAAGGATCTTTTTATGAACTGTCTTGCCTCCTCCACCTCTCCTTACCTATTGCAACATGCCCACAATCCCGTGGATTGGTACCCGTGGGGCGAAGAAGCCCTGGCGCGCGCTCGCGCCGAGGACAAACCGATCTTCCTCAGCATCGGCTACGCTGCTTGTCACTGGTGCCACGTCATGGCCCACGAATCCTTCGAGAACCCGGAGATCGCCGCCCTCCTGAACGAGCATTTCATCAACATCAAGGTCGATCGCGAAGAGCGCCCCGATCTCGACGCCATCTACATGCAAGCCACGCTAGCCATGACCGGCTCAGGAGGTTGGCCCATGTCGGTGTTCCTCACCCCCGACCTCAAACCGTTCTTTGCCGGCACCTACTTCCCACCGGTGCGCCGCTACAACATGCCCTCCTTCAAAGAGGTGTTGCTTAGCCTGCTACACGCCTGGCGCGAACAGCGCAACGAAATCGAGAATGTCGGCCGGCGCGTGGCCGAGTACCTCCGCCTCCAAATGTCCCCAAGCGAGAGCCGCGTGCCGGTAGGCGACCAAACCCTTGAGAGCGCCGTCCAACACCTGCTCGATACCTACGACTGGGGCTACGGCGGCTGGGGTGGCGCCCCCAAATTCCCTCAGCCGATGACCATCGAATTCCTCCTGCGCCGCGCCTGTGCCGGCTCCCCGCGTCGCGAGACCATCCTCAAAGCCTGCCGCCATGCTCTCGACGCCATGGCGCGCGGCGGCATGTACGACGTGGTCGGCGGCGGTTTTGCCCGCTACAGCGTAGATGCCTTCTGGCGCGTGCCTCACTTCGAAAAAATGCTCTACGACAACGCCCAGCTGGCCCAAGTCTACCTGCATGCCTACCTGATCACCGGCGAGGAGCGCTACCGCCGCGTCTGCCAAGAGACCCTCGATTTCCTCCTGCGCGAGATGACCCATCCCCAAGGCGGTTTCTACAGCAGCCTGGATGCCGACTCGGAAGGCGAAGAAGGCAAATTCTACGTCTGGACCTTCGACGAACTGCGAGAGGTGCTGGGCGAAGCGTTCGAATTCTTCCGCATCGCCTACGGAATCTCGCCCCAAGGCAACTGGGAAGGCAAGATCGTCCTCCAACGCGCCCTCGACGACTCGACCCTCGCTGCCCGCTTCCAAACTACCCCAGACGTGATCCGGTCTCGATTGGCTGAGTGCCACGCCCGACTCTTCGCCGCCCGCAGCCGGCGCGTCCGCCCCAGCACCGACGATAAAATCCTAGTGATGTGGAACGCCCTGGCGCTTCTGGCCTTGGCCGAGGCCGGCCGCTACTTAAAGCGCGCCGACTACCTCGAGGCCGCCGTTCGCAATGCCCGCTTTCTGCTGACCCATCTCTATGTGGGCGATCGTCTATTGCGTTCCTGGCGCAACGGCCAGGCCCAACACAACGCCTATCTCGAAGACTACGCTGCCCTCTGCCTGGCCCTGCTCGGCCTCTACCAATCCGACCCCAACCCCGAATGGTACACCTGGGCCTTGAAACTGGCCGACGAGATGGTAGCCCACTTTGCCGATCCGACAGTCGGCTTCTTCGACACGCGCCGCGATCACGAGACGCTGCTCCTCCGCCCCAAAGACCTCCAAGACAACGCCACGCCTTCCGGCAATGCGCTGGCGGCCATGGCCTTGCTCCTGCTGGCGGCCTATGGCGACCGTTTGGAGGGGCGCGACCGCGCCGAAACCATGCTGGCGGCCGTGCACGGTTCCTTGTTGCGCTACCCGGCGGCGTTTTCCTTCTGGCTCTCGGCGGCTGATTTTGCCGTGGGGCCGACTCGCGAGGTTGCCTTGCTAGGGCAACTCGATCACCCGGAGATGCAACGGATGATCGGCGTGCTCTGGCAAACCTATCGCCCGCAGATGGTAGCAGCCATCTCCGGATTTCCTCCGCCAGCTGGAGCGCCGGCCCTGCTGCGCGACCGTCCGTTGCTCGATGGGCAGCCGACCGCCTATGTCTGTCGGGGCCTGGTGTGCTTGCAGCCCACCGCCTCGGCGGAGGAGCTGGAGCGCCAATTGGCCGGCGAGGCGCCTTTGCCGTCCTGAATTCAAGGCCGGGAAGAAGGGTTTCCCCACCCGCTGGGAGGCCGCCCGTATGACGATCTGGAACAGCCCGATCCGATCGTCAACTTGGTCGTTCAACACGAGTGCGATTGGGCGTTGCTGAGAGCGCCGACGGTGTGCGGCGTGAAGGCCGCTGGCAGCCGAAGTGGAAGGCGTATCGGTGTATGAGTAGCTGCGATGAGCGCCGGCCAAACAAAAACGCCCCGGCGGGGGCGTTGCATGCTAGCGGAGAGGGCGGGATTTGAACCCGCGTCCCCTTGCGGGGAACACGCTCTCCAGGCGTGCGCGCTAGGCCAGACTACGCGACCTCTCCAATGCAGCGCACAGATTATATATCATGTGCGTTGGACGAGCAAGGTGCATGGGGCTTGTTTAATAAGTCTCTTTGGAGGGTACGAACCGTCTCTAGAAGAGCCTCAAGAAGGCCGTTTGACCCTTGAATCGGCGGCTGATTCCATCGCTGCTCCTCTCCCATGCCTGCTCTAGCGGGCTCTCCTTGCGCGTCAAGGGTGCTTATTGAACAAGCCCAGATGCATGACCAAGATTTTTCACCCATCAGGGATCTGCATCAGCTCTTGGAGTTTGACCCGAATCTTGATACACTGAAGCCGAGATTTCTGCACAAGAAGGAGTATATATACAAATGAGCACACAGAGCCGTACCCAATTGGTGTTGGGGATCTTGTTGATCGCCGTCGGAGCTTGGTTGCTGGCCCAGGGGAGCGTTCCCTCGCTAGTCGAATTCAGCGAACGCCTCTTCCGCTGGCCGTATACCCTAATGTGGATCGGCGGCTTGATCTTGTTCCTCGGTTTGCTAGGCGGTCAGCCGGGCGCAGCTGTGCCGGCGACGATCGTGGCCGGCATCGGCGTCATCTTCTACGTCAATGATCGCTACGCTGGAGGCCAAGCGGCGTGGTCATATATGTGGACGCTCATCCCTGGTCTGATCGGCCTAGGATCAATCCTGGCTGGCTTGTTGGGAGAGACGCCGCGCCAAAACTTTCGCCATGGGCTGAATTTAATTGTGATCAGCGCGATCGCCTTCTTGATTTTCGCTTCGATTTTTGGCGGGCTCTCTTTGCTCGGCAACTATGGGCCGGCAATCTTGATGATCGCAGTGGGCCTGTGGTTGTTGGGCCGAGGATTCTGGAGGTCGTTCTCGCGGCGAGGAGAGTAGCCATGTTCAGGCGCTGGGACCCGATTGCGATCGGGGGGCTATTGCTGATCTTGGCCGGGGGACTATATGTGTTGCAAGCCCAGGGAATATTAGAGAGCGCTAGCAGGATGTTCTGGGCCATTGTGTTCTTCCTGGCAGGAGCGTCCTTTCTGATGATGGACGCTTGGTGGGCTGTGCTCCCAGGGTTGACGCTGATCGGCCTAGGGGGAATGATCGGGCTGCCCAACCGATTCGAGGTCTATCGGGGGGCGCTATTTCTCGGCGCCTTGGCGCTGGCCTTCTGGGTGGTGTATCTGCGAGAGCAGAGGGCTCGCTGGTGGTCGCTGATCCCAGCTGGGGTGTTGAGCACGCTGGCAGCGACTCAGATCGTTCCCCCCTGGTTGAATCAGGCCAGCATCTTTTTATGGGGAATGGCCTTGACGTTTGCCTTGGTGGCGCTGCTGGCCGGCATGAGCTGGGCCTGGTACCCGGCCGGCATTTTGGCAGTGCTCGGCCTGTTCGTCCTGGTAGGCTGGATGAAATTGTTTTCCTATCTCCTAGGGTTTCTGCTGATCGTCGGCGGCGGCGCGCTGATCTACGGCGCTCTGCGCCGGCGATAGGCACGCCATGCCTAGCACCCACCCTGGCAAAAGAAACCCCTGCCTTTGCTATACCTCTCCGGCCAGTGAATTAGATTGGTAGCCGGTTGAGGGACAGAAGAGGCAGGGGATGGGGTTTTTGTCGGAAAGTGATCGTTCACACCTCGGCGGCCACCACTTCAACGTCGGGGAAGAATTGACGCACCGTTCCCGCAACCCAACCATGCAAGGTCGAGGGGAGCAAGGGACAGCCCAAACAGGCGCCACCCAGGCGGACAGTCAAACGATTGCCTTCTAGGGAGACGAATTCCACCGAGCCGCCATGGAATTGTTCCACATATGCGCTCAGGCTCTCGATGAGACTGCGAAGTTGTTGTTCTTTGCTGTAACCGTTGTTGTTGTTGATCATCGCTTTGGCTCCTTTCTCCCTGGTCGAGACGGCTTCCTCCAGGATAGCACGCACCTGTAAAGTTGCATCTTGCCAGCGACTGGAAACTCTCCTGGCCAATCGATCGAAGATGACCCGGCCGGCTTTGGGATAGCGCATGGCTAAGCGACGTAATTCAACGCCGCGTATGCGGATGGCCTCTATGTCTTCTTTGGCTACCGTGCCGGAAGTGTAGGTCAGATTCCCAATCACCGCCGACCAGCCAAACACGCTTCCAGGCTGGATTTGGGTTAGGGTGATTGGAGGTCCGTCATAGGGTTTGTAGCGCAGGGTGACGGTTCCGCTCAGGAGGATGTAAACATGAGTGGCGGGTTCTCCCTGCTCGAAGATCACCGTTCCTGCGGGACAAATGTAATTTTCCAGCAGCGGATCGAGCAGCCTCAGGACTTTGTCATCCAAGTCTTCAAAGAAAGCCGATCGTAACTCTTGTAGCATTGTCAAAATGTTACATGGAAGTCTTGGCCGATCTGTAGTGGAAAATATCCTGAGTGTGACGACATTTGTCCTATTCTTGTCTGGAGAAGAATACACGGAAAACGTATGATAAACCGACGTACTTGCGTCTGAATAGCTTGGAGGAAGATCATCCTTATGAAACAAAAAACCAAGATCAAACGCCGCTCTGCGGAGCTGTCTAAACGGCTTTTGTCTTCGTTGGCCATTGGTGTCGGATTGATCGCCTGCGGCGTCGCTTCGATGGCATTGCTTACGGGGAGCCAGGAGGTTTCTCAGGCGCGCGAACGGGCTCTTGTGGTGCCCGCACGCGTCGATTATCCGGCTCCCGAGCTGACGCTAGCCGATTTGGAAGGCGTTTCTCGCTCGCTAAAGGACTATCGTGGGCAGGTGGTGCTGGTCAATCTATGGGCCTCATGGTGTCCGCCGTGTGTGGCCGAGCTGCCCACGCTCAACGCGTTTTATGGCGACTATGCAGATCAGGGATTTGTGTTGATCGGGATCAATGCCGGTGAATCTCCCAGCCATGTGAGGGAATACGTGCTTCAGAGACAGTTGAATTTCCCGATCTGGATTGATACTGAGCAGCGGGCCGGCGAGGCCTTTCGAACCATGAGCCTGCCCTCTTCCTTCGTCATTGACCGACAAGGACGGGTGCGCTTAGAATGGTTGGGCGCGATTGAGCGCACGATGTTGGATAAGTATGTGGTGCCTCTTCTTCGAGAGCAGTAACATCGTTGGTGAGAGCATCCGCTTTCTGTACGGGATCTTCCGTGAACCACCAATAGGAAATCAAAAACAGCTGCCTAAGTTCCTTGGACAGGCTGTTAAGACGGTTGGCGCCGATGTGAACGGCGTGGGCTAAAGCCGTTCGGCTACCAAAGATACTATTTTGCAATGCGGGTTCTTTCTCAATCAACGATCGCCCCGCCATCCATAGGTGTTTGTGGGAGAGGGCATCTCGGCTCTCCTAGGGACCGAGCTGCAGGTCTCCGTAGAGGAAAAGGTGCTAAGCTCCCAAGGCTATTTTTGAACTCTACTGCAAAAAGGTGGTTGAACCGCCAAGATCACGGAGTACGCAGAGACCTTACGAAGAACTCTGCGCCTTCTGCGGTTGGCTTTCGCAGTGGGCTCATCTTTGACTATCTGTAACCTATCCGTAGAGGAAAAGGTGCTAGCTCCTAAGGCTATTTTTGAACTCTGCTGCAAAAAGGTGGTTGAACCGCCAAGATCACGGAGTACGCAGAGACCTTACGAAGAACTCTGCGCCTTCTGCGGTTGGCTTTCGCAGTGGGCTCATCTTTGACTATCTGTAACCTA
>CAKZJX010000081.1 GCA_937120535.1 uncultured Anaerolineae bacterium
CCCAACGATGCCTCAAATCGGCCAACTTGGCAAATCGCACCTCCCTGCTCTCGAGACCGCCCATGTCGGGTACTGAATAGCATGACCACATCTGATATAAAGCCTATCCAAGAACTTACAAATCAGGCATGCAGAGGTAGGCGAAGGCGTGGCCTTCGCCTGCCAGGTGGGATTCTCGGATAAACTCATAACTCAACGCAGCGCTCGGAGCCGTTTTCGAGCAGGTGGGCGGCGAAGGATTGGTATCCCGCACGATAAATCGCAAGGGGAGATTTACGATGAGCCACTCTATCAAGAGAGGCGCTATCTTAGGGTTTCTGGTCGGGCTGGTTGCCCTCGCAGGGGTCCTCATGGTCGCTGTGCATTGCCTCCCCTTTCGTATCTCGTTCCCGCCACAACCCTGGCCATGGCACTGCTCTGACCCGGCTTACCACGTGATCGGGTATCTGGCCTTCCCGATCAACTTGCTGACCAATGACCTGTCGCAGGCTATTCTGCTCGCGCCGCTCTCGTTGTTGCTCTACACGATCCTCGGCGCCCTCCTCGGGTTCGCCCTAGGATCCTCAAGATTCTGACCGCTTGCGCGCTGACACCGCCAGGCTATAGACCGGCACACCAGCGATCTGTCCGTTGCTCAGGGTGCGCTGTGCGACGATCTCGGTGAACCCGGCCTGCCGCACTAGATCAAGATACTCTTGCTCGGGCAGGGCGCCATTGACGCAGCCAGCCCAACCCGCCATATCGCTGCGCACCCCCACCGGCAGCGGCCCCGCCGTCACCACATCGCTGATGCTCAGCCTCCCTCCCTCCTTGAGGACTCGATAGGCTTCCTCAAAGACCCGGCCTTTATCTTCCACGAGGTTGATCACGCAATTGGAAAGGATTACGTCGACGCTGTTGTCCTCTACCGGCATGTCTTCGGCCTGACCCAAGCGGAATTCGACCTGGCTTAAGCCGGCCGCAGCAGCCGCGCGCCGCGCGCGCTCGACCATCTCCGGCGTCATGTCCAGCCCGATCACACGCCCCTGCGCGCCAACGCGCCGGGCAGCGTAAAACGTATCGATGCCCGCCCCACTGCCGATGTCCAACACCACCTCTCCCGGATGGAGCAACGCCAACGCGGCTGGGTTGCCGCATCCCAACGAGAGGGCAGCCGCCTCCGCTGGCACGGCAGCGATCTGCTCAGGCCTGTAGCCAGCGTCAAAAAAGACCAGCTCCTGTGCGCCGCCTTCCGAGGAGCAGCAAGCACCAGGCTGAGCAGCAGGCTCGGCGGAGCAGCAACCAGTCCGCGTCTCTTGACCAGCTTCGCAGCAGGAAGCGCTCGCCGCCAAGGCGCCGTAGTTAGCTCGAACCGCCTCACGCGCGCCGATCATCCGCCGGGTTCCTGTGGCAATGAAGACGCTGATCTCGGCGCGATCAACGTCGGTCGTCGAGTCCGCACAACACGACTGGCCTGTGCAGTCGACGATCAGGTTCACCAGCCCGGCCGCGCGCAGCCAGGCCTTGATCTGCTTGCGATCGAAACCCAGCCATTCATCGGCCATCTCCTGGCGCATCCAGATATGGTCGTGCTGATCGAGATCGGTGATGACCAGCCGGCCGCCCGGCCGCAGCACGCGCACCATCGCGGCGATCGCCGCCTTCGGATCGGGACAATGATGTAAATACATGTTGGCGAAGACGGCGTCCAGGATGCCATCGGCGAAAGGCAGCATCGCGCCGTCGGCAACTTCGAACCTCACGTTGTCGAAGGCGCTCAGCGCCTGTCGCGCGGCTTCGATCATGGCGGGAGAGCCGTCCACCGCGATCACCCGCTTCACCAACGGGGCCAGGCCCGCAGTCATAAACCCCGCGCCAGCCCCAACGTCCGCGACCACCATTTCCGGGTGCAGATACGCTTTGGCGAGGGCGGCCTCGCGCACGGCCTCTGTGAAATAGCCAGCCCGCAGATCATCCCAGCGCCCTGCCACCCCCTTGAAGTAGTCCGCCGCTGCGGAGGTCATTGCCATTGTGTCTTCTCCTTCAAGTCCCTTGAGGGATTTATATCGTAAAACTACGATGATAAGCGGCGCAAAAAAATCCTTTTGCCCGTCAGCAACAACGGCCAGGTTGCCGCTGGCTCTCCTGCTCAGAGAATGCCCCCCACGGCACATCCGATGTACAGCATTCCGGCAGCCACTGTTCGATTTGATCTTTGAGCCAGCGTACACCCCGCACATCAATGCAGTAGCAAGTCGCTGGCCCCGAGATCTCCCCTTCGATCAGGCCAGCCTCTCGGAGCACCTTGAGATGTTGGCTCACCGTCGACTGGGCCAGTGGCGTCGTCGCTACAATCTCCTGAGTGATACACGTCCGCCGCTCGGCCAGGGTCTTCATGATCTGGAAGCGGATCGGGTTCCCCAACGCTTTGAGCATCCGCACCAGGCGGGCCTCGGCCTCTGAGGCCGCCAGCGCTCTTTCGACCATCTCCGTTATGCGACCTCCTTATGCGACCTCTTTTATCGTAATTTTACGATATAAGGGAGCGATTTGTCAAATAGGGAGAGTGGGCGCGCTGCTCTTTCCATCTTCGTCTTACGCCATCGGTCACAAGTTAAGCTAAACGGGAGGTTGTCAAATTGGCTATCGGCGGAATCTCTGGCAAAATGGGGCTATGACCAAAAAAACAACAGCGCCCCAACACCACACCGAAAAAGAAAAGTTCCGTGCGGCATACCCGCACCATCCAGAGCGATCGCAGTAAACGCCCGGTCGTGGCGCCGCCGGACGCGCAGATCGAAGAACGGTTGCGGGACCTAGTGGTACCC
>CAKZJX010000082.1 GCA_937120535.1 uncultured Anaerolineae bacterium
GAAAGGCTTCCGGGGTATCGGCAATCAGCCCTGCCACGAATTCCCATAAGGTGCGTGCTGTGAGACGCTCGCTCATCAGGTAATCGGTGACCACGTCGTGGCTGACGCCTTCTAGATGTTCTGCCAGGTTCGTGCTCGTGAAGTTGCCAATCGTGCATATCAGAGATTCAACCTATTGCTGTTTGGTTATCATGCCCACAGGATATCCATGGAAGCGTTGCAAGCGAAAGTCCTGTAAGGGATGGCGTCTCGGGAACTATGTCCCTTGACCGGGATGGCTTTCTTGGGTGACCTTTCTCCACCACCACCAAAGGAGAAACACCGCACCGACGATCAACAATGTGCCGATCACCATCGGCAGGAGAAGGGAAAGGATCGAGATGCCGGTGGCGGTCACATCCTCAGCCACGCTGATCGGCACATTTCCTGCCCCGCCGGTGGTCGCTGTGACCGTCGGGCGGACGATGCCGGCCTTGGCAGTGTGCACACCGCCGGCCACCAACAGCCCCACAATTAGCGCCAGCACGGGATGAACATCGGTGATCACGTTGGCGGCTGCCGCAAAGGCGATGGCGCCAGCGATCGGCCGAACGATGGTCTGGATAGCATCGTTGAGGTGATTGACCACCGGAATCTTATCGGCCAGCATTTCGATAATCAGTAAGATGCCCAACACGATTAACACCCACGGATTGGAGAGCGTATCCCACGGCTCCTGCAAGATGATCCAATCTGTGTAATGATCCAAGACTCCGATGATCAACAGAGGAATGTAGGCATTCAATCCGGCGCTCGCTGAGAGACCGAAGGCAGAAAACAGAGCCGTGATCAATTCCATGATTCTTCCCTCCCTCACAAGGAGAAGCCGGCGATCCAACTCGATGGGCCGATGGATAATCCATACCAGGTTCCGGTGAGTTGCAACCGAATCAGGTCAATGGTGAGGATCATCAGCAATGCTAAGGTGAAACCGGCTAGCAATGGCCATCCGATTTGCCGCACGTGGATCAGGGTGTTCTCCTGGCGCATGACGATCTGCCATAACACGGTAAAGATCATCGTCAACAAGGCCAACACACCCAACGGGCCGAACAGCGCCAGGGGATATAAGACGAAGGGATGCTCGCTAAGGACCAGCAAGTCTACCCCCAGCAGAAGGCCATACAACCCCAAAAAATCGCGCCATCGTTCTAGGGTTGGGGCCGGATCGGGATGCTGCCAGATCGTGGCATGGAAGGCCGGCCAGAGCATAAGAGCCATGATCATCCCCATGCCAGTGCCGGTGAGCAAACGCAGCGCGTTGTTTGGCAGATATAGGTTGGGAACGTTTAAGAAAGCGCCACTGACTTGTTTGATCAGATACAGGTATGAGTTTCCTCCGTCGATGGCAAACGCTAGAAACAGCACGCCAAACAACGGATAAAATTTCGGCGCGGGCATGCCGCTGCGCCGGGGAGCGATGATCGCCAACACCAAGAGCGTGATCGCCGCTGCAGAAAACGTCCCTGAACAGCGCGCACAGAGCGGTAGGGGGCGATCGTCTAGGTGGAAAGATCGCTCGGGGATGCGATGGCATACCGCATAACCGATGGCATCTAGTTTCCCCAATAGGCCAGGGGGAGCGATCCATAGCCAGGCAGCCACAACCAGGGTTGCTGCCAACGGAAGCGAGCGCTGAAGTATGGCTTGAATCAAGGATGTCTCCTTGGGTCTGCTCGTCTACCCTCGCCGAAGCGGTGGGGCAACTTCGCGCGGTTCGAGCAACCCCCAACGGCCGGCGGCCAAGTAGAGGATTTCTAGGATCAGGTCGTTGTAGGCGATCCCTTCGGCCTTGGCCTGCAAGCAGAGATCGCTGTAATCCGGCGTCAGGCCGGGCAGGGTGTTGATCTCCATGAGGCGTGGGTTCCCCTCCTCGTCTAAACGGATATCGGTGCGAGAAACGTCCAGGGCACCTAACACAAGATGGGCGCGATACGCGTAGTGTTTGAGTTTTTTCTCTAATTCTGGTTCAATGGAGGCTGGGCAGAGGTAATCGGGTGCGCCTTGTTCGCCCACCTCCTTCGCCTTGGCGGCTTGGCTATACACATAGGGGGTCACCGATCGGCTGGAGTCCAATTCCATCACTGGGAAGCGGTGGAATCCGTCCTTATCGTACCATTCTGGGTGACAAGAGTAGAGTTTGGCATCTGGCCGGCCCAGGATGCCTACCGTAAACTCGCGGCCGGAGAGAAAGGTCTCCACCAGGGCCGGCTGTTGATAGGTTTGAATCACCCAACGGACGCGCTCGCGCAGTTCCTGTTCGTTATGAACGATTGCATTGCTATCCACGCCCATGCCGGTGCCCTCGCGTGCTGGTTTCACAAACAAGGGGAATTTCAGATCGGGGCGCAACGGCTCATCGCCGAGGAGGAACTCCTGAAACGGCGCCACCGGCAGGCGGCGATCGCGCCAGATGCGTTTGGTCAGGGTCTTATCCAGAGAAATGGCGTTGGTCAAGACGCGCGAACCGGTGTAGGGGATGCCCAGTAACTCGAGCAAAGCAGGAACCTGGGCCTCGCGGGCGTCGCCTCCCATCCCTTCGGCGATGTTGAAGCAAATGTCTGGCGCATAGTCCTGAACCGTCTTTGGCAGTGTGCGATCGGCCATCAGGAAGGTGGTCTCATGTCCATCGCTCTCGATGGCAGCACGAATGTGCTCGATGGTTTCCATGGTATCGAAGTCGGCAAACGCATCGGGCGGAACGCCTTCAGGGACCGGTTGATCTTCATCCTTGATATTTGCAAGGACCGCTACGCGCCAAAATCGTTTCCCCTTCCGAATGTGAATCGCCTGCATCTCATCTCTCCTGCGATCAATCTCAAGTCCGCTGTCTGCGAGTATAAAACAGGATCGTGAGATAGCAAGGGTTGGGGAAGAAAAGCAACTTTAAAATTTTCGCTGCAAGGCCAGGGCTAGCTCACCCCTCCAAGGGCGACCACCAGAACGTCGTAGTATGTCCCGGCGCCGAAGCCGTCGAACAGGATGTGATCGCCGAGCTTCAACTTTGGCAGTTGACGCAGAAAGGCGATCATGTTCGAGGCGGCACTGACGTTCCCAAAGTCGCTGAGCAGCCATGGCATAGGGAAACGAATCCCCAGATTGACCAGTTGTTTTTCCTTCAGCTTGTTGATTTTGTAGTTGGCGTGATGAACGATGGCTACTGCGATGCGCTCGGGCTGTCCGAGGTCGGCCATCAGGCGCCGATAGGCCTCGACCACCTCGCTGACTACTTGAACACCGGTGCGGACGAACAGCTTGACCATGCCCATCATGCCGGCCATCTCAATCGGAGCGCCGTCCCTCGGCTCGTTCATCAGGCCGGCCACCCGCAGATGGCCAGGGCCGGCCTGCGAAATCTCCACCAAACTGCGACGCGAATGGGGATAATACATCTTGACGGCAAGTACGCCTTCTCGATCGTAGACCTCGTGGGCCTTGCCGGTCAGGAAGGTCATGGTCTGGCCAGGGATCACGCCGATCACCCCGGCGCCATTCCCGAACAACTGAAGGGCGTTCTTATCTCGCGCCTGACCGACAAAACGGCTCAACCCTTCGATCCCACCGACCAACACCTTCTTCCCGTACAGGCGCTGGGCGAGGTTGACCAGACTCGGCGCGCCCAGCTCCGAGTTCAACGCCAGGTGCAAGCTACCCATCGAACCGTCGCAGGCCTTGTGAACGCTGACCTTGATGGCGTGTTCAGGAATGCCGACGCGCTCGGCGATGCGCGACACATAATCATCCACCACCGGGCCGCTGACGCCGATCAACACTCCTTCCACCTCGCCGGGGTCCCAACCGTTGGCCTGAGCTGCCTCGCGCAGCAAGCGCGCCCCCACCTCCACTTCCAACGCCAGATGGTCTTGCGGCGAAAGGGCGCCTAGATGATGGCGATACAGAAATCCCAACTCGGCCAAGTTCATCCGCTCCTCGTCGAGGATGGGTTCTCCCAAACGAGCGGCAATCCACTCGATCAACCGCTGATTGTCATAAGGCTCCCCCCAGGCCCCATACGCCCCACCGATTCCCACTTCGGAATTCCAAACCGTCTCGATTCCTAAAGGAACCCCGTTGCCGATCGGGAGGATCGTGCGATGGACGTTGGGCCGCTCGTAAAATGGCCCTTCAACCGCAATCTCCTCGGGCAATTGCAACTCATGTTCGTTCATAGCATACTCCTTCCTTGTGTAGATCAAAACCCCATTTCTCGTCTATCGCTACGATCTCAGAAGGATCGGGAGGATTTCTCCGCCATGCAGCCATTACGCTGCTCAGGCGGTTGGGACAGGACGACCTCCCGGATGCTCAACATGCTCTGGCTGCTTCTCCACACTGGGCTTGGCAGAAAATCCCTGGAAAGGTTCTTGTTCGGGTTGTAGGAATCCCCGCGATTCGTGATTCGGGAGGCGTGGTACGAGATGGAAGGGGTAGTGAGAGCAAGGAGAGGGGACGGAGGCAGCTGCGCGGCGCGCGTTAGCAGTTATCCTGCCAAGAGTAACTTTGCGCTTTCGCGCCAACGAGGTTATACTCTCTGAAGATTTTTTCTGAGGAGGCGCCATGAAGCGAGCGGTCAGCATCAGCATCGGATCCTCGAAGCGGGATAAGAAAGTGGAATTGACCTTGTTGGGGGAAAAGGTCATCATCGAGCGCATCGGCACAGATGGCGATATGGAAGCCGCTGCCTTGAAATACAAAGAGCTGGATGGCCAGGTAGATGCCTTTGGCGTGGGGGGCGCCGATTTGGGGGCGATTGTGGATGGTAAATTCTATCCCTTCCATTCGGTGCAAAAGTTGGTTCGCTATGTGGAGAAAACCCCCATCGTTGACGGCGGAGGGCTAAAAAACACCTTGGAGAACAAGGCGCCGGCATTTCTGGAAAGGCATCTCAAAGAGTACCTGGACCAGCACGGTCGTAAGGTGATGATCACGGTGGGCGTGGATCGCTGGGGGCTGTCGAAATCCTTTGTCGAGGCCGGCTATGAGGCCGTCTTCTGCGATTTCATGTTCACCCTAGGGTTGCCCATCCCAATCCGCTCGTTGCGCAGCTTGCGTATCTTGGCAGCTCTGCTGATCCCGATCGTCAGCCGACTGCCCTTCGAGTGGCTGTATCCCACCGGCGGCAAGCAGGAAGTGCGCCAACCGAAGTGGGAGAAGTGTTATCGCTGGGCCACCGTGATCGCCGGCGACTGCCACTACATCAAGCGCCATATGCCCGACGACCTGCAAGGAAAGATCATCGTGACCAATACCACCACCCAAGAGGACGTTGAATTGTTCCGCCGGTGTGGCGTAAAATATCTGGTCACCACGACCCCCGTGCTGGAAGGGCGTTCCTTCGGAACCAACATGATCGAAGCGGCGCTGGTGGCGGTCTCCGGCAAGGGCCGGCCCCTTACCGTGGACGAGCTAAACCAGTTGCTCGATCAACTCGGCTTTGAGCCCCAGCTCCAAGAATTGAATTGAGCGCTTTCCCAGCGCAGCGGGAGATACCCTTTTTTCTCGAGGAGGCTACATGTACGCTGTTCTCACTGCTGGTGGAATTCCTCAACCTGAAGACCCATTGTATCGCCACTCCAAGGGCGATCCCAAGGCCCTGATTGATGTAGCCGGCAAGCCGATGGTGCAGTGGGTGGTAGACGCCTTGAACGCAGCTCGGCATGTGGACGACATCATCTTGATCGGTCTATCAGCTAAAACCGGCTTGCGCAGCGCCAAACCGATTCATTACCTTCCCAATCAAGGGCGTATGCTGGCCAACCTGGTGGCCGGCATCAACAAGGCCCTAGAGCTGAACTCGGCTATAGAATACGTGTTGTTGGTGTCTTCAGATATTCCGGCCGTCACCGGCGACATGGTGGATTGGCTGATCACCACCTGCATGGAGACGCACCACGACCTGTATTACGGCGTTTGTCCGCGTGAGGTGATGGAGGCGCGCTTCCCCGGCTCCAAGCGCAGTTACGTCCGCCTCAAAGACGTGGAGGTGTGCGGCGCCGACATGAACATCACTCACGTTCGCATGGCGACCGAGCACCTGGACCTGTGGGAGCAGTTGATCGGCTATCGCAAAAGCGCCATGCGGCAGGCGGCCCTGCTGGGCTTGGACACGTTTTGGAAAGTCTTCACCCGCAGCGTGACCCTGGAGGAGTTGGTGGAACACGTCTGCCGGCGCCTGAACATCCGCGGGCGGGTGATCGTTTGGGATCGGGCTGAAGCGGCGATGGACGTAGACAAACCTTATCAATTGGAACTTCTGCGCGCTGACCTGGCGAAACGATATGAACCTGCGCCCTCTGCTTGAACTCGACGCTCGCCTTTCTGATCGCATACGTGTAGCCGAACGGTACAGCTTGCTGCACCGCCTCATGGCCTTCTTGGCCCACTCGGGCGACTCCTGGTTTTGGGGAGCAGGCTTGATCCTGGTGTGGTGGCTCGGCGATGCCTTTTGGAAACGCTGGGCGCTTGCCTTGTTTGTTGCCATCGCCTTGTTGGCTGTGATTGTGATGATCATCAAGCTCATCGTCCGCAGGCGCCGGCCCGAAGGGGAGTGGGGCAGCATCTATCGCAACACCGATCCCCATTCCTTCCCCTCCGGCCATGCAGCGCGGGCGTTCCTGATCGCTGTGCTGGTTCTGGGTCTGGGGCCGGCCTGGCTGGCCGTTTTGCTCTGGGTATGGGCGCCGTTGGTTGCGCTGGCGCGTGCCGCCTTGGGCGTGCATTACCTGTCCGACGTCCTGGCCGGCGCCCTGCTTGGCATCCTGATCGGCCTGCTCGATTTGCAGCTCGTCCCCCTGTTTTTCGATAGCCTAACTCGCTGGTTGGGCCGGCCGCTCTGGTAACTGCCTTCTACCCTTTCCCTTGGATCGTCCTCAAATGCTCCTTGAGGTGGGCTAGAGCGCGTTCCACCCATGTCTGTGTGGTGAAATCCTTCCCCAAGGTCACGTGTCGGCTCGGACGTGACCAGGCCTCGTCGGGGAGCGCCCGCAAACGCCTCACGTTCTCCTGCACCAAGGCCGCCAATTCGTCCAAGATCGAATCGAGCGGTTCGTCTGGCCAGTAATGCTGTGCCATGTGCGTATCGGCGTCAAACGACTCGAAGAGCGGGTTTTCCTCCTCCAGCGTTCGTCGGATGCGCGCCCCGTAGACCTCCCGCTCCACCTCCCGTACATGCGCTGCAATTTGGTGGATCGTCCACTCGCCGTCTCCAATACGGGCGAACGGATCGGCCGTCTGCTGGATCGCTCGGCAGAACTCTTCGGCTATCGCCTGGTAGGTCTCTAACAACTGCTGACGATAATCTCTCAATCCATCCATCATCTCTTCCTTTTCCTAAGGATTGCTTACCACGACATTCTACCCCATCGTGTCCGATCGCTGTCCCCTGCTAACGACCCACGCACGCGAGAGGGCTGACTTCCCTGCAGAGCGCGCTGAACCCTTGCATTTTGCCCGCTCTGACGAGAACGACCCACCTCCTCAACAGCTCGCTCTTCCCCGCTCTCTTCAAGTAAAATACGGCTATGCACCACGAACATCACTTTCAACTCCCCCGATCCTACCCGTTGTTGATCGTTATCTCGGGGCCGTCTGGCGTTGGCAAAGACACCGTCATCCAACGCATGAAAGAGCGTGGCTTCCCCTTCCATTTCGTCGTCACTGCCACTACCCGTCCCAAACGCCCTGACGAAGTGCATGAGCGAGACTACATCTTCGTCTCCAAAGAAGAATTCGCCCGGATGATCGAAGCCGACGAACTACTCGAATATGCCATCGTCTATGGCGATTACAAAGGTATTCCCAAATCTCAGGTGCGCCAAGCCCTGGCCAGCGGCAAAGACGTGATCTTGCGGATCGACGTTCAAGGTGCTGAGACCATCCGCAAGCTCGCCCCGGAAGCCTTGCTGATCTTCTTGACCACTGAGAGCGAAGAAGAACTGGTCCGTCGCCTGGAGCGCCGAAAGACCGAGACTCCCGAAGAACTCAAACTGCGCATCGCTACGGCCCGCAAGGAACTCCAGCGGCTACAGGCCTTTGACTATGTGGTGATCAACCGTGAGTTTCAGCTCGACGACACTGTGAACTGCATCTGCGCCATCATTAACGCCGAGCACCATCGCGTCAAACCCCGAAGGGTATCCCTGTGAACGCTTCCCCCGCTTCCTCTCCAGACCCCGAGCCGGCCGCGCCGTCCCCCGACTCCGTCCTCGTCTCGGTCTCCACCTCGCCCCCGCGCCTCGCCTTCCTCCTGCTCGGCCTGACGATCCTGGTCTACCTGTCCCAGATCGTCTCCGACCTCCTGCTCGGCTTTGACCTGCCGTTGTGGCTGGGTGCAAAATCGAGCGATCTGATCCGGCAAGGTCAACTCTGGCGCCTGCTCACCCCCATCCTGCTCCACGGCTCGGTCGCCCATATTGCCTTCAACATGTACGCCTTGTTCAATCTGGGGCCAAGCCTCGAGCAGCGCTTTGGCTCCTGGCGCTTCCTAGCCCTCTACCTGCTGGCCGGCTTTTCTGGAAACGTCTTCTCCTTCCTGTTCACCGATGGCCTCTCGGTCGGCGCCTCGACCTCGATCTTTGGTCTGCTGGCTGCCGAAGGGATTTTCCTCTACCGAAATCGGCGGTTGTTTGGCGAGCACGCTCGTCAATTCATCGGTCATGCAGTACTTATCGCTGCCATCAACCTCTTACTCGGCGTGACCAGCGGCGGTCGCATTGACAACTGGGGGCACATTGGTGGCCTGCTGGGTGGGATGATCTTCGCCTGGTTCGCCGGCCCCTCTTGGGACGTGGAGGGAGCACCTCCCCACCTTCGCTTGGTGGATCGCCGCACTTTTGGGCAGGTGATCCTGGCAGCGGCGATCGTCCTGGTCCTCTTCGGCGCCCTATTCCTGCTGGGCTGGAGCGGCCTGCTGCCATAAACCAAGACGCCGACCCTCCCCCCCATTGTCGGCGTTTCTGTCGGGGCGGTCGGACTTGAACCGACGACCCCCGCGTCCCAAACGCGGTGCGCTACCGGACTGCGCCACACCCCGTCGGACATGAGTATAATCGGTAGAGTGAACGCGCGTCAAGCGATACGCCTTCTTTTTTTTCCCTTCCTCTTCGGCGTTTTTCTTGCCTGTTCCCCTCGGCCTACCGAGCAACCCTTCCCTTCTCCTTGGCCTGCGCAGCTGCCTCGCCCTTCACCTCCGCAGCCGGCCCAACCGACTGCCTCCGCCCCTCCCACCGCCGCGCCCTCTCCAATCTCCCTTTCTTGCCTCCAACAACCGGGCGAGCTGGTAACTGGCGAAGTGCCGACTCCGATCCGTCCGACTGTCTATATCGTCTATCTGCCGCCCTGCTACGGTCACTTCCCCGAGCGGCGTTACCCACTGCTCTACCTGCTCCATGGCCAAACTTACACCGCCGACCAGTGGGTGCGCCTGGGCGCTCCCGAAGTCGCCGACCGCCTGATCCGCAGCGGATCCGTTCCGCCCTTTCTCATGGTCTTCCCTGAAGATCGCTACTGGAACCTGCAGGTGGGTTTGCGCTTCGGGGAATATCTGTTGCACGACGTCATGCCAGAGGTGGAACAGCGCTTTCGTGTTCACGGCGATCGACGTTTTCGGGCCATTGGGGGCCTCTCGCGCGGCGGCGGTTGGGCCTTTCAACTCGGCTTGGCGCGCCCCGACCTGTTCTCTGCTATCGGTCTGCACTCCCCGGCCATCTTCGACGCCGATCGCGTGACCTTCGAACGCCGGCTACAACAGATTCCCCCAGAACTGTGGCCACGCATCTACTTCGACATCGGCGAAAGCGACCGCGAACGCAGTTTTGCCCTCCACCTGGAGCAGGTCCTGAGCCGCTACCAATTCCCTCACGAATGGCATCTCAACCTCGGCGCTCACGACGAAACTTACTGGCGAGCTCACGTAGAAGCCTATCTCAAATGGTATGCTTCGACCTGGCGATGACCGCAGAAAAATCAATCTGGATCAGCCAGCCTCTGCTATAATGATCAGCATGGATCTCAAAACTCAGCTCAACGAATCCCTGAAAGCGGCCATGAAATCGGGCGACGAGATTCGTCGCAACACCCTTCGCATGGCCCTGGCTGCCATCAAACAAGCCGAAATAGATCGGCGCCTGGTCCTGGACGATGCAGCGGTGATCGCCCTGCTCCAGAAGGAGATCAAACATCGTCGCGAAGCCTTGGAAGAAGCGCACAGGGCCGGCCGAGCCGACCTGATCGCCACGAACCAAGCCGAGATCGCCATCTTGGAAGCCTTCCTCCCCAAGGCGATGAGCCCCGATGAACTGCGCACCGTGGTGCAGGCAGCGATTGCCGAAGTGGGCGCCGCCTCCCTGAGCGATATGGGCAAGGTGATGAAAGCCGTCATGCCACGCGTGGCCGGCCGTGCTCCAGGCGAAGCAGTCAGTGCCATGGTCAAAGAACTGTTGCAGTCCCGGTGAACTCCGCTCTCCTTCCCCAGATCACCCCTCGCTTGAGGATCTTTCGCTGGCTTCTCCTCGCCGTTGTCAGCTTGGCAACTTTTGGTGCCCTGATCCTGCCCGATCTCTTGCATCCGTCCTTGTTGCCGCTGAAGGTGGGAAACGTCTCGCCGCGCGACTTTGAAGCCCCGCGCGACATCACCTTTGAGAGCGTGATCTTCACCGAACAACGTCGCCAAGCCGCAGCCGATGCTGTCCTACCGATCTACAACCCACCCGATCCCTCGATCTCGCGCCAACAGATGGCGCTCTTGCGCAATGCATTGGACACTATCTCGCGCCTGCGTCAGGACTCTGCGCTTTCCCTGGACCAGAAGCGTGCCCAACTGGCCTCCCTCCCCAACCTCTCCCTCTCCGACGAGACGATCGACTTCCTGCTGACCCTGGACGACGAACGGTGGGCCGTCTTGCGTGCCGAGGCGCTCACCGTCTTAGAGCGCACCCTACGCGGGGTGATCCGCGAGTCAGACGTGGAGACGGTGCGTCGCGCCGTCCCTTCTTTGGTGAGCTTTTTGCTGAGCGAGTCGGAGGCCGAGCAGGTAGCAACGCTGGTCCAGCCGTTCGTGATTGCCAATAGTCTGTATAGCCCGGAGCTGACCGAGGCAGCTCGGCGCACTGCGCGCGAGAACGTGGAGCCGGTGATGCGCACCTACAAAGCCGGCCAGATTGTGCTGCGCGCTGGCGAAGTCATCACCGAAGCCCATCTCGAGGCCCTCATCGCCCTGGGGCTGATCCGCGCCGGCCCTCAACTGTTGGCTCTGCTAGGGGCGGGTGTTCTCACCATCCTGGCTACGGGATTTGTCATCCTATACTTCCATCGCCGTCAGCGGTTGGGGTTTCTCTATGAACCGCGCAGTTTGCTGGTGATGGCGTTTTCTTACCTCTTCTTCCTGATCGCTGCTCGGTTGGTCATTCCCGATAACGTCCTGCTTCCTTACTTATATCCCCTACCGGCCCTGGGGATGCTCTTGGTCAACCTGTTTGGTCTAGAGAGCGGCCTGGTGATCTCGATCATCGCCGCCATCCTGGCCACCTACAACTTTCGCGCCGATCTCTTGCCCTATCACTTGCTCACCTCCCTGTTCGGTGTGTTGGCGCTTGGGCCAGCGCGCCGCTTCTGGTCTTATCTATGGGCCAGCGTAGCGGTGATCGGGGCCGGCGGGGCCATCCTAGTTGCCTTTCGCTTTGCCGAAGGAACGCTCGATTGGATCGGCATGATTCAACTGTTGTTGGCGGCCACCGGCAGCGGCTTACTCTCCGCCGCCTTGGCCTTGCTCGGCCAATACTTCTTGGCCCAGTGGCTAGGCCTGGTCACGCCGTTACACCTGCTGGAGATCTCGCGCCCCGACTTTCCACTCCTGCAATTCTTCCTGCGCAACGCGCCCGGCACCTACCAACACAGCCTACAAGTAGCCAACCTGGCCGAGCAGGCCGCCGAAGCGATCGGAGCCGACCCGCTGCTCACCCGCGTTGGCGCCCTGTTTCATGACATCGGCAAGGCCCTCAACCCGGCCTTCTTCATCGAAAACCAAGCCCCAGGCCAGTTGAATACCCACCAAGATATGAATCCCCACCAGGCGGCGGCCATCATCATCCAACACATTCGAGACGGCGTGGCCCTGGCCCGAAAATATCGCCTGCCCCGCCGCATTGACGACTTCATCTTAGAACACCACGGCACCATGATCACCCGCTACCAGTACAACCAGGCCCTCCAGCAGGCCGGCGGCGATCCCTCCAAGGTGGACCTCGAAAAATTCCGCTATCCCGGCCCCCGCCCTCGCTCGCGTGAGACGGCGATCCTGATGTTGGCCGACAGCGCTGAAGCCCGAGCTCGGGCCAGCAGCCCACGCGACGAGGAAGAAATCCGCGCCTTGGTTCGAGGGGTTATCGAACAAGCCCAAAAAGATGGCCAGTTGGACCATACCAACCTCACCTTGCACGATCTCCACCTGATCGTCGAATCCTTTGTCAACACCCTACGCGGCACCTACCACCCGCGCATTCAATATCCGGCGGCAGAAATGCCCCTGGCCGTCGAGCCGCTTCCGACCACCCCTCAACCCAAATAAGCGATCCGATCATGATCTACCTCGAAAACCCCCTTGACCTTCCGTTTGACCTGGCGTTGATCGAACAGGCGGCCCGCGCTGCCCTCGCCCATCAAGACGCCCATGGCGACCTGACCATCGTCCTCGCCGACGACGAATCCCTGCGCCGCCTCAACCGCGACTACCTGGACGTGGACGCCCCGACCGACGTGCTCTCCTTCCCCGCCTCCGAACGCGACCCCGAGACCGGCTCGCTCTACCTGGGCGACATCCTGATCTCCCTGCCCCGCGCCGAAGAACAAGCCCGCCTGGCCGGCCATGCCGTGGAAGACGAAGTGCGTCTGCTGGTCGTTCACGGCGTGCTGCATCTGCTCGGCTTCGATCACGCCACCCAGTCGGAGAAGGCTGCCATGTGGCCGGTTCAGGCGGCCATCCTGCATGAGCTTGGCTTGGCCCACGTAGCAGCGCGCTTGCCCTGATTGGGCGTTCGCCCGAGCTTCCCGCCGATGAAAGCCTTTCTCCTCTCTCGAGTTGAGTCCTTTCGTCATGCCCTGCGCGGCTGGAGCTATGTGATGCGCACCCAGCGCAACGCCTGGATTCACGGCATAGCGGCCACGTTGGTCTTCATAGTGGGCGTCTGGCTTCAGCTGCCGGCCCGCGATTGGGCTGTGCTCATCCTCACCATTTCCATGGTCTTTGCTGCTGAATTTCTCAACACCGCCATTGAAGCCGTAGCGGATTTAGCGACCAAGGAACAGCATCCTCTTGCCAAAGTCGGCAAGGATGTGGGTGCAGCGGCCGTCCTGATCGCCGCCCTGGCCGCAGTGTTGATCGGGCTGCTGATCCTGGGGCCGCCCCTCTGGGCGCGCCTGACCGGCCCCTGATATGCCTCTCCTCGGCCGGCCTCAGCGCAGCCGGCCGCCAGAAGAGAGACACCAGCCCTAGAATTCACCTCTCCCGACTACTCCTGGGCGCTCACCGCCCGCAGGCGTTCGGGGATGGGCGGATGGGTGTAGTGAAGCAGGACGTACAACGAATGGGGATTCAGGTTGGCCAGATTCTCCTGGGCCAGTTTGCGCAGGGCGCGCAGCGTGGGCGAGATGCCGGCCATCTTGGCTGCAAAAGCATCGGCGGCGTATTCAGCTTTTCGGCTGATGGCGTTGACCGGAAGGCTCAGGATCAGATCGACCGGGCCGGCCAGCAGGCTAAACAGCACCAGGCTGAACCCGAAGTGTCCTCCCGATACCCCAAAGGCTTCTCCCAGCTGCGGGGTTTGCAGGATGCCCCCGATCAGAACGGTATATAGCCCGAGCAGCGCAACCTGCACTCCCAGCAGGCGAGGCACATCGCGGTGAACGGCATGTCCTAACTCATGGGCCAAAACGGCCAGAATTTCCTCCCGATCGAGCTTCTCCAACAACGTATCAAACAACACCACCTCGCGCGTCTGGCCCACGCCGCTGAAAAAGGCGTTTAACTTGGTTGAGCGCTTGGAGGCATCCATTACCGATATGGCGCGGACGTTGAAGCCGACCTTGGCGGCCAGCGCTTGGATCGCTTCTTTGAGTTCGTCGTCCGGTAGGGGGGTGAGCTTGTTGAAGAGTTTGACGAACACCTTGGTGTTCAGCACCGCAAACAGGAGCACCAGGGCGCTCAACACACCCCAAGCAGAGAGCAGGAACCGCCACAACTGTTCATGGAAGGTAAGGTAGAGGAACTGCACGAGCGCTATCACCGATCCTCCCAGCACCGCCGCCAACGAGACTCCTTTGAGCAGGTCCAGGAAGAAGGTTTTGTGGGTAGTGGTGTTGAAGCCGAACTTCTCCTCGATCACAAAGGTCTTATAATAGCTGAACGGCAAGCCAACGATCAGGCTGAACAAGCCGACCCCCCCCAAGAATGCCAGCGTCTGCAAGATGGGGTGGTCGAACAGGCGGTTGGTCCACTGCTCCAACAAGCCAAAGGCGCCCGAGACCAATAGGATCAACATCAACGCTATCATGACCGTTTTGGTGACGATCTCGTAGCGCATGGTCTCCATGGAATAGCTTAGCCACTTGAGGTAGCGTTCTTGGTCGTAAATCCCCTGGGCGTGGGCCGGAATAGGCTTTCGGCTATGCCGGTCGTTGATCAGGGTGACGATCAGATCGATCAGGTAGGTGATGGCGATCAGGCCGACAATCCACAGTTTCATTGTTCGCTCCTGAGGCGAGAATGTTCGCCAAGCGGTTTGCATCGGACGGCGTCAGACTTGCCTCGACGCCGACAAGCAATTAGGCGGGCCTTCCTCTCTAGCGTCCAATTGTATCCGATCCCTCCACGGCGAAAAGGTTACATAACCGCCGAGACCGCCCAGTAGGCGGAGGCCTTATGAAGAACTCTGCGCTCTCTGCGGTTGGTTTTCGCAGTGGGCTTGTCCAGGCTGAGACGGATGCTGTGGCTGAGGGCTCGGCCCAACGCACCCTCTCCAACAGCTCCAGCAATCTTCCTGCCAACTCGATCACCGGCACACCGACTTTGCCCACGTTTTTGGCGGCTTGGATCAGCCCCTCGAGGCCCACACTTTACCATATTTTTGTTTTTGGAGTTCTTCCTGCGGGCGTTTCAGGTCTTCGCAGGCTTCATCGGCCTGCTCGGCGGAGAGATGGGCCAGTATGGCGTTCACGGCCGCCGTCAGCTCCTGCAGCGTGCGCCCGATTTCGTGGGAAAGCGCCGTATTGAAACCGTCCTGCACGGTCTGCTGGATGAGGTTTCTATCATCAATCGTCAGATTGCTTTGGAAGCAGCTGCGAATCACCGCCAGGGAGTCGCAGCGGGTGCGCTCGTCGTCGCCGACGCGGATTTCCACCCTGCGGCCGGCCGGGTCGGCCCGCACGACCCAAGCTCGGCGCGCTCCGCCCTCCGAAGGGCCATCCAAAATTATACGCCATGTGCTGAATGCCCTGGGGAGCGAATGCCGGCGCAAGGCGGGAAGGGGAGGCAGCCCGGCCAGCGGGCCGGCTAGTGGCTCACTGTGAGCAGATTCCAGGTAAAATTAGCAGCGAGAAAGCACCGCCAAAGGGGACCCCTGCCGATGAACTCCGCGACTCTCCTCTCCCGCCCCCGCCAGGCCGCCGAAAGCGGCGCCGTCTCCGTCGACCTCTCCGGCCTGGGCCTGACCGTCCTGCCGCCCGAAATCGGCCAACTCACCAACCTGACCACACTCCACCTTCGGAGCAACCCACTCACCGCCCTGCCGCCCGAACTGGCGCACCTGACCCGCCTGGAACGCCTCAAGCTGCACGGCAACCCGCTGACCCTGGCCCTGCCGCGCGCCCTACTGGGCGATATCTTCGACGGCGGCGACGCTCAAGCCATCCTGCGCTTCTACCGCGCCGTCTGGCAGGCGGGCGCACTCGCAGTTCATGGAGGTCAATGGTGACGGCTTCTTTTCGCTTTGGAACGGTAGGCTCGCCTCTGGCAACGCCGAAGAAACCCGGCGGGAGCGTAGGCGCCATCCAGTTCAGCAAATCCCTCGGCCTGGAGGCCTTAGAGCTGGGATGGGTGCAGGCGGTGCGGGTGACCGAGGAAACCTGCGCGGCTATCCGCCAAGCCGCGGAGGCCTATGGCGTGGCGTTGAGCGTGCATGCTCCCTACTTTATCAACCTGAACGCCGATGACGAGGAGTGGCCCAAATCTCGCAAGCGCTTAATGGACGCCGCCCACTACGGCTACTTGGCCGGCGCGACCGACATTGTTTTCCATCCCGGTTCCTACTTTGGCCGTGACCGGCGCCAAGTGCTATCGCTGGCCATGAGCCGCCTCGAAGGCTGCTTGGACGAGCTGCGGCGGGCCGGCAACCCGGTCATCCTGCGCCCCGAGACCATGGGCAAAGCGGCCATGTTGGGATCGTTGGAGGATGTGCTGGAGATGTCCAAGCTGCCCGGCGTGCAGCCCTGTCTGGACTTTGCCCATCTCCACGCCCGCACCGGCAGCGGCGCCATGAACACCGAAGACGAATGGGCGCGCCTGCTCGAAACCTATGCCCGAGCCCTGGGTCCCCAGGCGCTTTCCAACCTACACATTCACCTTTCCGGCATCGAATACGGGCCAAAAGGAGAGAAGAACCATCTTCCCCTGGCCGAGGCCGATCTGAACTGGAAGGGGCTGTTTGGCGTCCTCAAAGCGTTCGGCTGTAGCGGGCGCATCCTATGCGAAAGCCCGATCCTCGAGGAAGACGCGTTGCTGATGAAAAAGGAATGGGAGGCCCTCTGCGCCTCATGAACGACTCACGCTCCGAACGAGCGTTTCTCTGTTCGATCGGCCGAATCCTCGTCCGGGTGGTTCTGCTCTCCGCCCTAGCGGTCGCGGCGATCCTGGCCCTGCGGGCCCATCAGCTGCTCCAAGCCTATCTTCAGCCGGCGCGTCGCGCAGCCACCGGCGACTTGTTGCGCGCCCAGGGCATTCCCTTCCAGGAGATCACGCTCACCACCGACGATGGGGTCGCCCTGCGCGCCTTTGACGTTTCCTCTCGCAACAGGGCGTTGATCCTGGTGGCGCACGGCCACGGCGCAACGATAGACGAAAGCGTGGTAGCCATGTTTGCCCGCCATGGCTACGGCGTGGTGGCTTGGGACTTCCGCGCCCATGGCCGGAGCGGCGGCGAGCGATCCACCTTGGGCTATGCCGAAGTGCTGGACGTGAAGGCCGCCCTCGAGCTGGCGCTGGGCCGGCCTGCTGTTGATCGGGTGGGCATCTGGGGCGACTCGATGGGTGGCGCCACGGCCATCGAGGCGGCCGCTCGCTATCCGGCCATTCAAGCGGTGGTGGCCGACAGCGCCTTTGACACCCTAGAAAACGCCTTTGTGTGGCGGGTGCCGGCCCTGTTGCGGTCCCTGGTGCGGCTCTACGCCTTCTGGGAGACCGGCCTGTGGCCGCAGGATATCGTCCGGCCGGTGGATTCGATTGCCCGCATCGCCCCTCGGCCGGTGCTCCTCATCCAAGGCCTGGCCGATCGGGCCATCCCGCCCCAGTCAGCACATCGGCTGTTTGAGGCGGCTGGCGAGCCCAAGTTCCTATGGCTAGAGGCGGGGGTGGGTCATTCCGCCATGAGGCGGGTCTACCCAGAGGTCTACGAGCGGCGCGTGATCGGCTTTTTCGAGTGGGCCTTGTTCGGTCGAGGTTCCTTTCCCTAATGCGGTCGGGCCGAATGGGCCGGCCCCGGCGGCGGTTACGGCGTCTTCGTCCCCTCTTTCATCATGTGACGGGCCGTCTGCAGGATCTCATGGGCCGAGCGCAGGGTGCCCTCGCCGACCTCCCCCAACATCTGCGAAAGTTCCAAAAGGCGTGCTTCGCCCTCCAACTGTCTGATGCGAGTGACCGTGCGCTGATGCTCGACCACCTTTTGCACCTGAAAATGCTGATCGCCAAAGGCAGCCAGCTGTGGTAGGTGAGTGACGCAGAACACCTGATGACTGCGCGCCAGATTCCATAGCTTGAAGCCCACGATCAGGCCCACCCGCCCGCCGATCCCCTGATCGATCTCGTCGAAGATCAAGCTGGGGATCTGATCGGCACGGGCCAGGACGTTTTTCAACCCCAGCATCAGGCGCGAGGTCTCGCCACCCGAGGCGATCTTGACCAGCGGTTTAAAGCCTTCGCCCGGGTTGGGAGCGACCAGGAATTCCAGCCGGTCGTAGCCATTCTGATCGAAGGCCACCTGCGAGCCATCCTCGAGAGGCAAGCCGTTGGGATCGGGCCGGGTCTGAAAGTCCACACAGAAGCGGGCCGAGGCCATCTTTAGATCGTCCAACTCGCTCTCGATGCTGCGGCTCAGGTCCTTGGCGGCTTGCTTGCGCCGTTCGGAGAGCTGGCGAGCCTGGGCGGCGAGCCGCTGCAGCAGGCCGGCCTCCTGGGCGGTCAGCTCCTCGATGCGCTCGGTGGCGGTGGAGATGGTTTCCAGCTGGCGGCGCGCTTCCTGCCCGAACTTGAGCACCGCCTCGATGCTCCCTCCGTATTTGCGCGTCAGTTGGAAGATCAGGTTGAGGCGTTCTTCCACCTCTTCTAGGCGTTTGGGGTTGACTTCGATGTCTTCTAGATAATCGCGCAGCTCACGGGTGAGGTCGCCCAGGGTTTCGAGGAGCAGGTCGAGGCGCTCGGCCAGGTCGGCGCGGGAGGGGTCGAGGCGGGCCAGGGCGTGAAGGGCCTGCGCGGCCTGTCCGAGCAGGTCCGAAGCGGAGGCGGCGTCGGGCGTGGATTCGTCGAGCAGGGTCAGGCCTTCCTGGGCATGACGGGCCAGAGTCTCGGCGTTAGCCAACCGATCCCGTTCTCGGCGCAGTTCTTCGTCCTCGCCGGGTTTTAGCCTGGCGGCTTCGATTTCTTGAACCTGAAAGGTGAGCATTTCGCTGCGGCGGGCGGCATTGGCATGGGCGGCGCGCAGCTCGGCCAGCTGGCGGCGCACCTGCAACAGGTCCTGGTAGGTCTTGCGGTAGTCGGCCAAGAGCGGGGTCACGTTGGCGAAGCGGTCGAGCAATCCTAGGTGGGCGCGCGGGTCGAGCAAGGAGAGGTGTTCGCTCTGGCCGTGGATGTCCACCAGATGAGCGCCTACTTCGCGCAGCAGGGATAGGTTCACGGTGCGGCCGTTCAGGCGGGCGATGGAACGTCCCTCGCGGCGCACTTCGCGGGTCAGGGTGACGAAGCGGGGGTCATCGAGCAGGTCTTCGCGCTGGAGGATGGTGTTGACCGCTTCTTGGGCCGGGCCGGCGAGGGAGAAGGTGGCCTCGACGAAGGCCGATTCGGCTTCGGCGCGGATAACAGTGGTATCGGCGCGGCCGCCAAGCACCATGGTGATCGCATCTATGATGATCGACTTGCCGGCCCCGGTCTCGCCGGTCAGGATGATCAGCCCTGGCCCGAAGGTCAGCTCCAGCTGATCGATAATGGCAAAGTTGCGGATGCGCAGTTCGGTGAGCATGCTCATCGCCTGAGGAAGATGCCTGCGAAGCGCGAATAGGCCGTGGGCACGGCCAGGACGAGGTAAATGATCTGCCAAAAGAGGGGGGAGCCAAACCCGTAGAAGATGTTGCGGAACGCGTCGGTGCCCATAAGCAGAAAAGCCCACAGAGTGCCCAAGCCGAGCAGAGACATCATCGGCAAAGTCCCAAGCACCAGGCTAAGCCCGAAGGTGAGGTTGAGCCAGCGCGAACGGCGCCCCTTCACTATGCCTCGGGTGAGATCGGCGATGGTGATGCCGGCAAAGGGAGCGATGAAAAAGACGATCAATCCCCAGATGAAGGAGGAAATCAGGTAAATCAGATAGGAAGCCAAGGCAGAAAGCAGGGCGCCGCTCGCCAGCACGATGAGATAATCGTACCAAAAGGCAGTCTCAAATTTCTTTTGCTGGTTTCGCACACATTCTTGACAACGGTAGCCAGTGGGGGTGTGTGTGGCGCATGCCGTGCAGATCGGCCGTTCACACTGGTTACAGCGCAACAGCGTGGGCCGGTCGGGGTGTTTGTAGCAGGTGAGTTCGGTCATGCATTCTCCCAAAGCTAAATCGAATTTTGCATCAAGTGAGCGGTCAGATTCCTATAGAAGTAACCACGGCTACCGAAGCGCACAAAGCGGGCGATGTATTCTCCGGCGGAGACCACGACCCGATCCTCCTCGGCCAGGCCGATCGGTTCCTGACCATCTACGCTGAGCACGGTGTTTTCGCTGTGGACGATGATCGTCACCGAAGATCCTTCAGAGAGCACCACGGCGCGGTCTACCGAGAGGTGAGGGGCAATAGGCACGATCAAGATGTTGCGCAGCTCGGGCGGCAGGATGGGGCCGCCTGCGGCCAGCGCATAGGCGGTGGAACCGGTGGGAGTGGCAGCGATCACCCCATCGGCTACGTATTTGGTGAGCAGATGATCGTCTACCTTCACGGAAAGCCGCACCGGTCGCAAATACTGGCCGCGGCTGATGGCAGCTTCGTTCAAGGCGTGGGAGACTCCCTTGCTCTCCCCAGCCCGCACGTGTTCTACCCGCAGCATCATTCGATTTTCGATCCATCCCTTCCCCTGGAGCAATATCTCTAAGTTCTTGTAGCAGTTTTTGTGATCGATCTGGATGAGAAAGCCTAGCCGTCCCAGGTTGATCCCGAGGATGGGCACCTTGGAGGGAGCGCACAGATGAGCCGCTCGCAGCATCGTGCCGTCACCCCCCAGGGCGACTAACAGGTCGAACTCGCCGTTTTTTACGCGCCGGCGTAGGGTCTCGTCGTAGAGGGAACCGGTCGGCGCCGCAAGACCTTTCCTTTTAAAGAACTCGGCAATTTTCTGAGCTTCGGTCAGCGCCTCAGGCATCTTGGGATGGACTGCCACTACCGGACGCTGTGGCACAAATGGCTCGGACATACAGGATGATTATAATGGATATAGGCGTAAAGTTGTTTGAAGAGTGGCGCCCTGACACTGTAACATTTTTGGTGGGTTGGAAAATAAGTGGGATAAAGCTGCCATTTCTTTGCTCATTTTAGGCATTTATGTGGGAGAAAATCGAAGATATGGCGCTGAAACAGGAAAAAAGTGGCTCACTCACCGTTTGTGTTACAGTGTGAATCACTTTACATTCTTCCTGCTCCGTGATACACTCTCGCTCGCTCAATCGGGCGCTCTCTTCAGAGGGCGTTCTTTTTGTGCGGAGAAGAGCATGGAAATCTTGCTCACCGGTTCTGTTGCTTACGACTATCTCATGACCTTTCCGGGGCTGTTCAAGGAGCATATCTTGCCCGAGCGGATCGGCTCTATCAGCCTGTCTTTCCTGGTGGATACGATGACCAGGCAGCGCGGGGGCATCGCCCCAAACATCGCCTATACCATGGCGCTGTTGGGCAAACGGCCGCGCATTATGGCTACGGTCGGGGAAGATTTTGACGACTATCGGGCCTGGCTCGAATCGAAAGGGGTGGATACCAGCCTGATGAGGGTGATCCCAGGGCAATTCACCGCTTCGTTCTTCGCGACTACCGATCGGGCTTTGGCCCAAATTGCGTCGTTCTACCCCGGGGCGATGGCCCACGCTGCTAGCCAGTCTCTCAAAGACCTGCCTTTCCGGCCGGACCTGGTCGTGGTCTCCCCTAACGCTCCAGATGCCATGACCAAGTTTGCTGCCGAATGCCGCGAGTTGAACATCCCCTACCTGTACGATCCTAGCCAGCAGGTTCTTCGCCTGGAAGGGGAGGATCTGGCTCGCGATATGGAAAGGGCGTATTTCCTGTTCTGCAACGACTACGAATTTGGCCTGATCTCCAAGAAGACCGGCTGGGACCTAGAACAGATCATGCGTCATGTCAAGGTGGTAGTGACCACCCGAGGCAAAGACGGCGCCAACGTGTACGTCGATAACCAGGAGATTTACATTCCTACGGTCTCCGAATGTCAAGTGGTGGACCCCACTGGCGTCGGCGATGCCTTTCGGGGTGGCTTCTTAACTGGCTATGCCCATGGGTTCGATTGGAAATTGTGCGGCGAGGTCGGCGCTCTGGCAGCAGTCTATTGTCTGGAACATCAGGGGCCTCAGGCTCATTTCTACACCCGCCAGGAGTTCGTCCAACGTTTCCGCCGGCACTTTGACGATGGCGGACAGCTGGATCGACTCCTGTCGTGACCGCTGCCAAAAGATCGATGAATTCACCTTGTTTTTGAGGAGAGACCATGAACCAATATGACATCAAAGACATCAATCTGGCCGAAGGGGGCCGGCGACGCATCGAATGGGCCGAGCGTGAAATGCCCGTCTTGCGCCAGATCCGCGAGCGGTTTCGAGAGGAAAAGCCACTCAAGGGCATTCGCATTTCGGCTTGTCTTCACGTCACGACCGAGACAGCCAACCTGATGCGCACCCTTCAGGAAGGCGGTGCCGATGTGGTGCTGACCGCTTCGAACCCGCTGTCCACCCAGGACGATGTGGCTGCCGCTTTGGTCAATCAGTATGAAATCCCCACCTTTGCCATCAAGGGCGAAGATAATGTGACCTACTATAAGCACATTCATGCAGCCCTTGACCATCAGCCACATATTACGATGGACGACGGCGCCGACTTGGTTTCGACGCTCCACAAGGAGCGCCGCAATTTGTTGGAGAACATCCTGGGCGGCACCGAGGAGACCACTACGGGCGTGATCCGCCTGCGAGCGATGGCAGCCAACCAGATGCTGGCCTTCCCAGTGATTGCAGTGAACGATGCGCTGACCAAGCATTTCTTCGACAATCGCTACGGCACCGGCCAATCCACGGTGGATGGGATCATTCGTGCCACCAATGTCTTGCTGGCTGGCAAGCGCTTCGTGGTGGCCGGCTATGGCTGGTGCGGCCGCGGCCTGGCGGCTCGGGCGCGCGGCATGGGGGCCTTGGTCATTGTCACCGAGGTGGACCCGCTCAAGGCGCTGGAAGCGGTCATGGACGGCTATGAGGTGATGCCGATGGAAGAAGCAGCCAAGATCGGCGACATCTTCTGCACCGTCACCGGCGACATTAACGTGATCGATGAGCAACACTTCAAGGTCATGAAGGATGGCGCCATCTTGGCCAACAGCGGACACTTCAACGTAGAGATCAACATCCCGGCCCTGCAGCGCCTCTCGAAGGGGGAGCCGAAACTGGTGCGCCCCTTTGTGCAGCAATACGAGCTGTGGGATGGGCGCAAGATCAACCTGCTCGGAGAGGGGCGCTTGATCAACCTGGCGGCGGCCGAAGGTCATCCGGCGTCGGTGATGGACATGTCGTTCGCCAATCAGGCCCTTTCGGTGGAATATCTGGTCAAGCACGGTTCCACCCTAGCCAAGCGCGTCTATCCGGTGCCTCAGGAGATCGATTCGGAGATCGCTCGCCTAAAGCTCAATGCGATGGGTATTCGAATTGACACCCTCACCGAAGAGCAAATTCGCTACCTGAATTCCTGGGAAGAAGGGACCTAAGCAGTACTGACGGGCCAGCCGCTTTTCTTAAGAATCTGGTGTATAATCCCCATAACACTGCTTTGTCTAGCGTCGGTCGGTGTAGCTCCTGGTCTGTGTTCATCCCATGAAAGAGTTTCGTATTCTTCTGATTGAGGGACGCCACGCTGAAATCCCTTCTTTTGCTGCCGATTTGCAAAAGAAGGGATTTGATGTGGTGACGATGCAGAGCGGGGGAGAGGCGGTAAAACGCCTGGACAAGATCGCTCCCCATCTGACGGTGGTCAATGCTGCATCGTTACGAACCAGCGGTGTGCGTATCTGTCAGGCCATGCGCGAGCGCGACTCCAGACTTCCGATTATCCTGATCGTGACTAAGGAGATGGAAGTGGATAAGGAAGTGGCCGACGTGGTGCTTACCTTGCCGTTCACCGTTCAGAAATTAGTGAATCGTATCAAACCGCTCTTACCTAGCGATGGCAAAAATATCATCCATGTCGGCCCGATTCGTCTGGATATTGAACACCGCCGGGTCAAGTGCCTGAACAAGAGCTCGAAGCTCACCCCGCGCCTGATGAAGTTGTTGCGCATCCTGCTCGATCACCGCGGCGAGGTGGTGGAGCGTGAGATCCTGTTCAAGCGCGTCTGGGACACCAATTACACGGGCGATACCCGAACACTCGATGTGCACATCTCCTGGCTCCGCCGGGCGATCGAGATCGATCCTCAGAGTCCCCGCTTTCTTAAGACCATTCGCGGGGTGGGGTATCGCTTGGACGTTTAGCACTCCACTTGAAACTGCTCTCCTTCGATCGAAACCAGCCGGACGCAGACCTTGCGCCCGGCATGGATTTTTAATTGACGGGCGATTGCGCCGCGCCGTTGGGGACGCACCGCCTGGGCTACGCTTCGGAAGAGCTTCCCATCCCAGTCGGGGTCCACTTCCCAGTAATCCAGATCGTCGATCTCAGAGACGCGTACCTGGTCGGTGGAGCAAACGACAGTGTAAGGTCGCGGTGGTTGGGGGAGCGGAGCGGGGGTCGAGGCGCTGCGCTCAAGGATGAAGGGGGCGCCGGCGTTCAGGAGCCGTTTGCGCGTGGTGTGGATGGCGCGAAAGGTCGAATCTACCGCTAGGAAACGTCGTCCTAATTGGGCTGCCACCAGGGGGGTGGTGCCGGAACCGCAGAAGAAATCGGCCACGAGATCGCCCGGGTTGGAGGAGGCTAGGATGATTCGTTCCAGCAGGGCCTGCGGTTTCTGCGTGGGATAACCGGTGCGTTCGCGGTGCAAGCGGGCCACCACTGGGAAATACCACCAATCTTCAGGCACTTTGCCACGCGCTAGATCGGGCACTTTGCCAAAGCCGGCCTTGGGGGAAGAAGCAAAAGTCTTTACCGTGGATGGATGGTAGGGCTTGCGCACGGCGTCGGCATTGAAGATGTAATCTGGACCTTTGACATACGCCAAGATGGTGTCGTGTTTACGGTTGAACGCACTGCGGATTGGGGAGGGGCCGTGATATACCCAAATGATTTCGTTCAACAAGTGGTCGGCGCCAAGCAGTTCGTCCAACAGGAGTCGCACGTATGCGTTGGCATGCCAGTCCAGGTGAACGTAGAGGGTTCCATGGGGCGCTAGCAGGCGGGCCATCAGCGCCAGCCGCTCGTACAGGAACTGAAGGTAGGCGTCTAGGTTGTCCCAGCGGTCTGGGTATCCGTCGGCTAGTTTCCATTCGTCCGGCCGGCGCGAATCTTCCTCTTGTCCGATGCGGGCTGGGTAGGTGCGGTTGGTGAAGAACGGCGGGTCTATGTAGATCAGATCGATCTGGCCCTCGATCTGTGGCAGGAGGGCGGCCATCACCCCTAGGTTATCTCCCCAGATCAGGCGGTTGACCGGCAAGGCCGAGGGATAGCCTTGTCCCTGTGGAAACAGGATCGCTTCGGCGATCAAGTCCGCCGGCGCTGGCGGTGAGAGGCGTTTTCCAGGCCAGAGCAGTTCGGGCATAGGCTAGTAGAAGATTCGCACCGCCGTGCCCAGGCCGCGGAAGTAATATTTTGTGTTTAGGTCGCTTGCCTGATGGCCGGGCATCGCCCAGCGGAAGAGCCACAGTGCTTCCGGAGTCCGCATGTTGATGCAACCGCGGCTCATCGGGGCGCCAAAGTTGTCGTGCCAGTAGGTGCCGTGGAAGGCGTGGCCATATTCGGTGAAATACAATACCCAGGCTACGCCGGGCAATTCGTAGTCGTTGATGTCGGCAAATAGATTGCCGTTCCCCATGTGTACCGAAGGCTGTTTCTCGGAAATGCGGAAGGTGCCGGTGGGGGTGATGGTGGAGATGGTTCCCGGCTTGCGCGGGTATTTGGCGCCGGAGGAGATCTTGGCCTGGAAGACCGGTTGGTCGTATTCGTAGGCTATCAGGGTTTGCGTGGTCAGGTTGACGTCGATGCGCTTTTTTTCTAGGGGAACGTCTGGCGAGATTGGCCCGAGTTCTTCGTGGGGGATCGGCCGAACGTGAAGTGAGGAGAGGTAGTAAGTGCCGACCACGTCGAACACACGGTACCAGGGCGTTCCATCTGGCCCTTCTGCGATGGCGTCAATCCAATGCACTGAATCGTAGTACAAGCGCAGATTGGGCCGCCAACCATAGCGTTTGGAGTATTGGTAGGCCTGGGTGTAGGGCACGGTCACTTCGACCAGTTGGCGCGTGCCTTCGGGCAGGGAGGACAAAGGTGGGTTGAATAGGATTTTTACTCGCTGTAGGCGGGCACGATGGAGGTATCCTCTCCATACCCGATACCAAACAGGGTTATGAGCTGGGCCGTCTGGACTATGCACTTCTTCGTAGATTTGCACGAGTTCGTCGCGGTAGTAGGTCATGACGATCGGGCTTTTGTCGTTGGGTTCTTTGTATACGCTGACTGAGGTGGTGGTCACGCGGCCCAAGGTGGAGTCATCGAAGCGAAACGAGAAGGGAAGAACAGGGGAGAAGGCCAATGCGCCGATGGCTAAGCCGCTCAATTTGAGGAAGTCGCGCCGCGATAGTCGAGTCATGGTTATGATTGTACTCGAAATTGGAGCAAGATCGCTAAGAGCCGGCCGGGTGAGGTCTTTCAGGGGGCCGGCCCAATGAACTCAGGCCACCGGGCGCGGTATCCGATGGCCTGAGGGTCAAGCCGAAGAGAACGAGCGTTTTTAAAGGCGCAATGATGAGATAGGCACGCAGCAGAAGAGAGGATCGAAGAAGACTAGTCGAGAAGTAACCTGTCGCCCGTTTTTCTTACGAGACCAGCAGGGCGTTGTTTGTAGCTCACTTCCATAGATAATCGTCTTTCCGTTTTGTCTCCTGAGGAGAGGGGGTACCGTATTTTTCAAACATACGGGTGAAAATCTCGTAGTCGCCGGGCGTCATGTTGGTGATTTGGAACCCAACGTTGAACAACGTGGGATCGATGGGGTCCACCTGACACCATTTGCTGCGCGCAGTAAAGACCATGAAGCTCTTGTGAGCAATGTCGGGGGTAAGATCGATGCGCAGGCGATAGTCTCGGTTGATGGGCAGGGCCTGTAGGGTATCTAGGCGGAAGCCGCCTATGCTGATGTCTGCCAAATGGCCGAGGGGTTGGCCGCTTGTGTCGTCCAGGACGCGTATGTAGTAAGAAAACACTCGCCTTGGCAAATTGCGCCTTTCAAATGGCATAGGATCTCCTTGCGATCAACGTTCAATCTGACAATTTTGATAATATATATAACAAGGTTGGGTGAGATTCAAGTTAAGAAAGATGAGCAATGGCCGGTTGATCTTTCGGAGAAACGCTGTGATGGCGCTGTTTCTGCGGCTAAAGGGGAATTTTTTCATTGCCTTTTTGGCGTTTTGGGGTATCATGCAGGAGAAGTGAGAGATGGAGAGAGCCATGAGAGATCTAACGAATGAGATCATTGAGTTGATCCGCCGCACGTCTACTCGTCTGCCGGCGGATGTGGAGGAGCGCCTGCGGGCAGCGATTGAGAAAGAAGCACCCGGTTCGGCGGCGCGTAACGCCCTGGAGACGATTTTGAAGAACATCGAACTCTCGCGCCAGAAATCTACGCCGATCTGTCAGGATACAGGCACACCGATTTTCTACGTCCACTATCCAGAAGGATGGAGCACACGCGCTCTCCGTGAACAGATTCGCAACGCGATGGCTGAGGCCACAAAGCGTTCCTACATGCGCCCAAACGCTGTGGATGCTATTTATGATCGCAACACTGGCAATAACTTGGGGGGAGATGATTTCCCCTACATCCACTTTGAAGAGGTGGATGCCGATCAGCCGTTGGTTATCGAGTTGATGTTGAAGGGTGGGGGGTGTGAGAATGTGGGTCGCCAATATTCGCTGCCAGATAATGAGTTGGGGGCGGATCGCGATCTGGCCGGCGTGCGCAAGGTAGTGCTGGATGCGGTGCAAAAGGCCCAGGGCCAGGGGTGTGCGCCAGGCATTCTCGGCGTGGCCATCGGCGGCGATCGCAGTTCGTCGTATCTCAAATCAAAAGAGGTGTTGTTCGAGAAGATCGGCGTGCGTAATCCCGATCCAGAGTTGGCGAAGCTGGAGGAGCGCCTGACCGAGGAGGCTAATCAGCTTGGCATTGGCCCGATGGGCTTCGGCGGTCAGACGACCGTGCTCGATACTAAGATCGTCGGCTTGAGCCGGCTGCCGGCCTCGTATTTCGTTACCGTCTCGTATATGTGTTGGGCCTATCGACGGCGCAAGATGATCGTCCGCGGCGATCAGGTGGAATATGAGTAGCAAACGTCGAATGTTCGGTTCGGAGGACAACCATGCGCGAAATCACGATCCCGATTGACGATGAGGTGATCCGCAGTTTGCATGTGGGCGATTCGGTGGCTTTGACCGGCATCATGGTCACTGCGCGCGATGCGGCCCATAAGTGGATGGTGGAAACGTTTATCAAGAAGACCCGCCCTCCTCAGGGAGAGGACGAACAAGTCTACGAAGCATTGAAGAAGCTGCTCAACGGCGGTGTGATCTATCACTGTGGGCCGGTGGTTTCCAAGGATGAAAATGGCGAATATCACTTCTTGGCAGCCGGCCCGACGACCTCGATCCGCGAGGAGCCATATCAGGCCGATGTGATGAAGCATTTCAACGTCAAAGGGGTGATCGGCAAGGGCGGGATGGGTGCGAAGACCCTCCAGGGGTGTCGCGAGACGCCTGGGGTGTATTTCCACGCCGTCGGAGGAGCAGCTACCTTTCTGGCGCAGACGGTCGAGAAGGTGCATGGGGTGTATAAGCTCGAGTTCGGCGTGCCGGAGGCCCTGTGGGTGATCGAGGTCAAGGAGTTCCCTGCGGTGGTCACCATGGATGCTCACGGTCAAAGCCAACATGCGATTGTCGACGCCGCTTCGCGCCAGGTATTGGAGGAGTTGCTGAATAAGCCGTATTGAGCTCGGCGGGTTGGTTAGGGAGCCGTTCGAGCGCCTTCGTCCGATCGTCCAAGGGCCGGCTTTGCGGTAAGACCGAGGGATGTTGGACTGCAGTTATGGGAGAGGAGGGTCTGGCGCCGGCTCGGCTGGGGGAGCGAAGAGGAAGGTTTTGCGATGGATAGGCGTGTAGCCATGCTCCAGGATAGCACGGCGATGAAGCGCTGTGCCATATCCTTTGTGGCGGGCAAAGCCGTAGCCTGGATAGCGACTGTCTAGATGGCGCAGGTAGGCATCGCGAGCGGTTTTGGCCAGCACCGAGGCGCAAGCGATGCTCAGCGAACGGCGATCGCCCTTGACCAGGGAGGTGATGGAGAGCTCGAGCTCGGGGAGCAGACCAAAATCGGTGAGCAGGTGATCGGGAAGCGAAGGCAGGCCGGCCAGGGCGCGTTCGGCCGCTAGGCGGGTGGCTGCCAAGATGCCCAACGTATCGATCTCTTCGGCGGAGGCCCAGCCCAGGGTCCAGGAATCGGCCACCTGGCAGATCAGTTGGGCGGCGCGCTCCCGCGCGGGTGGGGTCATCTGTTTTGAGTCGCGCACCCCGCACAGGGTGGAGTGGAGAAGCGGGCGGTGAGCAGGGAGGACGACTACGGCTACGGTCACCGGGCCGGCTAGGGCGCCGCGTCCAGCCTCGTCCATTCCGGCGACAATTTTTGTGCCGTTGTTCCACAGGGAGTATTCGAGCGAGAGATCGGGCAGGTCAGTCATAGCAACCGCGCAAGGCATTGGCATGGATGACAAAGATATCGCGTATCATGCGTAGCGCATCACGTATTACGCTCAATTTGGTGGCTGCATCGAAGCGCCAGCGGATGGGAACTTCTTGAATGGTCAGGCGGTAGCGCCGGGCTAGGTAGAGGATTTCAATGTCAAACGACCAGCCGATTAGGGTTTGGCGCGAGAAGAGTCGCTGGGCGGCATCGGCGGTGAAGCATTTGAAGCCGCATTGGGTATCGTGCATGCCGGGCAGGATGAGCAGACGAATGGCTAGGTTGATCAGGCGCCCACCGAGGTGGCGGTAGAGGGGCTCGCCGATCCGTTCCGCGCCGCGGGCCTCGCGCGAGGCGATCATCAGGTCGGCTTGAGCGGCTGGGGGGAGGAAAAGCGGCAGTTGATCGATGGACATCGACAGATCGGCGTCGCACATGAAGCGATAAGCACCACGTGCGGCCAACATGCCACGACGCACGGCGTTTCCTTTTCCGCGCTGCTCTTCGTGGATCACGTGCAGCGCTGGGTAGCGCAGGGCGTATTCCTGGGCGATGGCCAGGGTGCGATCGGTGCTGCCGTTTTCGACGACGATCACTTCAGCCGAGTAAGGCTGGGTTTCTAAGAAAGCAAACACTTGTTCCAACGTTTGGGACAGGCGGCGTTCTTCGTTGTGGGCAGGGATGATGATCGAGAGGAAGGGTTGGGTCAAGGCTGGAGTCGGCTAAAGATCAGGATAGCCCCTCCGATCAGGACACATAGTTCGACCAGCACCAGGACGGCCAGGACGATAATTTGGGGAACAGTGAGGCCGAACAGACGGCGCCTGCGGAGCGCTGGTCTGCTTTGTGAGGCGATCGTTTCGGGCGAGCGTGGCTTGCGGACGAAAACCGTGGGCGAGGTGTCGTTCTCGAAGGCCAACTCTGGCGGGGAGCCAGGTTGCCGGGCGGCGGTGGGTGGTTCTTCTAGACGCTGTTGGGCGGTTTCGATCAGGGCGTCGCTCTGCGGGGCATGTAAGATGGTTTGCAGGCGCGAGGCGGGGATGGCCTCAGGTGGCTTGGAAGGCGGTTCTTCTCGGTCAGGGCCGGCGGGGGGAGAAGGAGCGCCCTCAGCGGTCGGCGGCTTGGCCGGGCGCAGGGGGCGTGGGTGTTCGAGGCGATCTACTAAATCGTTCACTTGAATGGCCGAATAGATCGGCCGGGCGGTGAGCAGGCCGGCGGCGAAACGCTCTATGGCGTCGAACATCACTACCCGCACGTTGGGGCGGATCGACTCAACATGAAGCCCCGGATTGGCTGCTATGAGGATCGGCTCCACCGGCGCAGCTAGTTTCATCCCTTGCCGTTCCAAGAAGACCTGCACAGCGCGGGCCAGGCGCGCCGTGAAAACGATTAGGTTGACCGGATCGGGTTGAAATCGTCCATCAATCACGGAGCCCCATTCGTCGCCCCGTGCCCGATAGACTCCCTTGAGAGGAATGGCTTCGATGACGTAGATACCGGCCGGCCCGATCAGGACCAAGGGGACGATGATCTCGCTGCTCCCCAGGCGCTGGTTGCGAAACAGGGTGTATCCTTTTTCGAGGACGCGATTGAGTTGATCGATCACGACTTCTTGGGCTTGCAGTTTGGCCGGCCAGGAATAGCCGTAGGTCAACATGCCTTTCAGGCGGTTGATCAGGCTAAGTTGACCTTTCTCATCGATCAAGGGAGTGTGGTCAATGACCTTCATGGACGATCTTCCACCATCGGTGAGGCGTTAGATGGCCAGCGCCCCTTCGAGGTAATCGCGCTCTGCATCTGGTTTGGTGGAGATGATCTCCTTCCCATTGCGCGACAGGAGCAACACTTCGTGAGCCGGGTCAAAGGTGCCGGCCAGAAATTCGAGACGCTGACCGGTCACAAACCGCTTGCGTGCTTTCAATCGTTCGATTAAGGCCGCTCGATCGAGCAGGATGCAATCTGAAAAAGCGGCCCCTCGTCGTTCGTAGGCACGGACGAATGCGATCTGTCCTTGAGGCGAATAGCGCACCGCCTCGATCACGCCGTCGAATCGTTGCTTCGGCATGCTTTCACCTCCGTAGGGTATTTTAGCATAAACTTTTGGAGAACCAAACGCACTGCTTCTACGACGAACCCGATGTCGGTTGATCGCGTTTCTTCTGTTCCTCACGAAACTGATCGGCGCTCAGATGATAAATGGCGAACCATTCAGCGATCCGTTCCCGTTCCTGAGCCACCTGGGTTGCGGTTTTGGCGGCAGCGCGCGCCATTCGCCGGCGGTCAATGTCCGATTGTACAGTTGCCGGATCGACCACATCCTGAAATTCCATTGTTGAACCGCCCACCGAGATATACACAGTACCAAAGTTCAACAGGTTTCCAGCCAAGCCTACTCGTTGGAACTCGGTGCTCAGAATGTTCTCCAAGGGCGCTGAGCGTCGCTGCTCAGTGACAAAGGGTTTTTTGTCGACATCAATGATCTGGTCCGAAGTGACCATGAAAACATCGTCCTTCCAATCCCAATACTGGTATCCCCACCACATCAGGAAGGGGAGGCATAAGATCGGCAGCGATAACACCAGCGTGTCAATCACCAGCCGGCCCTCTTGGATGGCAATCAGAGGCGTCTCTGGTGATGGATAGATCAAGAGTGAGAAGACGCGTACCACCCATCCGCCCAGCAGCAAGCTCGCCATCAGGGTGGGCACCCAAACCTTTCTCAAGAGCACGAAGGGATGCTTGCGGTAGATGATCTTATCACCCTCTTCTAGGCGTACCGAGAACAATTGGGCAACCGCCAGCCGTAACGCGCTGGGTTTTTTGGCCGGTGGCGGCGCAGGAGGCACCACCGGCGGTGGTGGTTGAGGCATAGGCAGGCCCAATCGCTTGCGGATGGCGTTTTTCAGAGCATCTTTCTCCTCGCTCAGGATGCGGTCTTTTGCCCGTCCCCAATACTCTTCCACCGCCCGAGCGGCGAGCGTAGGATGGCTGATGTACTCAAACGGGATCTTGCCGACAAACGTGCGCACAATGACCGTGCCGTAATCGAACGCGCCCCCGATCGGATCGATGGCCGTCTCCACCGATAAAATGGTGTGAAGCGGCGCTTCGTGACGGCTATCAAACAAGCCGACCACTTTTTCCACCCACACTACGCGTTGGTTGGTCACCATGTAATAATCGTTTTCCCAATCCACCACTTCCCAGATGATCCAACCAATGATGCCCAAGATCAGGACAATTGCCACAGCAAACGGCCAGATAGCTGCAGTGAGCAATCCCCACCCAAACAGCAGAGCCGGCGCCACAAAAGAAAGGATCGGCAAGACTAACGAACGCCATAAGACAACAGGGTGCTTGCGTGCCAGGAAATACACCACCTCATCCGGTCGCACCCATTTGAAATGCACCTTACGCCATAGCCGGTGGCTGCTGATTACCACGTGAAAGTTGGTCTTAAGACCGGGGGATCGCTTGAGGAAGTCCTTCAACTTCCCGTACTCCAACACCAGCAAATGCCCATTGGTCAGGGCGGCCACCGAAGCCACGCAAGGCTGGCGGCTGAAAAATTCTTCTTCGCCGAAGAAGTCCTGGGTGGTTAAATGAGCCAGGTTTTTCTCCTGACCTCTCCTGCCGGTTTGATACACCCGAAACGTGCCGCTATAAATCAAAAAGATGGCCTCGCCCGGCGCACCCTGGTTCAGGATCACCTCCCCATTCGTCACCTGTCGATCGGTCATCATTTCGGCCAGGGCATTCAGATCGTTGTCCGAGAGGCTCCGAAAGAGATGGATTTTCTTTAGGAAAGCGATGCGCTGCTCGGTAGTAGTCACGTTCCTATTCTAGCACGAATCGCTACTGACGCACGATCGAGCAGCCGAAGGGCGGTGTTTCGGTTAGGGAGGGCAAGGTGCCGGCCAATAAAGCTTCCACAACTTCTTCGACGTAGGAACGAGTTGGCGTACGCTGGCGGAACGTCACATCGTCCGGTGCACCGTGATACCGCAACACCCCCTCCCGATCCACGATAAACACCTCAGGGGTTACCGTGGCCCCCAACCGATCGGCCACCTCCTGATGCGGATCATGCAGGACCCACGGCAAGCCGTGTGCCCGAGCGACGCGATCCAACGCCTCGACCGACTCGTTGGCGTTCGAAGCGATCGGCAGCAGCCACACCGCCTCCCCCCACCGTTGGAGCAAGGTCAGCAGGGCGGCGTCGGTCCGCTCTACGTGGGGGCATTCACATGACCAGAAGTTGACGATAACGATTCGGCCACGTCCGTCGCTCAAGCGATGGAGGTGGCCGTTCAGATCGGGCAGGGCAAAATCGGGCAGGGGTCGATTGAGCAGATCCATACGAAAGGCGGCCAGATGATCTCGCTCTAGCTAAACTGCTGATTGGGACTAGGCAGGTGTTCTCTTTTTTCGATTTCGGTGGTTCGTCGGCACTTTCTCCAGCCTGGAGTGCAGTGCCGGCAGATACAACCGGTCCAGATATTCCTTGAGCATCCGGCGCGTGCTGAACTGAGGCACCAGAGTCTTGATGGCTATCTTGGCGCGAGCGATCCACTTGTGAGGGATGTTGTCATCGTCACGCTCGTAGTAGAGCGGGATGATCTCGTTTTCCAGCAGGCTATACAAGCTCTCGGCATCTTGAGCATCGTCCACCGGAGCATCCAGGGGAAGGTCCTGACCGATGGCCCAGCCGTTCTGTCCGTTGTAGGCTTCACGCCACCAGCCATCGAGCACCGAACAGTTCAGCACGCCGTTCAGGCAGGCTTTCATGCCAGAGGTGCCGCTGGCTTCCAGGGGCCGGCGTGGGGTGTTTAGCCACACATCCACGCCCTGCACCAGATAATGGGCCAAATTGAGATCGTAATCTTCCAGGAACACCAATCGACCGCCCGTCTCGGCTTTCTTCACCGTGCGGTAGATATATTGGATCAGTTGCTTGCCAGGTTCATCGGACGGGTGAGCTTTGCCGGCAAAGATAATCTGCACCGGCATGTTGGGACGGTTGATCAGGCGCAGCAAGCGGTCCACATCGTGCATCAGCAGGCCGGCGCGTTTATAGGTGGCAAAGCGTCGCGCAAAACCGATGGTGAGCGCATAGGGATTGAGCAACACTCCCGAGGCGATCACCTGCACCGGATGCACACCGCCTTTCAACCATTGCTGGCGAGCGCGCTCCCGCAGGTAAAACACCAGTTTGCGTTTCAGGTGCAGGCGGACACTCCAGAATTCATCGTCCGGAATGGTGTCCACCAATCTCCATAGTTCCGGATCATCTACCCGATCCAGCCAGTCCTGGCCGAAGTACTTGTCGAACAACAAGCGCATTCGGCGGGCGATCCAGTTGGCGGTGTGAATGCCGTTGGTCACGTAGGTGATCGGAACATCTTCCTCGGGGCGATCGGGCCATAGGAAATGCCACATGCGGCGCGCCACCCGTCCATGGAGCTCGCTTACTGCGTTGCGTCCCTCGGAGTGGCGCAGGGCCAAAATGCCCATGCTGAAGGTTTCTCCCCAGGGTTGGGTGTTGCGCGCCAGGTCTACGAACTGCTCGCGCGTCAAGCCCAATTGAGGCCAGAGGGCAGCCAGGTATTTGTCGATCAGCCACAAGGGGAATTCGTCGTTGCCGGCTGGGACCGGGGTGTGGGTGGTAAAGACATTGGCCGCGCGGGTCTGCTCGATGGCTTCCTGGAAGGAATAGCCCTTAGCAGTTAGCTCGCGCGCTCGTTCCAACACCAAAAAAGCGGCGTGGCCTTCGTTCATGTGCCAAACGCAAGGGGAATATCCTAAGGCACATAGGGCGCGTACTCCTCCCACGCCGAGCAATACTTCCTGAGCAATGCGGAAGTTCAAGTCGCTCCAATAGAGGCGCGCCGTGAGGGCCCGGTCAGGTTCACTGTTCTCGGGCAGATTGGCGTCCAGCAAGTAAAGTGGGACGCGGCCGACGCGCACCTCCCAAATTCGGAGCCGAATCACTCGATCCGGGAATTCCACGGCAATCGTGATCGGCTTTCCATCTTGGCCGGCGACGAGCAGGAAGGGATGCTCGTCCGCTTTGATCGGATTGTTAATCGCTTCCTGCCAACCGTCTTCGCTGATTCGCTGGGTGAAGTATCCTTCAGAGTAGAGGAATCCAACAGCGACCAGAGGCAGCCCCAGGTCAGAAGCTTCTTTCAGATGGTCGCCAGCCAACACGCCCAGGCCGCCGGAGTAAATTGGCAGGGTTTCATGGAGGCCGTATTCCATTGAGAAGTAAGCCACCGGTCGCCCGAGCAATTCGGGATAATGGGTGGCGATCCAGGTATGCTGGTCGGAAAGATAGCGGTCAAAATCAGCCATGACGCGGTCGTACATTCTTGTGTAATCTGGGTTCAAGGCAGCGGCGTTGAGGGTAGACCGTCCGACCGTGTGCAGCATGAGGATTGGGTTATGCGCAATGCGCTCCCAATGATCGAAGTCCAACCGTGCGAACAAACGCGTGGCGTCTGGGTTCCACGTCCACCACAAGTTGTAGGCGAGTTCGCCCAGCCGGACAATGCGGCGCGGCAGATCAAAACCGTTGGGAAGTCGGGTCAAGAAGGTAGTCATAGCGGGAGCAATCATACCACAAGGAAAAACGGTCTGACAAACTTTGCAAAATTAGGATAAAATGAATGCATGGCAAAGGTGCAACTTTTCGTGACCTGTTTGGTCGACACGTTCTATCCAGAGGTAGGCGAAGCGGTCGTTGCGATTCTTTCTCGGCTGGGCGTGACCGTAGAATTTCCGCCGGCACAGACCTGCTGTGGCCAACCGGCCTTCAATGCCGGCCTGTGGCACGAAGCGCGTCGGATGGCAGCACAGCTGATCCGGGCGTTTGAATCGCCCCCGACTGCAGAGGGGTGGAATGTGGTCTCTCCATCGGGATCGTGCGTTCATATGATTCGGCACAACTATCTGGAGTTGTTCAAGGACGACCCGGTCTGGCTGCCGCGTGCCCAAGCGCTCGCCGCCCGAACGTATGAATTCGGTGAATACTTGGTGAACAAGTTGCACGTTCTCGAGCTGGGCGCTTGCTGGGAGGGAAGATTGACGTATCATCCCTCCTGCCACTTGCTGCGCGGCTTGGGGAGCGATGGCGCAGCCCGAGCGCTCTTGGCGGCTATAAAGGGAGCACAGGTTGTCGAGTTGCCGTACGCTGAGGAGTGCTGTGGTTTTGGCGGCATCTTTTCGGTGGTGCATCCGGAGCTGTCGCGAGAGATGTTGGTGCGCAAGATCGAGAACGTGGAAGCCAGTGGTGCAGCTACGTTGGTGGTGTCGGATGCCGGCTGTCTGATGCACATTGCCGGTGGTCTGAGGCGTCAGGGGAAGAAGCCGCGCGTGGTACACCTGGCGCAGGTGTTGAATAACGTGAAAAGGGATTGAGATGGGCGCCCTGTCTCAAGCAGAATACCTCCCCCGATCCGCTATGTCCATCCATGCTCATCCGGACGATCAGGAATTTACCGTGGCCGGCACATTGGCCAAATGGGCCCGGGCCGGCTGCCAGATCGTTTCGGTCATCATCACCAGCGGCGATGCCGGCTCCAACCATCCCGAACACGATGAAACCTACAAACCCATCCTGGCGCGGTTGCGGGAGCGCGAACAGCGGGCGGCTAACCGTGTGCTCGGCATTCAAGAGACGATCTTTCTCGGCTATCCGGATGGAGAATTGGAACCCAGCATAGCCCTGCGCAAAGATTTGACCCGTCTGATCCGCAAATACAAACCGGAGGTTGTGGTGATCGGCGATCCCCAAGCGGTGTTCTATGGTAGCGGTTACATCAATCATCCCGATCACCGTGCGGCGGCTCAAGCCGCCCTCTATGCGGTGTTTCCCTCGGCCGAGACGCGGCTGATCTTCCCCGATCTTCTCAAAGAAGGATACGAACCCCATCGCGTGCGACGCGTCTACATTCACGGGGTGGAAAAGCCCGACGCCTGGGTGGATATTAGCGATACCATTGCCATCAAAATCAAAGCGCTGCGTAAGCACAAGAGCCAGCTAGAAGGATGGAACCCTGCCAAGCTGATCCGTGAATGGGCGATGGCGCAGGGCCGAGAGAAGGGGCTGCGCTACGCTGAGGCGTTCAAGGTCATGTATCCCAACGAAGAGCAGCCGGAAAACAGATCGTCCCAAAGCCGCTCAAAAGAGCAGCAATCCTGCACCGATCGTTGCCAGGGGGACAGTGAGGTTGTCCACATCTGGAAAGGGGAGCGACTCGACCGCCGTGGCCAGCAAGGAAAGCAACGCCAAAGGCAAGAGGTAACGCTCGAACGGTTGTGGGAAGACGTCACCCCAGACATACACCCACACGACGAACGCCGCCAGAGCGAAGCCGCCTAGGAACACACCGAGCGATCCCGCCCAAGACTTCCTATGGCTCCAGGGCAAACGTGGCGATGCCATGCGCCGGCCGATCACATCGGCGATTCCATCCCCGCCACACATCAGCATTAGGGCGATGATCCCGATCGGCGTATCGCGCCAAAACAGCAGGGTAAGCGCGACGAAGACTATCCCATAGAAGAGCGGCCCACGCAGTATCTCGCGCCGATCGCCTGTGCGCGACATGGCCTGGACGGCGGCGTCATCCTTGAGAACACCTAGGCCAATCAGAGCGAACTGTACGGTAATCAGGAAGGGAATGGCCGCCGCCCACCAGCGCGCCGCAGGCGTCTCGCAGAACAGAAACCAACACAAGACGAAGATCGGACCTGTGGCAATGTGGATGATCTTGCGACTGAGTTGGCTTTCGATCCAGCCACGATGAGCGGCAAAATCCATCGTTCGCAGCCAGATCAGGCTGATCAAGAGCGTCACAAGAGCAGCAATCGGTTCAGGCATAGTCTTCTCCTTTGGCAAAAGTGGACGTATAAAATAGCTGGCGTTGCTATTGTGAATGCTATAACGTTAAATTGACCGCGCTCTAGTTCAAATTGGAAGCCATACGAGAACAATGTAGTTACAACGGAGAGCATGATCAAAGCGCTGCCTTTGTTGCGTTGGATGATCAAGGGAAGGAACAGGGTATTTAGGGCAAAGGAAAGGATCGTGGTCTGATCCTAAGAGTGCAAAGATAGTCGGGGTAATTTTTTGTGTTTGTGCAGAGCCGCTAAAAGCCGACTCCGCTTCCATCAGTCAAACTGGACTGGGCTTGTTCAATAATATCCTTGAAGCAATAAGGAGAAGCCGGTAGAGTAGGCATGGGAGGGGAGCAGCGATGGAATCAGCCGCCGATTCAAGGGTCAAACGGCCTGCTTGCGGCTCTTTTAGAGACAGTTCGTACCATCCAAAGAGGCTTATTGAACAAGCCCAACTGGACTCGACATTGCTCAGACCCTATACCTGCTCACTGGACGAGGTCGAAGCCTTGGGGAGGAGATCGTTCAGGCGGGAACGCGCTAGAAACAAGGCGGCCAGCGTTTTGGCATCGGGGATTTCGCCGCGTTCGGCGCGCTGTAGGGCTTCGGCCAAAGGGATAGGTTCCACGCGTAGGAACTCATCCTCGTCCGCCTCAAGCGGATTGGGGGTGAGATTGGTGGCCAGAAAGACGATCATGAATTCACTGGAGTAGCCTGGCGCCAAGTAGAATTCGCCGATTTTTTCTAATCTTCCAGCAGCAAATCCAGTTTCTTCACGTATCTCACGGGCGGCACATACCTCAGGAGGCTCTTTGTCATCTAGGGTGCCGGCCGGCAGTTCGAGGAGGTCTTTGCCGGCGGCATGGCGATATTGATGAACGAACACAAGGTTCCCTTGGCTATCTATCGGGATGAGCACCACGGAACCGCCATGTTCGATGATGTCAAACTTGGTCTCACGACCATCAGGGGTCTTTAGCCAATCGCGACGAATAGAAAAGGCACGACCCTTGAGCAAGGTTTCCGATCGAAGGAGTTCAAAGGGCATCTGACTCTCCTTAGGGCGATGATGGAAAACGCCCAGGCGGTTGAGCCTGGGCGTAAAGCACAGCTCCCACTCTTTAGGGGATATTGAGCACTTGACCGACGCTAAGCGGTGTTTCTAGGGTGATGCCGTTTGCCTGCGCAATTTGAAGAGGGTCAACATCGCCGAACAAGCAAGCGATTCCGTAAAGGGTTTCGTTTGGTGATACAACCGTGTAGGTGGTGGGGTGAGGGCGCAGAGCGCGTTCGCCTGGGAAGGAGCCACTCTGTGGTATCTTGAGCACGGTGCCGGCCATTAGAGAATAAGCTTGGGCGCGGGTGATCCCATTTAGTGCTAGCAGTTCATTAGGGTCGACATCAAAGCGCCGAGCAAGGCAATAGGGAAATTCCCCGCGCTGGAGGGTATAGGTGGCCGGGCGGACGACCGAGGTCGTCTCCGTAGGAATCGTCGTCTGGGGAGTAGCGATCGGAGTGGAGATCGAGGGCAATGTCGGGAGAGGTGGTAACGTGGCAAAGACATCTTCCGTTGAAGTTGGGAGAATCGCCTCGGTTGGCTGTTCGATCGGCGGTTCAATCACAGGTGTCGGGGTCTCTTCTGCCTCAAGACCCGGCGCAGTTTTTGCAAGGGCTGTAGCCGTGGCAAATTCTTCGATCATCTTCATCGGATCGACCGAAGGATCGAGAGGCGCATTAAAAGCACTGGTGGGAACTGGATAGGGATCAGCCGATCGTTGGCAGGAAACAAGCAGCAGTGTAAGAACGATGGTCACCAGGCCAAATCGTTTATAGGACATGGAAACACTCCTTGCGGTTGATGATAACATAGTAGCATATCCATTCCTACAAGTCAAGTTTACCGGGCTTGTTCAATAAGTCTTTTTGGATGGTACGAACTGTCCCTAGAAGAGCCACAAGCAGGCCGTTTGACCCTTGAATCGGCGGCTGATTCCATCGCTGCTCCCCTCCCATGCCTGCTCTACCGGGCTCTCCTTTTGCGTCATGGGGTGCTTATTGAACAAGGCCACCTTTCATGCACCAACGCCATTGCCTGAAGTTGGTGCCGGTGTCGCTTTTGGTCGTGGTGTCGCTGTTGGACAAGGCTTGCAACACTTAACCCGATAACCATACTGACAGTTTGAGCTTTCGTATCCACCACATTCTCTTTCTCCTGCAGCGCAGAAATCACATCGCCAGGTACAATTACAACAGCTAGTTGCACTCACTTTATTTACTCGAGTTTAGACAAAATTGGGGTGGTTCTGCCCTTGAGCAAAACCGCCTTCTGGTAGAAACTTGGGATTGTGAACACTCCAGCTTCTACCAGAGAGAACATTAGCAGACTTATCGCATTTCGTCAAGCGGTGTATGAGCGTGTCTTTACGGCGCGACGTGACGCCCTGTTCGATGTGCTGGATGCGCTCCTATCCGCCGGCAGTGTGTCGTCCTTCGCCATGCTCAGCCAGCACGAGCGTTTCCGGCGCCGGTGGCCCAGTCTGTACGCTGCCGTGGAAGATGGCCAGATCGACCGGGAAGCCTTGCGCACGCTGCTGATTGGTCAGCTGCCTCGGCGGGGCATTGGCCTCTTTCCCCTGGATGGTTCTTC
>CAKZJX010000083.1 GCA_937120535.1 uncultured Anaerolineae bacterium
CCGTTGGGTGGCACAGAGATCAGTCTTGAGAAAGGAGAAAGAGCATGAAGAATTGTCCTGCCTGTGGCAAAGAGCTAAGTGACGAAATGGCCGCTTGCGATAGTTGTGGACATAAGGTTGATTCTGGATTAGCCAAGGCCCCCGAAGATTTCGTCACTTTGCCGAGCATTCCGGTGAAACTTCTAGCACGCAAGCCACCTCTCCTCAGCGGTATTTGTCCAACCAAGGCTCTCCTGCATATGCTCGGAATAGCTATAATTCTCAGCCTTGCGTTGGGCGTGTTAGCTCACTATGGAGGAGAAGCAATCAATCTCTTGGGAAAAGTATGGGGAATCTCAGGAGAAGGGGAACTTGGGGAGTATATACGACCGCGACTTAAAGACGCTGCAGGAATAGCTCTGTATAGCGGAATAGGTGTTGTGTTTATTCTGATGGTGTTTAGAGGCGTTGATGCATTCAAGAGTGGTGTGGTTGGAGTGGTCTTTGCATTTGTCGTTTTCCTCTTGGCTATGGTTATTCTTCTGTTTCCGATAGTTATTGGCTTTGTCTATGTTCTGGCAATGGGCATAGGATGTGCGTTGGTAGTCTTACGGCAAGGTGTAAGGGGGCATTGCAGAAATAGTACGATATACTCTGTTGCCGGTATCCTAAATGGCGCAGTTGTATATGGGGTGCATGTTCTTCTTGTTTGGCTCAGGAAGGGAATATTTCACCCTTTGAACATGTTAGCGGAGATACCTTGGGTAATAGGCATAATCGAAGCAGTCTTGATCATTCTCGTTGCCGCGATTCTGAGCTCCTCACTTGTTAAGCGACTCCTTTATTGCGAGACACACGATGCTTGGTATAGCCGAAAGTGGAAACAAGGCAGATTCCCTGCAACACAGAATATCGTGAACACAATCTACTGGGCTCTCGATACTGAGAGTATAGGTGGAATTGGCGAATTGACACCATTGACAGAAGAAGCATATCCGTTCCTAGTTATCAGGGCGCTCACTTGTCCTATCGGCGGTTGTGATGTGCGACTCTCAGCCACACTTTTTGCACAAAAGAGTGATTCCAAGAACGTGGAAGAACGGGTTTGGTTTGATGTAATGGTTCCGGGCTTGTTTGGAGATGATTTGGTGAGAACGCTCGATTTACAAGAAGAACTACCTCCGTTGAAAAAGTGAGTAGCAAGACTCTAGAAGCCGCGAAAGGAGACCAAGATGAAACAAAAGAAAGTGTTTTTCAAGGCTGGCATCTTGTTGCTCTCTTTGTTGCTTTTGCCAGGGATGTTGGGGTGTGGGGCGATTTCGAATCTTGTATCTACACCGACGCTGACATCAACATTGATACCTACCGTGACCTTAACGTCGACACCAACATTAACACCTACAGCGACTTTGACGCCTACGCCAACATTAACACCTACATCAACTATTACTCCTGCGCCAATACCCACTAATACGCCAACAAATACTTCTCAACCAATCGCTATGGGGAAATGGGTCAAAAATCAAAGTTGGGAACTCATTGTTCGAGAAGCCAAATTGACGAGAAAAGGAGTCATCGGGGGCGGCTTGTTTGAGATGACCGCTCCGCCTGGCGATGTCTTTGTCGCTGTTATTGCGGATATAGTGAATTTAGCAGGCAATAGTAAAGACGAATGTGTTAGTTTTATGACTGTAACAAACAACAAGATCTCTCTAGAACCCATTTATATTTCTACTGATGACGGAAAATTGGTGCAACCTGCACAAATGAATTGCGTCCCATCTTCTGGTCAATACGCGAGGCACACATTCTACTTTCAGTTTTCAGAAAGTGAATTGACTGGAAAAAAACTTGCATTCGGCTTTTATGATCTGCCGTTAATATTGCTTGCGATAAGTAAATAGAACATAGCCTAGCAGCCTGTCGGAGTGAAATATGGCATCCCAATTTCTGCCACCTTTTCGGATAAAAGTGGGGCACTCGCCCCACCTTTCAGTCGAATAGCGCCCAGAAGTGGGGCTATTGCCAACGGGGAGGCTGTCTCTCCGACAGGCTGCTAAGTGAACCGTCATAAGTTTTTTGAAACATGAAAACCCGAAACTTGCTCAGCCCGATTTTGCTCGATCAATGTCTGCTCTGCGCTATCCATCACTGCCTCGATCGTGTCTTGAAGTTTGTTGGCGCAGGCTCGATCTTTCAGATGTCGCCAGAAACGTTCAATCGGGTTCAAGTCAGAGCAATAGGGCGGCAGCCAAACGACCATCACCCGATGCTCAAACAAGCTCAATGCCGCTAAAGCAGAAGCGCTCTTATGATACGACGCATTGTCCATCACCAACACCACTCGCCCGGTTGGATATTCTTTGACCAGCAGTTGCTCCAAGAAGTAGATGAACTGAGCACTGTTCTTGGTTTCAGCTGTAGTCCAGGTGGTCTGATCGCTCATCCCGTTGTATTCACCAAAAATGTGACGTTTCTGCTTTGTTCCCGGCTGTGTGGCCGGAATGCGTCGCTGTTGTCCAACCTTCATCCAGCATGCCCGCAAGGGCGGATCGAGGCTCAGCGTGGTTTCGTCCACAAAGATGAGCTGGAAATCGTCTCGGAGGACCTTTTTTTCAACTCGTCCAGCAGTTCATCGGCCTTTGCCTTGGCTTCTTTGTCCTGCAAATGGCCCAAATCGTATTTGGGACGGCGATACCGGTATCCTTTGGCTTTCAACAGCGCTCGAAAACGCGATTCGCTCAACTCGATGCCGGTTTCCTTGGCCATGTGCAGACGCAGACGGTCAATTGTCCATACCGTGAAGTTGTATCCCAATTCTTCCGGCTCTTTCTCCACTACTACGGCGACGAGTTTTTCGTATGCCTCATCCGCTTTGGCTGGTCGCCCGCTGCGCGGTTTGGTTGCCAGTTCTTCCACGCCGCCTTTGCGCCAGCGCTTGATATAGGAGTAAACTGTTGGGATACTTACCGCTTGCATTTTCGCCACTTCTTCAGGCTTATATCCCAGATGCAACAGCCGAATGGCTGTGCATCGCTGGCGCACTCCTGGCCGTTGGTCCCGCTTCATTGCGGTCTCAACGATTTGTAACTCTTCTTCGGTCAGGTGATAGTCTCGGGCTTTTGGCATGCTCCGAGTTTACCATCTATGACGGTTTGTTAAGGTACTTTCAGCGAACTACTTAGTAACAGTGTAATTGGGATTAGTAGAATACCAGCGGCAATTGTGATTGGATGGCCGATAAGAATTGCTGAATCTA
>CAKZJX010000084.1 GCA_937120535.1 uncultured Anaerolineae bacterium
TGATCTCCACCGCCGTTGCAACGCGAATGTGGTTGGTGTGGATGTACGGCAGGCAATTCACGACATCTGCGCCTCCAGGGGTGTCCGCATTCGATACGACCTTGACGCGCTGCCTATAAGACCCGAGGACCAACACCGGTGTCCCGATCTTGATCAAATCATAGATTTTCCTAGCATGGCGGTTATAGACCCGCACGGGAATGCTACGATCCGAATCAGTATTCTGTCGAAGCAGAACGACCAACGTGTCGTTCTGTTCCTGGCCGTTCATGTCCATCGCCATAAAGGCACCCTCGACTATACCTGCAATGCGCACCACATTGGCTGCCTGGCGCAGCTTGAGGCGATCTTTGAACATGCCCACGTCGATTGCCGTATCCCCTTCGACAATCTGGAACAGGTTTGTCAATTGACGCGGACCACTGAAGCGTGTCTCGCTATCCGCCGACTTAATCTGGCGCACCATCTCACGTGTCTCAGACTCAGTAGGATCCCTGAATTCCGGTGTGAATGGCGAAGGCGGCACGCCATCTGGCCACTTGCGTGGGTTGATGCCGTCGATAGATGCCTTCCACGCCAATTCGCCAGGCATATCAAGCAGTGTAGGCGGCGTCACCTTGATTGCCCGAAATACGGCCACGCGCTCACCACTATCGAGCTTCCTGCCATAGATGTGGCCCTCGACCTTGATGGCAATCCCTTCCTTCACGATCAATGGGAGGTAGTCGCCAGCCTTGAGCTCAATAGGGAGAGCGAGGTTGGGATTGGCGTTTTGGTATAGTTTGAAACGCACCGGGCTGGACTTGGCTTCTATGTCACCGGCGATGCCAGCGAGCCAGGCCTGGTTGACCATGCCGCCAACGTAGGCATATAGGTGCGGACGGTCGTATTCTGCTGAAATCATTGCTTATCTCCTTGTGATGCTACTGCGCCAGTGGTCTTGGTTTCATTGTGCGAGCCAGGTGCTTTGGAGTTGTTTTCCTTGCTCTGACGTAGTTGTGCATTCATCTGTTGTTGCTGTTGATGCTCAATCCATTCTCGCTCATAGATAAGCCTCCAGATAGCGTATTGGCAGGTGTATTCAGTGTTCTTGAATACTCTATGGGTGGCCTCAGAGAAGGAGGGGGCCCCGATGGCAAAGACCGAGGTAAAGATGTTTCCAACCCAGCCAATCGGACGACACCCGCGATCAATGCGTTCGCTCGGCGGGCCGGCCAGGAACACCCATCCGATAAAGATCAGGATGGACACACCGAGTATGCTCGAAAAAGGCTTGATGAGTAACATCCTGCCCCCTAAAGAATCTCATAAGACTGTCGCAAATGATACACGAACGATAGCGATGAACGAAGATCGTTTTCCTGACCCGTGGCCAGCAAGCCCAGCCATTCATGGCGTGGAAGGATAGCGCGGACGGCGTAGCCGTCCTGGGGATTCAGTGTGGTGTATACTACCGATGCGACCAACATTCTCATGGCGGGGCTCGCCCGTTGCGCCTGTGAAGTGAGCGACGTTAAGTCGCCAGCAGCAGGAACCCACCGAGGCGACTACGCCATGCGTAGCGCGGTAGGGATCCACGGCCTTCAGGCCGGGGAGATGTCAAATGCTGGTTGAATAACTTGTACAACACACGCAGCGGCAACCATGAATGCACTTGAACTAGAGAAAGAACGCATCGAGCAACCACAACAGGCAGACCACGATGCATCTAGCCAACTTCCGGAGAACGCGGTTCACATGCGCCGCAGGAAGCAATCAGGGATTCAGCGTCCGTTGTCACAGCCAGCCACGCTTCATAACGAAGGGCTGGCTGTTGCTTCACCGTTGATGCAAGCGCTGTGGAAGAAGTCAGCCGCGTTGGGGATGAGCACGCGCAACCTGGCAGCCAGACTTGGGATTTCCTACCCATATCTGATGCATCTTGCCAACCCGAAAAACCCACGCTCGACAGATGGCCCCCGCGGTCTAGATCGGGAAGTCTTGCGCCGCGCGGCAGACTTTCTTGAGATCCCGTTGGCGCAGGCCTATGTGCTTGCAAACATCCTCAAACCCCATGATTTCTTCTACAAACCGACTCTGGATGAGAAGCTGGAGGCCGGATACCGACACATGACGGAAAACAGCCTATGGTGCGCATTCGCGCCAACACGGGAACAGTGGGAGGCCATGAGTCAAGA
>CAKZJX010000085.1 GCA_937120535.1 uncultured Anaerolineae bacterium
ACTACCATACGTGCTGGTGCGAGTGGTCACCCAACGCCAGATATGGAATTGAAACCCCAAAAGGGTAAATCTCGTGCATAATATAATTATACGTTTGTGAAATGGACAAATTATCTACAGTTTTGTTAGTTCCCCAAGGTCGTACGGAATCGATAGGGGGAACCCCTTGGGAAGTTCTGCATATACGCTGCGCATCTCAGGCGGCAGGGCTTGGGCTAGGGTGAACATCAGGGATCAGTGAGCGCCAAGGGCGTTTCGCCTGGGTAAGGTAGGATCGGTAGGAGAAGGCGCGTTGTGATCGGCATTTGGTGGGAGAAGCGGCGGACAAGTTGATCGGAACCGATGATGACCATGGGAACGATCGGCGCACCCCTCTCGATGGCCAGTTGCGCAGCGCCGGTTCGGGCTACGCCCAGGCCGCGGCCGTGAGAGCGAGTTCCTTCGGGGAAGATGCCCAGGGGTTGACCGTGGGCAAGCACGTTCAGGGCATGTTGGTAGGCCCAGCGATCTTTGTGATCGCGCCGGACCGGAAAGGCGCCTAGCTGGTGTAGGATGGGATCGGCCAAGGGGGGACGAAACAGCTCGGCTTTGGCCATGAAGAAGAGCGGCCGCGGCAAGGCAAGCTGCATCGGGAAGATATCGAAATTGGAGAGGTGATTGGTGGCAACGAGGATCGGACCTGTCAGGGGGAAGTGCTCTATTCTACGCGCAGATCGATGATCAAAGCGAGCAGGGGACGAAGCAGAGCAACCACAACCTTGCGCAGTAGGGTCTCGTGAAAGTAGTACCGCTGATGATTGCGGGGATCCGTTTCAGAGGGGAGGGAGAAGTTGTTCATGGATTTCTTCCGAGCAGAACAAGGATTGGCTAAGAGTATCAACCGATTAGCGTAGGCTCGGATGTTGCTGTGTGCAGAGGTTTTTTGTCAAAATTCTTGACAAAGTTGGGTGGTGTGATACAATCATAGCGCAAAAAATCCCATGTTTAGCACCTATATTCGCTCGATCCCGACGCAGAATGTCAAATATATTAACAAACATGCGGTTCTGGACCTGATACGGTTTACGCCCGGGGGGATCTCGCGTGCAGAGTTAGCCGAACGCCTGTCGCTGACTCGTGCGGCAGTGACGCCGATCGTGGACGATCTGCTGGAGAGGCGGTTAATCCAGGAGACTCACAATCGGTCGAGCGTTAACGGCCGGCCCCCGATTCTCTTGGAGATCAACCCGGATTATGGTTATATTGCTGGGGTGGATATGGGGGCCGCGCACCTAACCGTGTTGATCGCCAATTTTGCCGCCCAAGTGCTGATTGAACGTGAAGTGGGATTTGAGATCGCTGACGGTCCGGCGGTGTGCCTGCGCCAGGTGGATGAGCTGTTGCGCACCTTGCTGAACGAGTTGGGGTTGGGCCTCAGCGATCTGGCGGCGATCGGAGTCGGCGTACCCGGTCCGATCGTGGCTGAGGCAGGGATGGTGTTGGCGCCGCCGATCATGCCCGGCTGGGATCGCTTTCCGATTCGCGACGCCCTGGAGGCCCGCTGGGGGCGCCCGGTCTTGTTGGGCAACGATGCTGAGTTGGGCGCGTTGGGCGAGTGGGCGTACGGCGCTGGACGGATGGAACAGAACTTGGCGTATATCAAGATCGGCCGCGGCATTGGGGCTGGGTTGTTTATTGATGGTCAGATTTATCGCGGCGCAACCGGTTCGGCCGGCGAGATCGGCCATATGACTATCCGGGAGGATGGGCCGGCGTGCACTTGCGGCAATCGAGGATGTTTGGAGGCGATCGCCGGGGGACGGGCGGTGGCGGCGAAGGTGATGGCGGCCATTCGCTGCGGACGTCGCACGGAGCTGGCGGCCTTGCCAGAGGGGGAGAAGATGACTATCGCCGATGTGGCCGAGGCGGCGGCTCGGGGCGACCTGGTGGCCCAAGAAGTGTTGGCTGAGGCCGGCGCTCATGTGGGGATCGCCATCGCTAGCCTGATCAACCTGTTCAATCCCAACATCGTGGTGGTGGGTGGCGCAGCTTCGAAGATGGGCGATGTGTTTATGGAACCGCTGCGGCAAACGGTGATGAAGCGCAGTTTGCCAGCGGCCTCGCAATCGGTGCGTATCACCACCGCTCTGTTAGGAGGTCGTTCCTCGGCCATTGGCGCTACTGTGCAGGCTCTTTCGTTGGCATTGCATGAAATTGCTCTAGACAGGGAGGGTTTGAGAGTATAATACCGCCAATATACCCTGTCCCAGAAAGGGGAAAGGAACCATGGCAAGTGTCACCTATCGAAATGTAGTCAAAAAGTTTGGCGATGTGGTAGCGGTGGACAACATCAGCTTCCATGTTGAGGATAAGGAGTTTCTTGTTCTGGTGGGACCTTCTGGCTGCGGCAAGACCACAGCCCTGCGTCTGTTGGCCGGCCTGGAGGAAGTGACGAGCGGTGAGATTCTGATTGGAGATCGAGTGGTCAATGACGTGCCTCCCAAGGATCGCGACATTGCCATGGTGTTCCAATCGTATGCGCTGTATCCGCATATGTCGGTGTTCGACAACATGGCGTTTGGTCTAAAGCTGCGCAAGATGCCGAAAGAGGAAATCAAACGCCGTGTATACGAGGCGGCTGAAATTCTAGGCATCACCAACCTGCTCAATCGTAAACCACGTCAGTTATCGGGTGGTCAGCGGCAACGTGTGGCCGTAGGGCGGGCGATCGTGCGCGAGCCGAAGGTGTTTCTGTTCGATGAGCCCCTCTCCAACCTGGATGCCAAACTGCGGGTGCAGATGCGTGCCGAGCTTGCCAAACTCCATCAGCGCCTACAGACCACCTTTATGTACGTGACTCACGACCAAGTGGAAGCCATGACCATGGCTACCCGCATTGCGGTGATCAACAGCGGTCGCCTGCAGCAGATTGATACGCCTCAAAACCTGTACGATCATCCGGCTAACCTGTTCGTGGCTGGTTTTATTGGTTCCCCGGCGATGAACTTCTTCGCCGGCGCGTTGCACATGGCCGATGGGAAGTTGGTGGTGGAGACCGACGATTTCGTTCTTCCCATCCCTGCCGAGCGGGCTGTGCAATATCAGAAATATGCTGGGAGGAAGATTGTCTTCGGCATTCGTCCCGAGAACATCCACGATGTGCATTTCATCCCGCCTAACATCCATGGCGAGCGAGTGAACGTGAAAGTGGATGTGACCGAGTTGATGGGCAATGAGATCTTCCTCTATCTGGTCAGCGGAAAGAACTCCTTTGTGGCGCGCGTGGACCCACGCTGCCGGTTACGCGTAGGCGATCAAGCCCAAGTGGTGTTCGATATGGATAAGTTCCATATCTTTGACGCTCAAACCGAAGAAGCGTTACGATAAAGACAAGGAGGTGTGATTCGAGAAGAAACGCCGGATGTGAAGTTCCACGATCGTCATCAGAACCATTCCTAACTCTACGCAAGGAGGTATAAACATGAAATCCAAACTAATGCTGCTGCTGAGCATAGTGGTTGCTGCCAGCATGATCCTAAGCGCTTGTGGTGTCGGCGCTCAGCCTACCGCCGAACCCCCAGCGGCTGAACCAGTCGTGCTCACCTTCTGGGAGCAGGAAGGCGATGAAGTGGATGTGTTCCTGGATCAATTGATCGCCGATTTTCAGGCTGCTAATCCGAACATCAAGGTCGAGCGCAGCCACTATGAAAATGAAGCCCTGCGCGATCAGTTCCAGACTGCTTCGTTGGCGAACGCCGCTCCGGATGTCGTGCGGGTCCCGAATGACTTCGCCGGCCCGTTCAGCAAGCTGGGCATCGTGGCCCCGGTATCCGAGCTATTCGATCAGGCCTTCCTCGCTCAATTCTTTGAGGGCGCGTTGCAACCGGCAGTGGTGGGTGGCGTGTTGTGGGGCGTTCCCGACAACTATGGCAATCACCTGATGCTGATCTACAACAGGGACCTGATTGCCAAACCGCCAGCTACCTTTGAGGAATTGATTGCCAAGGCCAAAGAATTGACTCAGGGCGATATTCAGGGCTTCGCCTACAACTTGAACGAACCTTTCTGGGGGGCCGGCTTCTATGGCGCCTTTGGCGGCTGGCCGCTGGATGAGAACGATCAACCCCAGTTTAACAACCAAGCCTTCATTGACTACTTGGCCTTCGTCTATCAACTCAAGGTGGACGGAGTGGTACCGCAGGAGTGCGATTATGCTTGCGCCGATACGTTGATGAAGGAAGGCAAGGCCGCTATGATCATCAACGGCGACTGGTCGCTCGGGGATTACACCAAAGCCTTGGGTGACAAATTGGGCGTGGCCCCTGTTCCTCCCATTAAAGGTAAGCCGTACACCGAGATGACCAGCGGCAAGTATTTCATGGTCTCTACCGCTGTTTTAGACGATCCGGTCAAGAAAGAAGCGGTCAAAGCCTTTATTGCGTATATGACTTCTGCCGAGGTACAAAAGAAGTGGCTGGATCAATTCAAGCGTTTGCCCTCCAACAAGGAAGTGGCGAAGGATCCGGCCATTGCGAACGACCCGATCCTGGCCGGCTCAATGGCTGCCCTCTCGAACGGTCGCGGTATGCCGGCTGCTCCTGAGATGCGCTGCGCCTGGGATGCGTGGCGCCCCAACCTGGAAGGTGTGATGGCCGGCACGCTCACACCTCAGGAAGCCGCCGAAGCCGCTCAGAAAGCTGCCGACGAGTGTGTGGCAACCTTGAAGTGATTTCTATCCCCGTTGAACTGTAGTGTAGAGAGGGGGAGCCTGGCTCCCCCTCTCTTTTTGGCTCTCGCTATATGTCGGAGCGTCGTAGCTGTTCGATCGCTCCTAAGGAGGCTCCTATGGACGAAACCCCCTTGATACGCCGTTTTCTGCCCTATCTCTACTGGCTAATCGGTCTGTTTTTGGTGTACTTCGTCGTGAACGCCCTGATAGCCCCTTATGCTTCGGGGATCACTCTAAGTGTTCAGATTGTCATCCGCCGGTTAATCGAAATCGGTGGTTTTCTCTTGGCCATTTTTGCCGGCTTGGCGATCATCGAGGTCTACTTTTATCAAATCTTCTTCCGGCAGCCACGAACGATTCTGACCGCATGGATCGTCCGCATTCTCCAAGGGGTGTTCGCTGGAATGGGCCTTCTGATGGTGTTGGCCTTCTTTGAACGAACCGACTTGTTTCGCTTGCAGGAAGGCTTGTTGCGCTCCATCCTTTACTTCCCGAACACCTTGGTGGACGGATTACGATCGACATTAATGGGGATCGGTTTGACGAAGGATAGTTCCGGCTGGATGAGCGGCGTGGTGTTGATCGTCATCTTTGCCGGCTTGTTCTTTCTGAACCACCAGCTCACCGTGCCTCGCTCGAGCAAATTAGGTATGGCCTACTTGCTCGTCCTGCCGGCCTTTATCGGTGTGCTCGTTCTGATCATCTATCCCTTCTTGTTTGAGATCAAATTGGCGTTCTCGAACGCTTCCTTGGGCACCCAGGCGACCAAGAATGCCCAATATGGCTTAATTTACGGCTGGAACAACCTGGTCACTCTCTTCACCGGCACCGTGGCCAAGGATGCTACTTTTTTTGAAGTGCTGGGTCGAACGGTGTTGTGGACGGTCATCAATGTCGTCTTCCACGTGAGCGGGGGCATGGCTCTGGCGTTGTTGCTGCATCGCCCAATGAAACTGCAGGGCTTTTATCGCACTTTGTTGGTCTTTCCCTGGGCCGTTCCGACCACCATTGTGGCTATGGCCTTGCGCAACGAGTTTGATAGTCGTTATGGCCTGTTCAATATCTTGCTGAGCAACCTGAACTCCTGGTTGGTAGACGTCAGCCAGGGGATGGTGAGCGTGCCGGTTTTAGGGGAGATGTTTGCCTGGCTGGCGGCTCACATCGGTCCAGTGAGTTGGCGTCAGGATCCGTTTTGGGCGTTTGTCTCGGTTCTGATCACCAACATTTGGTTGGGCATCCCCTTCATGATGGTCATTATCCTGGGCGGCCTACAGAGCATTTCCCATGAGTATTATGAGGCAGCAGAAATTGATGGGGCGAGTAAATTTCAACAATTTCGTCATATCACCTTGCCTCTTTTGCGACCGGTGCTCACCCCAGCCGTCATCTTGGGCGTAGTATGGACCTTCAATAAATTCGATGTGATCTATCTGATCACCCAGGGCGGCCCTCAAGAGAAAACGGACATTTTGGTGTCCTCCATGTACAAAGCTGCCTTTAGTTTTTATCGCTATGGCTTCACGGCCATGTTTGCGTTGGTGATCTTCGTCATCTTGCTCGCCTTTGCACTGGTCTATCTACGCGTGTCGGGCGGCCTGAAATCAGTGACCGAATAAGGAGCAGACCATGACCTCTACTCGCTTTTCCTCGCTTCGCAGAGCCTTGCGCTGGTTCTTTGTGCGCAGCCGTGGCGATAGCCCATTTAAGACCCTCCTGATTCACTTGGCGTTGATCGGCGCCTCGATTATTGCAGTGTATCCGGTTCTGCGTGTGGTCACAATTTCCTTGCGACCAAACGATGCTCTTCTCACCACTGACCTGCGCATTATTCCCCAAAATGCCACATTGGACAACTACCGCACAGTGCTCTTCGGCGATCCGACAAAGAATCGTCAATCTGACTTTTTTCTCTGGTTGTGGAACTCCTTTTCCGTTGTGGCGGTAACTTCGATCATTAGCGTGATTCTGGCGGCAGTGAGCGCCTATGCCTTCTCGCGTTTTCGGTTTCCAGGGCGCTCGGCCGGCCTGGTCTTCCTCCTCACCACACAGATGATCCCGGCCGGAATGTTGCTCTTGCCTCTGTTTATCATGCTGGCCCAGCTGCGCATGATCAACACCTCCCTAGGTCTGATCATCGCCTATTCTGTGAGTTCCGTGCCTCTGACGATCTGGACCTTGAAAGGGTACTACGATACCATTCCGATCGATCTCGAGGAAGCGGCCTTGATCGATGGCGCCACGCGGTTCACCGTCTTTACCAAGATCATCCTCCCTCTCTCTAGTCCAGCGTTAGCGATTGCTTTTCTCTTCAGTTTTATGGGAGGGTGGAGTGAGTATTTGGTAGCGCGAGTGGTGCTTCAGAAGAACGACCTCTATACATGGCCGCTTGGCATCTTCACCTATGCCCAACAATTTACCGTCGCTTGGGGTCAGTTTGCTGCTGCTTCGGTGATGATCGCTGTCCCGGTGATGGTGCTCTTCCTCTATTCTTCCAAGTGGCTGATCTCTGGCCTGACTCTTGGCAGCGTCAAGGGCTAAGTTCTCTTCCAATCGGACGGTCCATGGCGACCGTCCTTTTCTCTGCACGAGTCGCTTATGCGTAAGGTCCTGATCGTTCTCCTACTTGTCGCTTTTCTCGCGTCGTGCCTTCCGGCGGAGATTGAGACACCTCAGCCTGTCTCGGATTGGTGGCGTGATGCCGTTTTCTATGAGGTGTTTGTCCGCAGTTTCTACGATAGCAACGGCGATGGAATTGGCGACCTGCGTGGCTTGATCCAGAAGCTCGATTACCTCAACGATGGCGATCCTACTACCACCACCGATTTGGGCGTTACTGCTTTGTGGTTGATGCCGATCTTTCCGTCCCCTTCCTATCATGGATACGATGTGACGGATTACTATAGCGTCAATCCGCAATATGGCACGCTAGACGATTTGAAAACGCTCTTGCAGGAAGCCCATCGGCGCAGAATGCGGGTGATCATCGACTTGGTGATCAACCATACCTCCGATCAGCATCCTTGGTTCCGCCAGGCTCGGCTTGATGTCCATTCCAAATATCGCAATTACTACATCTGGCGAGAAAGCGATCCCGGTTATCGCGGGCCGTGGGGACAGCGCGTCTGGCACTCCTCCACCAGCGGTTTTTATTATGGGGTGTTTACCCAGAATATGCCCGATCTGAATTACCAGAACCCGGAAGTGACCCGAGAGATGCTCAAGGTGGTTTCGTTCTGGATCGACGAGGTCGGTGTGGATGGGTTTCGCCTGGATGCGGCTAAGCATCTGATCGAGAATGGTGCTACACAACAGAATACGATGGCCACCTATGAGTGGTATCAAGAATTTCATCGGCACTATAAGCAACTCAATCCTCAGGCCATAACGGTTGGAGAGGTGTTTGGCGATCCGCCTACGGTGCTGGCCAGGTATGTGGACGGTGATCGGCTCGATCTGGTGTTCGATTTTGGCCTGGCAGCCGGCATGATACGCGCTGTTCAAGAAGGAGATGCCTCCTATGCCCGCAGTGCGCTAGAAACCAGTCTGCGCTTCGTGCCGGCCGGCGGTCTGGCGACCTTTTTGACCAACCATGACCAAGATCGGCTGATGAGCCAGCTTGGCTGGGATGTGGAAAAGAACAAAGTGGCTGCCTCAATGTTGCTCACTGCACCCGGTACACCGTTCCTGTATTACGGTGAAGAGATCGGGATGGTCGGTAAGAAACCCGATGAGAACATCCGCCGTCCTATGCAGTGGTCAAGCGAACCTCAGGTCGGCTTCTCTACTTCCGTTCCTTGGCGTGCTCCCGGCGAGAACTGGCAGACGGTCAACGTAGCCGGCCAGACCGACGACCCCGCTTCATTGCTCGTCCATTATCGGACGTTGATCCACTTGCGCAATCAACATCTGGCCTTGCGCCGCGGGGAAACCGTTCTCGTGGGCGCTGAACCCGCCGCTTTGTATGCCGTGCTACGAGTCGCCCCTGAGGAAAACGTGTTGATCTTGGTCAACCTGTCCGATCGATCAATTGCCAATTACCGCTTGTACTTGGAGCGTAGCCCTCTGCCGGCCGGCCGCTATCAGGTCTGGCCGCTGTTCGGCGCTGAGCAAGCCGTCGAACTCACCTTGAACTCGCAGGGTGGGTTCGAAGAGTATGTTCCCCTTCCTGTTCTCTTGCCCTATCAGACCGTTCTTCTTCAACTCCGACCCAACCAATAGGATGTACCATGAGAATCCGAAGCGTTCACCTACTGCTTGGTTTGATCCTGTTCGTATCTGCCTGTGGGCCGGCCTCGCCCCAAGAGATGCCCGCCCAACCCCTACCTTCTACAGCGATCCCTGAGCCGCAGATTTACCTCAACCTGATCTGGCACCAACATCAACCCTTCTACGCTGTGGACCCGAACACTGGCCTGGTCAGTGCGCCGTGGGTGCGCTTCCACGCCGCTAAGGATTACGTGGACATGGTGACTATCATCGAGCAGTATCCTCGCATTCGGATGACGGTCAACTTGACCCCATCGTTGATTCGTCAGATCGAGGCCTTCAACAACGGTCAGCGCGATAAGGTCTGGGCGCTTACCCTGATCCCGGCCGAGCAGTTGACCAACGAGCACAAGGCCTACATCTTGCGGCGCTTCTTCGACATCAACGGCAAAATCTTGGACAATTTCCCGCGCTATGTAGAGCTGCAGCAGAAGCGCGGCGGCGCCGATGACGACTCGATTGCTGCCGCTGTGGCCTCATGGACGGCGCAGGATTTCCGTGATCTGCAAGTGCTGTTCAACTTGGGTTGGATCGACCCAGATTATCTGGCCCAGGAACCGCTGGCCGGCCTGGTGACCAAAGGTCGCAACTACAGCGAGGCCGATAAGCAGATCGTGCTCCAAAAACATGCCGAGCTGATGGCCCAAGTGATCCCAGTCCACAAGCGCCTGCAGGACGAGGGGCGCATTGAGGTCACCTTCACCCCTTATGCCCACCCGATCCTGCCTTTGCTGATTGACACCAACCTGGCTACCCAGGCCATTCCCGATATTTCCCTGCCGGCCACGCGTTTCGTTCACGGCGACGACGCCATTCAGCACATCGAGCGCGGCATTGCCCTATACGAGCAGCAATTCGGCCGCCGGCCGCGCGGCATGTGGCCGGCCGAAGGCGCTGTGGCCCAGCTCATGGTGAGCATGACCGCCCGCGCCGGCGTGGAGTGGATGGTCACCGATGAAGGCATTTTGGCCAATTCGCTGGGCTTGGATTTCACCCGCCAAGCCGGCGGCGTGCCGAACAACGCTCCAGCCCTCTATCGCCCGTATACGGTTGGTAAAGGCAACGACACGGTCGTCATCTTCTTCCGCGATACGACCCTCTCCAACAAGGTTTCGTTCGATTACAGCCAACTGCCGGCCCAGCAAGCCGTGGCCGATTTCATCGGCCGCTTGCGCGCCCTGCGCGATGCGCTGCGCGATCAGCCCGGCGGGCCCTACGTGATCACGGTCATCTTGGACGGCGAAAACGCCTGGGAGTGGTATGAGGGCGATGGCAAGGAGTTCTTGCATGGCATCTATCGCGAACTGAACGACGATCCCACCATCCAGACGGTGACGCCCTCCGAATTTCTGGCCCTCTATCCGCAGACCCCAACCCTGATCCGCGAGTTGTGGGCCGGCTCGTGGGATAGCGCCAATTTTGCCACCTGGATCGGCGAGGAAGAAGAAAACCGGGCCTGGGAATATCTGGCCGAGACCCGCGCTGTGTTGGGAGAGTACATGAAAGGGAAGAAGAAGGGCACTCTGCCCGAGGCGCAACTGCAGCAGGCCTACCAGGCCATGCTGGCCGCCGAGGGGTCGGATTGGTTCTGGTGGTATGGCGCCGATAAGGACTCGGGCAACGACGCCGCCTTCGATGCCGGCTTTCGCGAGACGCTCGGCCAGGTGTACGACGCCCTGGGCTTGCCGCGCCCCGATTTCTTAGCCGCGCCGATCCTCCAGCCGGCCCCGCTCGAGCCGCAGATCGCCCTGGAGGGAACGTTCACGCCGGAGTTAGATGGTCAGCTCACCTCGCGTTTCGAGTGGCAGGATGCCGGCGCCTTCTTCTTCGATAACGATCCTTCGACCCTGGAGTTCGGATTCGATAAAAATTTCCTCTACTTGCGCTTGCCGGGCCCCCTCGCCCAGGACGTAGACCTGTATTTCAAGATCCCGGCCCAGAGCAGCGGCCAGCCCCTCTCGGAGGACCGGCGCGTGCTGGGGTTCTATGCCACACACCGCCTGACGCTTCGCTCGGGCGAACGACAGGCGCAGTTGTATGCCTGGTCGCCGGCTGGATGGCAGGCCATGGAAGACGCCGGCCTGACGGCGGTCTTCGGCGCTATGGAGACGGAGATAGCCGTTCCTCTGGCCGCCCTGCAGCCCACGCTAGACGCTGGTGATAGCTTGCTCTTCCGCTTGGTGACGGCAGCCGGACTCGGGCCGGCCCCCGCACCTGGCCGGATGTTGTTGCCCGACCTGGGCCGTACCACCTGGATAGTCACGGTGAACGACCCGGCCAACGACGATCACGGCCCTGGTTTCTATCGCTATCCGGGCGATGCCGTCTTCAAGCCGGGGGTGTTCGATTTGCTCACCTTCCAGTTAGGATATGACGAGAACAACTTGGTGTTCCGCTTTGAGATGCGCGGACCGGTGGAGAATCCCTGGGGCTCGCCGAACGGCTTGGCGATCCAGCTGTTCGATGTGTACATCAACACTGGCGGCGGCGCCAACAAGTTGATGCGCGGCGCTCGCAACACGGCCGTGGATTTGGGCTGGGATTATGCCCTGACTATTGCCGGCTGGAACTATGGCTTCTTCACCGCCGCCAACCCCGAAAGGCCGGAGAGCAGCGTGCCGGTGACGATCGTCGCAGACCCAGGCAAGCGGCTGATCTTGGCCAAGATCCCGCGCAGCGCCCTGCCTGGCGATCCGTTGACCTGGGCCTATGCCGTGGCAGTGATGTCGAACGACGGGTATGGCGTGAACGGGATTCGCGATGTGACGCCTGAGGGCAGCCAGTGGACCCTGGGCGGCGCACCCAACGACACCAATCACACCCGCATCCTGGATTATCTCTGGCCCGAAGGTGTCACGCCCACCCAGGAGGAGATGCTCTCCACCTACACGCCCAGCCAGGCCGATCCGGCTAGCTTAACCCCGGCGGATTTCCCTGTGGTGAGGATGATTCAAGCGGGGATGCCATGACGCTAGGAAGCGATCGAACACCCGTGACGTGGGGCCTGCTCTCGACGGCCCGCATCAACCGCGCCCTGATCCCAATTCTGCAGAGGTCGCCGCGCACGCGCTTGCTGGCGGTGGCCTCGCGCGATCAGGAGCGGGCCGAGGCCTATGCTCGTTCGTGGAATATCCCGCGCGCCTGTGGCCGCTATGAGGACTTGTTGGCCGATCCAGAGGTGCAGGTGATCTACAATTCGCTGCCCAATCATCTGCACGCCGAATGGACGATCCGGGCGCTGGAGGCCGGCAAGCACGTGCTCTGCGAGAAGCCGCTGGCGCTTTCGTTGGAGGAAGTGGATGCGATGATCGCCGCAGCCCGCCGCAACGGTCGGGTGTTGGCCGAGGCGTTTATGTATCGCCATCATCCGCAGACGTTGCAGGTGGTGGAGCTGGTGCGGAGCGGCGCCGTAGGCGAGGTGCAGTTGGTGCGCGGGGCGTTCACCTTTCGCTTGGAGCGGGAGGGGAATTATCGCCATTTTCGGGAGATGGGCGGGGGGAGTTTGTGGGACGTGGGGTGCTATCCCGTCTCGTATGCGCGGTTGATTATGGGGGCCGAGCCGATCGAGGTGATGGGGATGCAGGTTCGGGGTCCGGGGGAAGCCGATGTGATGTTCGTCGGGCAGATGCGTTTTCCGGGAGAGCGATTCGCTCAGTTCGATTCGGGGTTCTGCGCCCCGTTTCGGGCGTTTGTGGAGATCGTTGGGTCGCAGGGGACGTTGTTGGTGCCCCAGCCGTTCAAGCCGGGAGTGCGTTCGCAGGTGGTGTTGCGCCGCGAGGATCAGGAGGAGACGTTACTGATCGAGGGACAGGAGTTGTATCTGGGGGAGGTGGAAGATATTTGCGACGCGGTGGAGTTGGGCCGGCCGCCGCGGGTGTCGTTGGAGGAGAGCCGAGGGAATGTGGCGACCCTTTGGGCGCTGCTCCGCTCGGCAGAGACCGGCCAGCTGATTCGGGTATAATGCACGTTCGCATGATCTTTCATCGAGGTGTTCAACATGGTCACAACGCCCGAGTGGGTGCAAGACGCAATTTTCTATCAGGTTTTCCCAGACCGTTTCGCCCGCAGCAGTCGTAATCCAAACGCTCATCTGCCGTTCGAACCGTGGGATTCGCCCCCCACGGTGCACGGTTTTAAGGGGGGCGATTTGTATGGGGTGTTGGAGCGCTTGGAGTATCTGCAGGATTTGGGGGTGACGGCGATTTATTTCAACCCGATCTTTGCTTCGGCCTCCAATCACCGTTATCACACCTACGATTATTACAAGGTGGACCCGCTATTGGGCGGCGATGAGGCCTTTCGGCTGTTGTTGGCCCAGGCTCATCAGCGCGGGATGCGGATTGTGTTGGATGGGGTGTTCAATCACGCTTCGCGTGGGTTCTGGCAGTTTCATCATGTGTTGGAGACGGGAGGCGCTTCGCCGTATCGCGATTGGTTCCATTTTGACCCGGATCGGTTGAGCGGCAAGAAGCCGTGGGGGGCGTATCCGGACCCGCAGGCGATGGAGGCGATCAAGCGTTACGGCAGTTTGAAGGGGATTGGGTATCAGGCGTGGTGGGATCTGCCGGCCCTGCCCAAGTTCAACACCGCCACGCCGGCGGTGCGCGAGTTCCTGTTCGGGGTGGCTGAGCACTGGATCAAGGTCGGGATCGATGGGTGGCGGTTGGATGTGCCGGCCGAGATTGATGACGACTCGTTCTGGCAGGAGTTCCGACGGCGGGTGAAGACCCTCAACCCTGAGGCGTATCTGGTGGGCGAGATCTGGCAGGAGGCGCATCGCTGGTTGCAGGGAGATCAGTTCGACGGGGTGATGAATTATCTGATCTCGGCGGCGGCGTTGTCGTTCTTCGGCGGTTCCAATCTGGACCCGCAGGTGGTCCAGCCAGCCTGGGAGATCGCCCGCCGCCTGCGGCCCGGCATGTCGGCCGAGGAATTCGCCGCCGAGACCGAACGCCTGCTGCATCTGTATGCGCCGGAGATCGTGCGCTCGCAGTTGAATTTGCTGGATAGTCACGATACGGCGCGCTTTTTGACGTGTGTGAGGGGCGATAGGGACGCTTTGAAGTTGGCGTGGTTGTATCTTCTGACGCTGCCGGGCGCACCGTGTATTTTTTATGGGGATGAGATCGGCCTGCAGGGCGGGCATGACCCGGCCTGTCGTCAAGCCTTTCCGTGGGATGAGAGCCGTTGGGATCAGGAGTTGCGTTCGTATCTCAAGGCAGCGATTTCGCTACGCAAAGCTCATCCGGCGCTGCGCCGCGGGACCTTTGAACGGGTGGCGGCAGCCGATGGGATGGTGGCCTATCGGCGGCAGTTGGGGGAGGAGTCGCTGCTGATGGTGTTGAACGCTGCTTCGGGGCCGCGCCGGTTGGAGGTCCAGCAGGAGGCGGCTGTGCCGCAGGTGTTGTTTGGCCAGGTGCAGTCGCTGGAGGTGGCCGAGGGAAGAGTAGGGGTGACGGCACCGGCCCGCAGCGGGGTGGTGATCGGTTGAGGGAATGAAACGAGCGCGGAGGTCGGCCTCTGCGCTCGTCGTAGTTGCGGGGAAGGTTATTCGCCTTCTTCCTCTTCTTCTTTCTTCTTGCCCTTTTCAATCACTTCGGGCTCTTCGGGGCCGACTTCGGCAGCAGCCGCTTCGACCTCTTCGCCGCCGGCGGCCGTGGCCACCACGATCATTTCGTCGGAATCGCTCAGGATTTCGACGTTGCTGCCCAGCGCCAGGTCGCGCACGTAGATGCCATCGCCTGGGCGAGCCAGGCTGGAGAGGTCCACCACGATTTTTTCCGGCAGGTCGCTCGGCAGGCATTCGACTTCGATCTCTTGCAGGCCGGCGACCAGGACGGCGTTGTAGTCCTTGACCGCCGGAGATTCGCCAACCCACTCCACCGGCACGTAGGCGGTGATCTTCTCGGTGAGCGAGATGGCCAGGAAGTCCACGTGGAGCAGGGTGTTTTTGATGAAGTCGCGCTGTTTTTCGCGCACCAGGGCCGGGTATTCGGTGCCTTCCACATCCAGGGTGATGAGAGTGGACGGAGTGGCTTTGCTCAGCACACGGGTGGCTTCACGCAGGTTGAGCAGGAGGGGAAGCGGGTCGGGTATGTGCCGGCCGTAGAGCACAGCCGGCAGGTAGCCGGCGCGCCGCAGGGCACGCACTTGCTTTCCAAGGACGGTTCGCTTTTCGGCTTTGAGCAGAATGTTCTCCATTAATTACTCCTCGAGCGCCTCTCACCGCGTCGGGCGCGGTTACCATCGCTCGGTGTGAGGGGATGAAGGTTTAGGATTTGCGAAAGAGGATGCGTCCGAGCAGCAGGATGAGCCCGGTGAACAGGCCGCTCGCCAGGCCGGCCAGCAGGGCGCGGCGGGTGTCCATCACGCTATGCACTTCGCCTTCGACGCGGCCGGCCAGCAAGATCACGGCCTCGATCCGCGGCCCTTGCACCTGATTGGCCGTCATCAGCCCAACCCGTCCCCCTTCCAGGGTGACGTTTGAGCCGCTGACGGCGCCGATCGTTCCTTGAGCCTTGACCTGCGAGGCGCTTACGCCGCCGATCAGGCTCTGGGCGATCTCGGCGTTTTGGGCGCTCACGCCGCCGATCAGGCTCTGCTGAGCGGTCAGGGTGTGGGTTTCCACCCCGCCAGCCGTGGCCATGCTCATCTCAACATCGTCGGCAGCGATGCTGACCGCGTTGGCCTGGTGCATGCGCACCAGGTCGGCCTGCACTGTTTTGATGTTAACCTGGGAGAGGTTGACTACCTCAGGTCGAGAGGCTAGTTCGGGGAAGTCGGTCATTGGGCCATCCGATCTGCAGTCGGAACTGCAGGCGTGATTTTAGTCGGATGGAGGAGGAAAGTCAAGTATACTGGACGATGGTGATTGTTCTAAAGTTGGTAAAAGATTGGATGAACTAGCAGGGGTGGTAGCAACTCCGCTGGCCATTTCCCTAAGTTAGGCCATCAAATCCGCCAAACGCAAGCCATGCGACAGATGATTG
>CAKZJX010000086.1 GCA_937120535.1 uncultured Anaerolineae bacterium
TGGCGTTGGAGCAGGGCTCGAAGTTCGCCATCCGTGAAGGCGGTTTGACCGTCGGCGCCGGCGTGATCACCAAGATTTTGGAGTAAAATAGATATGGCGTCGAAGAAGAAAGACATCCGGCCGGTGATCACGCTTCAATGCACGGAATGCAAGGAACGTAACTACACCACTGAGAAAAATCGACGCAACGATCCGAACCGGCTGGAGTTCAAAAAGTTCTGTCCGCGATGCCGCAAGCATACTCTGCATCGCGAAACCAAGTAGGAACATGCCATGTGCCGAGCATGGTGTAACGGTTTGACATCGTACGATGCTAGGCACGTGGCGAGCGTAGGCCAGTAGCTCAATTTGGTAGAGCACTCGTCTCCAAAACGAGCGGTTGTGGGTTCGAGTCCTGCCTGGCCTGCCTAAGGTGATAACGCCGTCGTCCCTGGCGGCGTTTTAGCCGTAAAAAGGAGTGATCTGTGACCGCAGAGAAGAAGCCAAATGCCATCACACGTTATATTCGCGAGATGATCGGTGAGCTTCGCAAGGTGAACTGGCCGACCTGGCCAGAGGCGCGGCAATTGACCATCATCGTGCTTGCGGTTATGATCGTGGTGGGAATCTATCTGGCTATGGTTGATGGCCTGGCAGAGTATCTGATTAAGCTGGCTATTGGCACTTAGCCGATGCTCAGGTAGGAGACCGGGAAGTCGAGGTCGTGATGAACGCGCAGGAACCCGAAAAGGAATTTGTGCAAGAGCCCATTGAGCCGGAAGAGGCCGTTGCTACGCCGCCGGCCGGAGCGGCTTCGGCTGCTTCGGAGCCGGCCTCAGCCTCGATCTCGATGAAGGCAACTTCTAGTGGTGAAGCCGCCTCCTCTACCGACCTGCCTTCGTCCCCTACCACTCCCGCTGATCAATCCGCTGAGGGAGGGCCGGCCTGGTATGTCATCCACTGCTACTCGGGGTACGAGAACAAGGTGCGCCACAATCTCGAGCAACGCATCGAGACGATGGGCATGAAAGACAAGATCTTCGACGTGATCGTCCCCACTCAAGAGGAGATTGAAATTCGGGATGGCAAACGTCGTACAGTAGAGCGCCAGATCTTCCCCGGCTACGTGTTGGTCAATATGATCATGACCGAAGAGTCCTGGTATGTGGTGCGCAATACGCCCGGTGTGACCGGCTTCGTGGGGATGGGAAACGTCCCCACCCCGTTACGGCCGGAGGAAGTGAACCAGATCCTGAAGCGCATGGAAGCGGAAGCGCCGCGGGTTAAGGTCACCTTCAAAGTAGGGGAACGTGTGCGGATCATTGACGGCCCGTTCAATGATTTCCGAGGCAACGTTGCCGAGATCGATATGGAGCGTAACAAGGTACGTGTGATGGTCAACTTCTTCGGGCGTGAGACGCCGGTTGAGTTGGACTTCTTGCAGGTTGAAAAGGCTTAACGTGCGGTCAAACGGCTCTAGAAGCCGATCGTCGATCTCTGATTCTTGTGGGAGGGCAAAACGCCCGCTGCGACCACAAAGGAGTAACCATGGCAAAGAAAGTCAAAGCAATCGTTCGTTTACAAATCAAGGCCGGCAATGCAACCCCTGCCCCGCCGATTGGGCCGGCCCTGGCCGGCCACGGCATCAACATCATGCAGTTTTGCAAGGAATACAATGCCCGAACGTCCAATCGGATGGGCGAGGTGATTCCGGCCGAGATCACCATCTACACCGACAGCTCGTTCACCTTCGTGCTCAAGACGCCTCCGACAGCGGTGTTGCTCTGCAAGGCTGCTGGTATTGAGAAGGGATCATCTGTCCCCAACAAGACCAAAGTCGGCAAGGTCACACGCAAACAAATTCGCGAGATTGCCGAATTGAAGATGAAGGATCTGAACGCCATCGATATTGAAGGCGCTATGAAGCAGATCGAGGGAACGGCCCGCAGTATGGGCCTGGAGATTGTTGACTAAATTTTAGTGGGAGGGTCGCTTTCGCCTGGGCGGATCCAGACGAGAAGGGTGACCCGTTTGCACCACGGAGGAAATCATGGCAAAACACGGAAAAAAATATCTGGCTGTTGCAGCCAAAGTGGATCCTCAACGACTGTATTCCCCGAAAGAAGCTCTAGCGCTAGCGCGGGAAACGTCTCCGACCATGTTTGATGCCACGGTTGAAGTGCATATCCGCACCGGCCTCGATCCGCGACAAGCTGATCAACAGGTGCGCGATGTGGTGGTGTTGCCCCAGGGCTTGGGTAAGACGGTGCGCGTCTTGGTCTTCGCCGCTGGTGATGCTGCCGCTGCTGCTCGTGCGGCCGGCGCCGACCTGGTGGCAGATGACGACGAGACGATCAAGAAGATCGAAGGCGGCATGTTGGATTTCGACGTGGCGATTGCCACGCCTGACATGATGGGCAAGGTGGGACGTTTGGGTCGTGTGTTGGGCCCGCGTGGGTTGATGCCCAATCCCAAAGCTGGCACAGTGGTGGCGCCCCACGACATCCCACGCGCCGTTCAGGAGGCCAAAGCCGGCCGCGTGGAGTTCCGCCTGGATAAAACCGCCAACATCCACGTTGCGATCGGCAAAGTTTCCTTTACTACTGAGCAGCTCCATGAAAACTTTGCTGCGCTGATGGAAGCCATTCGCAAGGCCCGCCCGGCCGGCGCAAAAGGCACCTATATCAAGCGCATCACTGTCACTACCACCATGGGCCCCGGTATCAAAGTGGATCCAAGCGCAGCTCAATCCTTGGAGGTAGGCGGATAGTCCTATTCGCTTAACTTGATGTGCCACTTCCCCGAAGACGGCGGGTGTTCCCATGCCTGGGAACTTAATTTCCTGCCTAGGTGAAGACGAAACGCACCTATTCAACCCACACGGGTCAGAACAGGGCCCAGATTTTGGGCCGGTGAACGTCTTTGCCGCAGGAGCGAGTGGCAAAGACTTTTTTTCTGAAAGGAGGTGATTGTCCCTTGGCCATTACTCGACAGCGCAAGGAAGAAATCCTGAAGCAATATGCCGATTGGCTGAAGCGCAGCCAGGCGGTTATCCTGATGGAATATACCGGCGCCAAGATGAAAGACTTGGATGTCATCCGGGCCAAGATCCGCGAATCAGGCGGGGAATTCCATATCGTGAAAAACACCCTGGCTCGACGCGCTTTTGAAGCTGCCGGCATAATCTTTCCGGCCAACCTGTTCGAGCAGAGCACGGCCATTTCCTTCGCATTCAGCGATCCGGTGGCGACGGCCAAAGCCCTGGGCGAGGCCGCCAAAGGCATGGCGTTTGCCCGCATTAAGGGCGGCTTCATGGGCGGACAGATATTGGACCCAGCCCAGGTGAAAGCCCTGGCCGACCTGCCCCCGCTGCCGGTGACTCGGGCTCGCTTGTTGGGCGTTTTGCAAGCTCCGGCGGCGAAGTTGGCACGCACCCTGGCTGAGCCGGCCCGCTCGCTGGCGGCCGTCCTGCGCGCTTACTCTGAAAAATCCACTGCTGCCTAGGGCAGCAAAACTCGCTATCTCATCTCTCTGAAATCTTCATCTCTTAAGGAGTACACAACAATGGCTGCAAATCTGGAACAATTGGTTGCTGCACTGAGTGAACTGACCGTTCTCGAAGCGGCTCAACTGGTCAAAATGCTGGAGGAAAAATGGGGCGTCTCAGCGGCAGCGCCGGTCGCTATGGCTGTCGTCCCCGGAGCGGCTGCACCCGGTGCGCCCGCCGAACCTGTTGAGGAGAAGACCGAGTTCGACGTGGTCATCAAGGATGCTGGCCCGAAGAAGATCGAGGTCATCAAGGCCATCCGCCAGCTCACCAACCTGGGTCTGAGCGAAGCTAAGACCTTGGCCGAAACCCCCGGCGGCAAGGTGCTATCGGCAGTGAGCAAAGATGCGGCTATGGAGGCCAAGAAGAAACTCGAAGAAGCCGGCGCTGTCGTCGAACTAGCCTAGCCTCAAGCAACCAAGCGGAACAATTGCGGCAGACGGGCGAGCAGGGGGAAATTGCCCGTTGCCGTAAATTTTCGTTGCATCATTGCCTCTGCCCAGGCAATCTCCCCCTGCTGGATAGCACGCCACACCTCAACATCCACGCGGATTGTCAGGCGGGCAAAATCGAGTTCGCCTTGGTGCAGCGTACACTTACCGTTGGCGATCCGCAAATAATAGGCTGCCGAGTCGGTTCCGTGAAAGAGGAACTGGATTTCGGCGTTTAGTCCTTGTGCGGCGTTTGGATCAAAGCGAGCGATCAGGTCGTTGAGGAGAGATTCGGCTGTAGAAGTCATTTCTTGGCTCGCTCCTGTAAGAAAGCGATGACCGCTGCGGAATCGCGCTGAGCCAAGGCGGGTTCTACCAAGGCTGCAGCTTCTTCGCGGCTCCAACGCCGCAGCGTTTCCTTAACGAAAGGAATGGAGGCGGGGGCCATACTGAATTCGTCTAATCCCATGCCCAATAGCAAGGGTGCAGCAAGCACTTCGCCGGCCAGCTCACCGCACATCCCTACCCAGATGCCTTTTGCGTGAGCATACTGAATGGTCTGATAGATGAGCCGTAAGACGGCCGGGTGGAAGTGATCGGCGATCGAGCGCACCAAAGGATTGGTGCGATCAGCGGCCAGGGTATACTGGGTTAGATCGTTGGTGCCGATGCTGAGAAAATCCACCTCGGCGGCCAGCAGGTCGGCGCATAGGGCAGCCGCAGGCACTTCTACCATGATCCCGATCTGAGGCTCTCCGAACGGTTGTTGACGGGCGAGCAGCTCGCGTTGCGCTTCTTCGACCATCGCTCGAGCAGCCAGAATCTCAGCATGGGTGGTGACCATCGGGAACATGATGGCGATTTGCCGGCCATGGGCGGCGCGCAAAATCGCCCGCAGCTGGGTTTTGAACAATTCGGGTTGATCGAGCGTGAAACGCAAGCCTCGTTTGCCTAGAAACGGGTTGGACTCGTGCGGCAAGGAGAGGTAGGGCACAGATTTGTCTCCGCCGATGTCCAGAGTGCGGATGATCAGCAGGTGATTCTGTAATAAGGTGGAAATGGTCAGGTAAGCTTCATATTGCTCGTCCTCAGTGGGTGCCGAAGCGCGATCCAGGAACAAAAATTCGGTGCGCAACAAGCCTACTCCTTCTCCTCCAAAGGGGAGGACTCGCTCGGCCTCGCGCACCGACCCGATGTTGGCCGCCACCGTCACCCTTGTGTCGTCGGGCAGGATCACCGGCTGGGCAGCGTTCTTGAGCGCTTGATCCAGGCGAGCTTGACGGTCTTGGCGAAGCCGGAGATAGGTTTGTTGCGTATCGACATCGGGATCAAGGATGACCTGGCCCTCCTGACCATCCACGATCACCCATGTGCCGGGCGAGATCGCCAATACTTCGGGACCCAGGCCGACCACTGCCGGAATGCCAAGGCTACGGGCCAGGATCGCCACATGGCTGGAGGGACCGCCGCCAGCGGTGAGGATCCCCAAAATCAGCGAAGCATCCATCTGAGCGGTATCGGAGGGCATGAGCTCATCGGCCACCACCACGACCGGCTCGTGCACCTGTTCCCAGCCGCTGGAGGCGATCCCCACCAAGGAGCGTAGCAGACGAGCGCCTACATCCGCCACGTCCACGGATCGAGTGCGAAAATAATCGTTCTCCATGCCTTCAAACATTGCCTTGAGGGTAGCCGTGACGCGTTGAACAGCGGCCTCGGCTTGGATGCGTTCTGAGCGAATCGTCCGCTCGATCTCCTCACGGAAGGAGGGATCGATCAGGATCAGGCGATGGGCTGAAAAAACCTCAGCTTCAGCCCGTCCAATCCGCTTTTCTGTGTCCGCTTCTAAGCGGCTCAATTCTCGATCAACATGCTCGATCGCTTTGTTTAGTCGCTCAATCTCCGACTGGGGATCGGCGATCGGTTTGGGTTCAATGGCCGGCAAGGGCGTCGAATAGAGGAACGCCCGGCCCATTGCCACCCCAGCGGACGCAGCAATACCTTGAAGCTGTTTCATATCGTTTCGCCGTTTTCCCCGAAATTGTTCTCGATTAACTCGCGCAAGGCTTGCAGCGCTTCGTTGGCTTGCTCGCCTTTGGCTTGGATTCGAATACGGTGTCCACTGGAAACGCCCAAGCTGAGGACACCGAGAATGCTTTTTGCGTTAGCCGGAGGGTTGTTGTTTTCGAGATTGGCCACTAGGATCTCACAAGGGAATTGGTTGGCCAACTGAACAAATTTCGCCGCCGGCCGGGCATGTAAGCCCACCTTATGACGAACAACGATCTCGATTGATTCCATGTCTGAAGTCGTCGGTTCAGGCATGGCCGGCGCAGGTTCACTTTCCACGCCTAGGACGGCGCTCAGCAAGTCGTAGGCCTGATTGGCTGTTTCTACGTCAGCGAGCTCTTGAAGCTTTTCCGTATTTTGGAAAAAATCCATCAGGCGATGCAAAACGTCGATCTGAACCGCCGGCTCGACGACCGAAAGCAAAAACACCAACTGCACCGGCACCGACCGCGTCGGTTCGCCCATGGTGCGAAATTGCACGGGCAGTTTCAGAATCCCAACCGCAATGGCCGGCTTCAGGCAATGCTCTACGTTCGTGTGAGGAATGCTGACTGGCAACTCTGTGGGCATGCCCGTAGGGAAGGTTTCCTCGCGCTGTAAAACGGCCTCGAGAAATGACTCTTTAACGTATCCCCCCTGTTGCATCTTCTCGGCCATAATACGGATAGCCTGCTCGGCCGTGTGTACGTCCAATCCGACGAAGATCAGTTCTTTGTAGAGCATAGCCTACCTTAATGCCGAAACTAAGAAGCCAAGAGTCGACCCATCAGCGCACAGTAGGCCGAGACATCCACTCGCTCTAGGGCATCAAAACCGCTATCCAGGTCCTTGGCGAACACGAACACACCATGGCGCGGCGCCAAGACTACCGCTGCTTGTTTGCGCACCCGATCCAACTGTGGTTCGATAGCGGCACAAATGGAATCGGCCAATTCTTGGCTATGAGCAGGAGCATCGGGAATCAGACCGATCTCTGGGCCGAATTTATCGGTGGCATAGAGCATGGAAGGGATGGGCCGTTCGACAGCGCAAAACACCAACGCATTTCGAGAGTGGCCGTGTACCACTGCTGTCCCATCAGGATAGAATTTAGTCAGCAGGTCGCGGTGCACGCGTACCTCGCGCGAGACCTGCCCTTCTCCTTCCAGTTTGTTGGCCTCTAGATCGAGTATTAGAATGTTTTCCGGCTTGAGCTGCCAGTGGAAGGCGCTTCCCGCATAACGGGGGGTCATCAAAATTACATCACCCATGCGCACACTGAGGTTTCCGCCGGCCGTATCGGTGAGAAAGCGAGCATACATCAACTTCCCTACCTCAGCGATCTTCTTGCGCATGTCAAAAATATCGGACATTTAGGCTTCCTTCCTGTCTACGATGAAGGGAAGTGGACCGCTTGAACGGCTACCCGGTGCTCCAACTGACGCACCAAGGCTGGGTCAATAAAACCGGAACCGATCACCTGGGTGTTGGCGGCGCCGCAGGCAACGCCGCGCCGCACGATGCCCTCTAGATCGAGACCCTCCAAGATGGCTGAGGCCACGCCGGCCAACAACGAATCGCCGCATCCCATCACGTTAATCACTCCGTCCATCGAGAGTCTTCCTTCCAGCCAAACTTTGCCGTCGGTGATCAGCAATCCTTCAGCGCCGCGCGAGAGCGCTATCAAGCTGATGCCCATCCGGTTCAGCTCGTGCATGGCCATGAGCTGAGCAGGCAAATCATCAAGGGAACGGTCAAAAAACTCGGACAGCTCTTCACGGTTGACCTTGACCAGATAAGGCCGAGCTCGGATGCCTTCGCGCAGAGCCAAACCAGAGCTATCCAAGCCACAGCGTAACCCCCGCTGTTGAGCAGCGTGGATCAATTCAGAATTTAAGGCTGCTAACTCAGGTGTTCGTGCTGTTCCGCAAAACAAGACCATCTTGGCAGATGACAAACGGTTCAGAACCCGATTACGAAAGCGTTCTCGCTCGTCCGCCTCGACCACCTGACCCGGTTCATAGAACGAGTAGGTGTGGCCGGTCTCCTCCTCAATGATCATCAAGGAGGTTCGAGTGGGAGCACGGCACATCAGAAAATCCGTTCGAATACCTTCTTCGGCAAAGCGCTGAATGAGCGTTTCGCCGATATGCCCACCTTGGAATCCCATCGCCAACACAGGAACCCCTAGGCGGTGGAGCGCACGCGCCACGTTGTTCCCCTTGCCGCCGCCGTATTCCATCACGATGTTGACGCGCGCAGAATCGTTCGGTCGCAGGCGCGGGGTGCGAACGATTTTGTCCAGAGCCGGGTGAAGGGTGATCGTCAGGATCATGGTGGGCTCATGGGATGGGGAAGGGGTCGCCTTTCGGGGTGAGCGGTTGCGTAGGCGACCCCCTGACAAGAGCCGAATTAATCGCCGGCCTCCGGATAAGGGAGGGGGTTGCCAGAAATGCCTCCACTGGCAGCCGCTGCTACGTTCTCGCGACGCTTCATGGCCCGGACGTAATACCAACCACAGAACGCCAGAATCACGATTGAGATGGCGCCAAGCAGGAGGTTGCCGTTCAGCATGTCCAGAATGGAGAAGACCATCAGGCGCATGCCGGCCGCATTGGTCTCCAACCACGTGATCATGCCATATCCCTCGGGGACGTTGACTGCGCCGGTGGCCACTGCCAGATCGGTCAGGTAAGGGGCGAAATAGGTGGCTGCGCCGAGGTAGACCGGAATGCCGATCAACCCCAGAATGAATGATTTGACCAAATCACCCTGGGTGACAACGGTGACCGTCGCCACCAGCGATACGGCGATGATCGAAGCAAAGGGCAGAGTCTGGTTGTAGGGCAAGATGATCGCAAACAGCAGGATGAACGGCGCCAACAGGATGCCGGTGACCCACAGCGAGTCGATGCCGGCCAGCACTGGCCAATCCAGGCCGATATAGAAGGATCGGCCGGGGAAGCGCTTCTGCATGAACTCCTGAGCGCCTTCGGCAACCGGTGCTAGGGCGCGGGCAAACAGGCCAGCCAGCAAGGGGAATAGGGTGATGATGGCGGCACACTTGATCATCAGAACAGCGATGTCGCGCAGGCTATAGCCGGCCAGCAGGCCAAAGATCAAGCCGAGGATAGCACCTAAGATGTAGTTCTCGCCGAAAATGCCGATCCGGCGGCGCAGATCGGCCGGGCTGGTCTTGATGTTGTGGATCCATGGGATCCTCTCAATCAGATCAAGGATCGGCGCCATCCAGATGATGTCCAGCAACATATTGTGGGATACGGCGATGCCGGGGATGCGGGTCAGGTTATACACCTGTTCCCGGGTGTGGTCGGCGCTGATCAGTTCAAGTACTACCCAAATGGCGGCCACCAAGAACCCAAACGCCAACGCTACGCCGGCCGGATAATTCTGACCGAGCAGCGCCGAGACAAAGGCGCCCAAGGTGGCTTTATGCCAAACATTCCACATGTCTACGTTTAGGCATTTGGTCCAGCCGGCCCAAAGCATGATGATGTTGATCGCAATTTGCAAGGGGAACATCAGAAACGCAAACGGCCAGGCCCAAGAAATCACCGACGCTACGGTCCATCCCAAGTCATAGGCCGTGAAGCGCAGGCCGGGAAAGCGTTGGATCATCGCCTGGCCGGCTCCACCGAGCGTGGGGAAGGCAAAGTCGAACAGCACAAACATACCGGTAAAGGCGACGCCCAACATCAACCCTGCCCCCAGGGCTTTGCCGGGCTTCATACCGATGACCAATCCCAGGATAAACATGATCAGCGGCAAAGCGACATTCGGTCCGAGGTCCAGGAATGCTCGAATGACATCAAGAGCGGCTTGCATGGCGTTTTCTCCTTTCTTAGAAAAGCTTGTAAGGTGAATACAATCGTTCCGATCGCAGAGTGTTAGCCCGGATAGATCGCCTTGAAGATGTGAACCTCCTTTCTCGAGTCGTAAGGATGGGCTACGAGCGAATCATCTCGATAATCTGCTCGAGCAGATCGTTTACTCCCACGCCGGTCAGAAGTGGAATGCCGTTGAGCGAGGGGATCGGCAGTTCCTTATCTCGGATAGCATATGGGGTAATCGAAACCAACAAGTCGGCCACCCTGGCTTCGGCTTCGAGACTCTTGATGTCCACGGCGCGCACGTCGGCGTGGACGCCCCGCTCGTCGAGAAGGACTCGCAACTTCTCGGCTGCCACATTTGATGTGGCCACACCTGAACCACAAGCGACAATGATGCGTTTCAACGGCATAGCACCTCCAAATTGGTCAGATCCTTAGCAAGGCTGGAATTCACACGTTAAAACCCCAAAGATTGAAGTGCGACTTGATGCGGAGCACATCGTCTTCGTTGAGAAAGGGGCTAACGCAAATCACCGGAATATCCTTATCGATGATGTTCCGGGCGGTAGTGATGATCGCGTCAACGTTCGATTTATCCAAACGGGCTAGTTCACGCAACGAAACGTTGGCCGCGATCTCCAAGTACGGGAGTTCGGTCCGCAGCCGAGAGACCAGCATCCAGACCGAGATCCCGCCGGCCGGGCAGACCACCACCACGCGGGGCGCGCGAACCGTCTTAGGGTTGCTCTCCAACTGGCGGGCGAGCACGAAATACATCGCCAGGAAGGCGATCTCTTCGCGGCTCAGCCCTTCTAACTCCGGCCCGAACGATTGGATCGCCTCTAGCGTGGCCTGCCAAATGTCCGGATAGGAGCGAATCACATCGTCGGCAAACGGATTCTCCACCGGCAGGCCGTATTTGAAGCGGAACAGCATCTTTGAAATGTGCTTGACCAGATGATTCAACAACGCTTGGTTTTGGATCTGGTATCCTGCCTGATGGGCAACCTGTTCCACCAGCCGGTTGGCCAGCGACAACACTCGGCTATCCTGCGGGGCTTCTCCTTGTTCCCGCTCACGCCCATCTTCTTCTTCGTTGGGTGGCGAGGAAAACAGCTCCAACAAAAAAACAACCGCCTCGGCGTAGGGCACCTCGTAGCCCCGTTCTTGTCGGTAGGCGGTCATGATGGTGTGAATCACTTGGCGTTCCTGATCGCTCAGGGCGGCCTCGCGGTAGTCGGGTGGTAGGGCCACGATCTGTCCTTGTAAGAAGCGTTCGGCCGAGATCGCCCAATACAGCACTAGATAAAGAAAGCGGCTATCGCTCAGTCGCAGAGAGAGCATGCGCTCCAAGCGCGTCGCCAAGCGCATCGCCCCTTGCAAGTCCCATCCCTGCAACACGTACAACATGTCTCGCTGAATTGGGTGTAAGAAGAGATCGCCGGACAAACGCTCGGAGAGGCCCCACTGAATTAGGCGAAACAAGACCACTTCGGAGAGAGTTTCCATGATAAGCAGCACCAACGTGTGGCGGATCACGATCTCTGACCCGACCACGCGCGTGCCGCGCCGCGGACGTTTTTGGAGAAACAGTTGCCGCTCAGCCAACCAGGCCTCCACCACGCTTAATTCGCGCAGCAAGGTGGACTTGGAAAGCGGGAGCCGCTCGGCTAGTCGATCTAACGACTGGTAGTCGGCATTGGATAGCAATTCAAACAACAAGCGCTTCCGCCGTTCTTCTGGCGGATACACCATCTGCACCTTGCAGCGGCACAGTTCTTCTAGGAGCGATTGGCGAGATGACTCGTCAATCTCGAGTTTGTAGCCGTAATTGGGACGGGAGACGATGCGGGCCGAGCGCGGCTTAAGCCAGCTGTTGATAGCCTGGATGTTGTAGCGAACCACCCCTGCAGAGAGACCCAACCTGCGGGCGATGACCTCAGCTTGGACAGGCTTTTGCCGTTGCTGAAGTTCCAGCAGGATAGCCACTTGGGTCGAGGTGAGGATAGAGTCCATCATGGCCAGGATAGGCAATTGCCTCACAAACAAGGGGTGCTAGGAGATGCCTTTCACCAGAGCTGACAAAGTCGAGGTAGAGGGGGCCCTTCCCACCCACCATTATCCCTAAGCTTCGCCCCGGTTAAGGTTCAAGCAGGAGGCTTTGTTCGCCTCTTCACGAATCTTCAGGGCCTTGAATAAAGTGTAAAGTTTGCAAAATTATAGCAAATCCATCGTTTCCTGATCGATCACATTCATGTCATTTTTGATAAAACAGAAATTGGAAAACGAACCAAAATCGGTCGCATTTCAGATGAACAGGTATAATGCCCTACATGCGCTACTACTTGCCCTTCACCGTCTTCGTGGCCGGCATGATCACGTTGGCCGCTGAGATGGGTGCCGCACGCTTATTACAGATGCGCTTTGGGAATGCCAACCTGGTCTGGGCAGTGATCATCGGTCTGATCTTGATCTATTTGGCCGTGGGCTACCTCCTTGGTGGTCGTTTGGCCGATCGATCCCCCGTTCCGAAGACGCTCTTCCTGATCCTTGCCTGGGGTGGGACCACACTCGGCTTGGCGCCGATCGTCGCTCAGCCCATTCTGCTGGCTGCGGCCCAGGCGTTCGACGCGCTGAATTTTGGGGTGATGGCCGGTACTTTTGCCTCGGCCCTGATCCTGTTCAGTGTGCCGGTCACCCTGCTGGGAATGGTCTCGCCGTTTGCCCTGCGCATCTTGCTGCACGATTTGCGCCGGGCCGGCAATGCGGCCGGCAGCCTATATGCCCTCTCGACTCTCGGATCGGTGATCGGTGTTTTCTTGCCCACCTTGTTCCTGTTTTCTTGGATTGGCACTAGCCGCACCCTCTTGCTTTCGGGGGTGTTTCTTTTGATTGTAGCCGTCGTTGGTCTGGCGCTCAGCCGCGCCTTCCGATCGGCTTGGTTGTTCGCCTTGGCAGCGCTGGCCTTGCTTGGCTATGCCTTCTTCGGCGACTTTCGCGTCAAGGCTACTCCTGGTCAGGTGTTTGAGAGCGAATCAGCCTACAACTATATCCAGGTGTTGCAGCAGGATGGCTATACCTTGTTGCGCTTAAACGAAGGTCAGGGCGTGCACTCGATCTATCACCCTCATATCCTCTTCTACGGAGGAGTCTGGGAGCTGTTTTTGGTGGGTCCCTATTTTTATCCGAACGTCCAGCCGGCAGACATCCATCGAATCGGCATCGTTGGCTTGGCGGCCGGCACCACGGCCCGCCAGGCGCTGGCTATCTATGGCCCAATCCCGATAGATGGCTGGGAGATCGATCCGCAGATCGTGCAGGTGGGGCGCACCTACTTCGGCATGACCATGCCCAACCTGAACGTATTCATCGAGGACGGTCGTGTGGGCTTGGAACGTAGCCCCCATCGGTATGACATCCTCGCCGTAGACGCCTATCGGCCGCCGTACATTCCACCCCATATGACCACGCGCGAATTCTTTGCGATTGCCGCCTCCCACCTTACCCCGCGCGGGGTCCTGGCCATCAACGTGGGCCGCACCCCTTCTGATCGCTCCCTGATCAACGGCCTAGCCACAACCCTGGCCACCTTCTTCTCCAGCGTCCACATCGTGGATGTCCCTGGTTCGCTCAATTCGATCATTTACGCTACCCAGCACCCCACCTCGCCGGCCGATTTCACAGCCAACCTGGAGCGCCTACAAAACGATCCGTCCACCCCGCCCTTGCTGATCCAAACCATGCTCTTGGCTATCGAACAGCTACAGCCGTCCTATCAAACCACTCTGGTCTTTACCGACGACCGTACTCCTATCGAATGGCTGACTGATCGACTGATCCTAAACTTCTTCCTCTACGAACAGTGATCCCATCTTTCTGATCGGATTCCCATTTTGCTGTTGAGACAGATGAGGCCCACCTTCCTGATCCACCTTTTGACGCTGCTCTTGACGCCGTTGGCCCTGCTCGGCTTGGCAGTGCGTATCTTGCTCACACCGTTGTTCTTGGAAGTCGAATATCGCATGCCTGGCTTCCCCGACGATCCCTACGGCTTCACTCGTGCTGAGCGCTTATATTGGTCGCGCTATGCCCTGAATTATTTGCTCAACCGCGAAGACATCTCGTATCTGGCCGATCTGAATTTTGAAGATGGCCGGCCCCTTTTCAACGAGCGAGAGCTGCGCCACATGGAAGACGTCAAACGTGTGACCCAGGGCGCGCTGCGGGTGTTCTACGGCGCGCTGGGCGCCCTGATCCTGCTCGGGGTGGCGGGTCGCTCGGGGCCGGCGCAGCAGGCCTTTCGGTCCGGATTGAAGCGGGGCGGTTGGCTGGTGGTCGGGTTGGCTGCCATTGTCGGTGGAATCGTCGCCTTGGGCATGGTCGCCCTTCCCGAGTTGTTCTGGGCTTTCTTCAGCGGGTTTCACGCCCTGTTCTTTGAAGGCGATACGTGGATCTTTGCCTATTCCGACACCCTGATCCGCCTTTTTCCCTTGCGTTTCTGGCAAGATGCTTTCTTGGTTGCGTCGTTGATTGTCCTTGTTGCAGGCCTGGGGCTGGGGATCGGCATTTCCACGGATGGACGACGGGGTGCTTCGGACAGGGTATAATTTTATTATGGAGGTTTCATCATGAGTGAGCTCTCGTTGAACGGTAAGGTGGCCGTGGTAACCGGCGCTTCGCGCGGCATTGGGCGCGCCATTGCGCTGGAGCTGGCGGCGCGCGGGGCGGCAGTGGTGGTGAATTATCACGCCTCTCAGCAGGCCGCCGAGGAGGTTATTCAACGCATCGTGGCCGCCGGAGGACGGGCTGCCGCCTTTCAGGCCGATGTCTCCAGCCTGCAACAGGCCGAGAGCCTGATCCGCTTTGCCATTGAAACGTTCGGTGACCTGCACATCCTGGTCAACAACGCCGGCATCACTCGCGATATGCTGATCATGATGATGAGCGAAGCCGATTGGGATGCCGTCATCAACACGAACCTGAAGAGCGCCTTCAATTGCTCCAAGGCCGCCGTCAAACATATGATGCGCAAGCGCTACGGCCGAATCATCAACATCGCTTCGGTGGCCGGCCAGATGGGCAATGCCGGCCAGGTCAACTACTCGGCCTCTAAAGGCGGGCAGATCGCCTTCACCAAAGCCCTGGCGCGCGAGGTGGCAGCCCGCAACATCACCGTCAACGCTGTAGCCCCTGGCTTTGTAGATACCGATATCTTGAGCACCATGCCTCCTGATGTGCTGGAAGCAGCTCTGAAACTGGTGCCTCTAGGTCGAAAAGGTAAACCTGAAGAGGTGGCTTACGCCGTGGCTTTCTTGGCTTCTGATCAAGCTTCGTACATCACCGGTCAAGTCCTAGGCGTGGATGGCGGCATGGCTATGATGTAATCCACCCTATGGGAGCATTTGTTATGAGCGAATATACCCCCTCTGGCCGAACCACCGTCTCTCCAGAAGTATTGATCACCATCGCTCGCCTCTCCACCCTGGCTGTGCCAGGCGTGAGCCGCATGGCCCCTGTGCCGGGTGGCGTGAACCGCCTGTTCCGTCGTGGTGAGAGCGAGGGCGTGCGCCTCGAAGTGGAAAACAACACCGTGTTTGCCGATCTATACATCGTCCTCAAATCCGATGTCAACATTCGTGAGGTCAGTCGCAACGTGCAAAAGCAGGTGGCGCGCGCCATCCAGGAAATGATCGGCATGGAGATCGGCCATATCAACATCCATATCGTGGACATCGACTACGAAGATACGAACAAGACATAAGCCTTATGAAACCGCGCACTAAGGCTCGTTCGTTGGCCTTGCAAGTTCTCTACGAAGTCGACCTGGTCGATCATCCCCCTGCTGAGGTCTTTCGTGCCCGACTGGAAGAAACGCCGTTGAGCGACGACCTGGCCGAATTTGCACGTCGCATTATCTTTGGCGTCTTGCCTCTAGTGCAGCAGCTAGACGAGGCGATCTCCCACTATGCTCCTGAATGGCCATTTGATCAAATTGCTGCCATCGATCGCAACATCCTGCGCATGGCTGTTTGGGAGTTTGCTGTTCAAGGCGAGACGCCCCTCAAAGTGGCCATCAACGAGGCCGTGGAACTGGCGAAGCACTTTGGCTCCGAAAGTTCACCCCGTTTTGTCAACGGCGTGTTGGGTAACTTAGCTGAACACGCTCAAGTCCTCCGTCAGCGATTTCGCGTCCTAGAGAAACAGGAGCAGTAAAATGGAGTTTTTAGGAGTTGGCCCTGCTGAATTTCTTTTCTTTTTGGTGATCCTCTTGATCGTCTTGGGACCCAAAGACCTGGCCAAAGCCGGCCGTACTATCGGTCGCTGGTTGAACGCCTTTGTGCGCTCAGACACCTGGCGGACCCTGATCGAGACCTCGAGGCAAGTGCGTCAACTTCCCTATCAACTGATGCGGGAAGCCAATCTCGAGGAAGATGGGGCCTCGATGGGCCCAATCGCCCCCCCGAGCGCTTTCGCTTCTCCGAATTCGCCGCCTCCGACTCACCCAATGCCTGCCCAAGTCGCCCCGAGCGCTTCTGCCGCCCCGAAGGTAGGCGTCTATCCGCTCAAGCCGGTTGTCCAGCCTGACGCTTCGCCCCTGCCGGCCCAGGCCGTCCCGAATTTCGACGATTCGGTTGATCCCCTTGGATCAACGTCCACTAACTCGACGGATTCTACCCCTCATAAGATCAAGCCCTATCCCGTCAGACGGTGGAATGTGCAGGCTAAAGCTTCCTCAGAAGATATGCCATCTTCTGAACCGTCGGATACCGAGTCGCATCCCAATCGGTTCACCTTCCTCTCTTCCTAAGCTTGGTTACCTTGCTTTAATCCGTCCACTTTGGGTATGCCTATTATGCGCCCTCGCCAGCACCGCTTGCTCGCCCCCCTGCGCGCGCTGTGGTGGCTGATCACGTGGCCCTATCGGTTGCTGACCCAGGCCATTGCCTTTCTCAAACAAGAGCCGGATGAGCGTTCGATCAGCGATCTCGTGGTCAACCTGAGCGAGAAGAGCGAGGTGCGCATGGATCTGCTCCAACATCTCGAGGTCCTGCGCCGGCACCTCTTCCGCGCTGTGATCTGGCTGGCCTTGGGCGTGAGCGTGGGCGTCATCTTCAGCCAACCCATCCTCGACTTCTTGGCTCGGCCGGTGGGAGGGGTTGAGCAACTGCGAGCGATCGACGTCACCGAGCCGATCGGCGTCTTCATGCGGGTGGCGCTGCTGGCGGGCATCGCCCTGGCCTTCTTGCCCATCCTGTTTGAATTCTGGCTGTTTGCTGCTCCCGGCCTGCGCCCAGCCGAAAAAGCGTGGAGCCTGATCGCCATCCCGTTTGCCTCGGCGCTCTTTGTGGTAGGGATGGCCTTTGCCTACTACGTGCTGTTGCCCAATGGTTTGCCCCTGCTCCTCAATGTGGCCGGCATTCCTGTGGAGCTGCGGCCCTCCTCTTACTTTCGCTTCGTTACCGGCTTGATGTTCTGGATGGGCGTAGCGTTTGAGTTTCCAATCCTGATTGTCATCCTGACCGTGATGCGCCTGGTGCGGCCGCAAAGTTTGATGGAACACGCCCGCCTGGCGGTTGTGATCTTTGCCGGCTTGGCGGCCATTATCACCCCCACCGTGGATCCAGTGAACATGGCCCTGGTCTGGCTCCCCACGGTCGGTCTATACTTCTTGAGCATCGGCCTGAGCTACTTAGTGGTCTTTTTGCGTGATCGCTCTATCCGCGCCCAGACCACCCCAGCTTCTAGTGGGCAGGAGGCAGGGGCTGAAATGCCCGCTGCAGATGCTCTCTCCGACGACGCTCCCACGCCGGCCTGAAAGGTTCCACTCGGATCGCTTTCATCACAGGAGGAGAACGATGAAATCGTCCCTTGCGCGCTCTTTGCTGCCGGCCCTAATTGTGCTCTGGCTGGCCAGCCTAGCTTGCAGCTTTAGCCTCTTTGAGTGGCCCAACTGGGTCCAATTCACGCCGGAACCGCCCACTCCCGTCCTACCCACCCCCACGCCTCATCCACTCGCCCAGCTGACAGTGCGCGTTGTGCTGCCGGCTCCCCTGCCAGCCGGGGAGACGCTGGCCCTACGCCTGCTCGACGAGGTCACTGGCCTGCCCTACCATTACACCGACATCCCCCTAACGCCCCACAATCTCCAGACCTATACGGCCACCCTTTCTCTGCCAATTCAATCCGTCGTCCGCTATCGCTACGTGCGCCTTGGCGCTACTGGGCGCGAGGAGAACGATGTCTTCAATCGTCCGATCCGCTACCGCTTGTATCACGTCCTTGGGCCGGCCGAGATCGAGGATCATATTACCGCCTGGTCCGATCAACCCTTCACTGGGCCGACCGGTAGCCTGCAAGGTGTGGCCCTGAATGCCGAGAACGGTGCTCCCATCCCCAATCTGCTGGTCTCAGTAGCTGGCATGCAGACCCTGACTGATTCGGGCGGCCGCTTCTTCTTCCCTGCTCTGCCGGTAGGCACCCACCTTGTGGTCGGCTACGCCCTGGACGGGGGCTATACCACCTTTCAACAAGCTGCGGTTGTCGCCGAAGACCTGATCACGCCGGTGGAGATCCGCGTTCGTCCAACGGTCTTCGTGCCGGTGGTCTTCACGGTCCACGTTCCAGCCAACATTGTGCCCGGCGCGCCGCTCTATCTAGCCGGCAATCTCCTACAACTGGGCAACGCCTTTGCTGATTTGCGGGGTGGGATGGGCGTGGTTGCTAATCGCCTGCCGCGCCTCAATTGGGTCGCCGAACGCATCTACAGCACGACCCTTTCCCTGCCTGTCGGCGCCGACATTCGCTATAAGTACACCCTGGGCGATGGCTACTGGAACGCTGAACAGCAAGCCGACGGCGGCTTTCTGACTCGGCAGTTGATTGTTCCTCCCAACGGAGCCATGATCGAGGACATAGTTGCGACCTGGCAATCGGGCTCATGGGCCCCGATAAACTTTGAAGTGAAGGCGCCTCCAGAAACCCCAGCCGGCGATGTGATCTATATCCAATTTGCCGCCTTGGGGTGGAGCGAACCGATCCCGATGTGGGCGGTGGGCAACCACGTTTGGCGTTACCGCCTATATGGCCCTTTCCCCAAGCGCCTGCTAGATTATCGCTATTGCCGCAACGGTCAATGTGGCGTGGCTGATGACGTCGCTACCGCCGGCAACCCGCAGATCGGCCGCCAGATCGGGGTCGTTCTCACTCCTCAAGATCTGCGCGATGGCGTCAGTCGTTGGATATGGTGGGAGAGCAGCACCTCTACTCTGGTGGGCAGCAATGTGATCCCGCGCGGCGCCAACTTCATGGCGGGCGTCGAATTCCAAGCGGCGTTCCATCCTAACTGGCTGGCCTTCATGCCTCAGGCCATGCAAAACCTACAGGCCATTGGCGCCAACTGGGTGGTGCTCACCCCCACTTGGACCTACGAGTCGATCCAGCCGATCCACTTCGGCGTTCGACCAGGCCCCGATCCGCTCTGGGCTGACCTGACGAACATGATCGCCCAAGCCCGCGCTCACAACCTGAACGTGGCCCTATTCCCCCAGCCGCGCTTTCCCGGGGCCGCGGCCGATTTCTGGCGGAGTGCGCTGCGCACCCCACTCTGGTGGCAGAGTTGGTTCGATGCCTATCATCGCTTTGCCGTGCACCACGCCGACCTGGCGACCCAGGCCGGGGCACAAGCCCTGATCTTGGGCGGGGATTGGCTTGGGCCGGCCCTGCCCAATGGCAAACTGAGCGATGGTAGCCCTGCCGGCGTCCCCGACGATGCCGAGATCCGCTGGCTGGCCATCTTGAACGACGTGCGCGCTCACTTCCAGGGAGGCCCTGTCCTGTGGGCCTTGCCTTACACGCCGCCTGATCTGACCCTGCCATCCTTCCTGACCCAGACCGATGGCGTGTATCTGCTGATCTCTGGTCACTTGAGCGATGCCTCACAGCCCACCAAGGCCGATCTAGAAACGTCGGCGGCGTCGATCTTGGATAGCACCGTCCAGCCCCTACAATCATTGCTGGGCAAACCGGTCTACCTGGCCTTTGCCTATCCAGCGGTGAACGGCGGCGGAGCGACCTGCCTGCCGGCCCACCAGGCCTCCTGCCTGGATTGGACCGCCCTCAACCAACCCACCTCCGACCGACCTGAATTGAGCCTGAACCTACAACTACAAGCCGACATCTACGAGACCCTGCTGGCAGCGGTGAATACTCGCCCCTGGGTGAGCGGCGTGGTCAGCCGTGGCTACTATCCGCCCGCCCTACTGCGCGACAAATCGGCTTCCATCCACGGCAAACCGGCGGCCGATGTGCTGTGGTACTGGTATCCTCGCTTCCTCAACCCCCAACCCTGATCCTGAGCTTTCCTAGGCATTTTGCCCCATCCTTATCATCCCATTCCACGAACGAAGAAGGAGATTGTCTAATGAGCAAATCCATTCTGATACGACTGGCGATAGGTCTGGTCGTCCTGGCGGTGCTCTTTGTGGGTGGTGTGTTGTTTTACTTTAGGTACTATCTGCCCAATCGGGTTGCACCGCGGTCGTTCCCACAGATCGATGGCGAGCTGCAAGTGGCCGGCCTCAAGGCGCCGGTGGACATCTACCGCGATCGCATGGGCATTCCCCACATCTACGCCAGCAACATGTACGACCTGTTCTTTGCTCAGGGATACGTCCACGCTCAGGATCGCTTCTGGCAGATGGACTTCTGGCGTCATGTGGGTTCGGGCCGGCTCTCCGAAATGCTCGGCGAAGGCGCGGTGAAGACCGATATGTTCTTGCGCACCCTGGGTTGGCGTCACGTGGCCGAGCAGGAATACAACCTGCTGAGCGACGAAGCGCGGCTCATCGTGCACGCCTATGCCGACGGCGTGAACGCTTACATCAAGGACCGTCGTCCTGATGAAATTAGCCTGGAATACGCTGTGTTGCGTCTGATAAACCCCAACTACCTCATCGAACCCTGGACGCCCATCCACAGCCTGACCTGGGGCAAGGCTATGGCCTGGGACCTGGGGGGCAACCTGGAGGCGGAGATCGAACGCGCCATCCTGCTCAAGACGCTCACCCCCCAGCAAGTAGCTGAGCTCTTCCCCGACTATCCGCCGGAACATCCGGTCATCGTCCCCCAGATCGGGGAAAACGTGCAGCAAGCCCCGCCGACCGCCGGCACACTGGGCCTGGCGTTTGACCTCTCTCAGGTCGATCTGAAGCCGGTGCGGGAGAACCTGGCCCGGCTGGATTCGGTTCTCGGCCCCCGACGACTCGGAATCGGTTCCAATAGCTGGGCCGTCGCCGGCTGGCGCACTGTGACCGGCAAACCTTTCTTGGCCAACGACATGCACCTGGGGGCTCAGATGCCGTCCATCTGGTATCAAATTGCGCTGCATTGCAAGCCCAAGTCGGAGGCTTGTTCCTTCGATGTGACCGGCTTCTCGTTTGCCGGCGTGCCGGGCGTGATCGCCGGCCACAACGACCGCATCGCTTGGGGCTTCACCAACCTAGGGCCAGACGTGCAGGATTTGTTCATCGAAAAAATCAATCCCGATAATCCCAATCAATACGAGGTCAATGGTCAGTGGGTGGACTTTGAAACCCGCGAGGAGACGATCCTGGTGGCCGGCGGCAAACCGGTAACGTTTACCGTCCGTATCTCGCGCCACGGCCCGATCCTCTCCGACACCTTTGGCCTGCTCAAGGACGAGGTGGAACCCGAAGCCAAGGCCACTCCTTTCAAAGATCGGGTCGGGATTGATCTTCCTACGCCATATGCCATCGCCCTCTCCTGGACAGCGCTGACGCCCAACTCACCCTTTGATGCACTGTGGGGCTTTAACCGTGCCCAGAACTGGCAAGAATTCCGCGAAGCGGCTCGCCAGTGGTCAGTGCCGGCCCAAAACCTGCTCTACGCTGACGTAGACGGCAACATCGGCTACCAGATGCCGGGCGTCATCCCCATCCGCAAACAAGGTGACGGCACTCTCCCTGTCCCCGGCTGGACCGGCGAATACGACTGGGTGGGCTTCATCCCCTTTGATGAGATGCCCTATCTGTTCAACCCGGCTTCCGGCTACATCGTCACTGCCAACAACCAAGCCCATCCGCGCCAGTATCCCTATCTAGTAACCAAGGACTGGGATCACGGCCATCGCGCCGCCCGCATCGTGGAGATGATCGAAAACGCCCCAGGCAAAATCGACGTTGCCTACTTGCAGGCCATGCACGCCGACTCGAAGAACCCGATTGCGGCGGTCTTGGTGCCAGTGCTCCTCTCCATGCCGATGAACAGCGATCTGGCTGCGGTGCGCGATCAGGTCTTTTCTGGCTGGGACTATCAGCAAACTGCCGATTCCCAAGCTGCTACAGTCTTTGAATGGTTCTGGTGGTATTTGCTTCAGGATACGTTCCGAGACGATCTGCCCGAAGACTACCTTCCCACGGGCGGTTCGCGCTGGTATCTGGTGATTCAGCGCCTGCTTGAGCAACCCAACTCGCCTTGGTGGGATGACCGTAAAACCGAACAGGTGGTCGAGAACGCTCAAGACATCCTGCGCCGAGCCTTTGAAAAGACGGTGCGCGATCTGCGCAAGGAATATGGCAACGATCCGTCGCGCTGGCCCCACTGGGGAAAGATACACACCGTGACCTTCGAAAACCCATCGCTGGGTCGCTCCGGGATTGGGCTGATCGAGGACCTGTTCAACCGCGGCCCCTTTGAGACCGGCGGCGGCACCGACATCGTCAACGCCACCGGGTGGAAGGTGGGCGATTCGTTTCGCGTGAACTGGCTGCCTTCAGAGCGCGCGATTATCGACCTGAGCAACCTGGATGCCTCGTTGGCCATTCATACCACCGGTCAATCCGGTCACGCTTACCATCCCCACTACATTGACATGGCACCTCTCTGGGCCGCTGTCCAATACGCCCCGATGTGGTGGGAGCAGGAATCGGTGATCGCCAACGCCGAGGGGCACCTGCGATTGGTTCCGTGAGTCCCCTTTGAGGTCCAGAAGAGACTGGCTCTCGAAAGGCGAGGGAGCCGGTTTTTTTGCGGGGCCAGGCATATAGGTTCCGGGAGGCGATTCGTCGTTCGTTTTCTCTCCCGGCTATAGCACCAGATGGGCGTATTTCTCGGCAAACAGGGCCGGCTGGCCGCCGGTGTGCCAGAATAGCACGATCTCATCCTTGCGGAAGAATCCCTTGCGGATCAGATCGATCAGCCCTGCTGCGGCGCGACCGGTGTATACCGGATCGAGCAGTATCCCTTCGGTGCGTGCGAAAAGATGAATGGCTTCGCGCTCCGCTTCGGTCAGGACTCCATAGCCGGCGCGGCAGTACTGGTCGTTGGCAAGCACCTCGTCTGGCCCGATCTCGATCCGCTCTCCGATCAGCTCACTGGCCTGGGTTGCTAGTTTGGATACGGTCTGTTGCAACCACTCTACCGATTCGTCGATGCTGATCCCTAAGATGCGGCCCGAAAAGCCAAAGCGACGCCGGCCCAACGCCAGGCCGGCCTGCGTCCCGCCGGAGGACGAGGCGCATACGATCCAATCGGGCCTGGCGGCGACGCCCTGAGCCGGCCACTGCTCGATCAATTCTTGCATGGCGAACACATATCCCAGGACGCCGGTCGGGCTAGAACCGCCGTAGGGGACCAAATAGGGCCGCCGTCCTTCTGACCGAGCGCGTGTCATCGTCTCCTGCAAGGCTTGTTCGCGATCGCGCCGATCGGGAACATAGATGACTTGGGCGCCGAACAGGCGATCGAGCAGCAGATTGGCCGAGGGGTGAGACGGTGGTTCGCCAGTGAGCACCAACGTGCAACCTAGGCCGAGGCGAGCGGCTATAGCGGCCGTCTGACGGCAATGGTTGGATTGGATGGCGCCGGCCGTGACTACCAGGTCAGCGCCTTGCTCCACCGCCTCAGCCATCAGGAACTCCAACTTGCGGGTCTTATTCCCGCCCAAGGCCAGACCGGTCTGGTCATCGCGCTTAATGAACAGCTGCGGTCCGCCTAGCCTCTCCGACAGGCGGGACAAGGGCTCAATCGGTGTGGGAAGATGGGCAAAAGGCAATCGAGGGAGCATGGTATTCTCCTGCCACAAAGGATGAATTCTTGAGGGATGTCTCATTATCTCATTTTCCCCCACATTTGTGTCATCTGAATCGCCCGTGGCCCATCTGTATCATCCGTGTAATCTGTGGCCTATCTGTGACCAAACTGAGAAAGTGGTACAATACGCTCAAACTAACGCCTCATCTTTTCTTCTCAACCCATGCCTCCGACCCTGTACCTGATCGACGGTCACGCGTTGGCCTATCGAATGTATTTTGCCCTGACGGCCGGCACCGGTCCGCAGCGTTGGCAAACCTCCCGCGGCGAACCGACAGCCGGAACCTACGGCTTTGCGCGGGAGTTGGTGCGCATCTTAGAGCAGGAGCAACCCGAATATCTAGCCGTTGCTTTTGATACCGGGAAGACCTTTCGAGACGATCTCTTTTCGGAATATAAGGCCACGCGCGATAAGATGCCCAACGATCTGCAGCCCCAGATCGATCGTATTCGCCAGATCCTGGATGCTTTCCAAATCCCGCGCCTTGAACTCGAAGGATACGAAGCCGACGATGTGTTGGGCACCATCGCTCGTCAGGCCGCTCAGCAAGGCGTGGGGGTGAAGATCATCACCGGCGACCGCGATCTGTTGCAGTTGGTAGGCGATCGGGTGGCCGTATACCTGGCCGGCGATGACAAGACCTACATCACCCCCGAAGAGGTTCAGAACAGTAAATTTGGGGTTCGTCCCGAGCAGATCGTGGACTATAAAGCCCTGGTGGGGGATTCATCCGATAACATCCCTGGGGTGCGCGGTATCGGGGAGAAGACCGCCTTGGAACTGCTCCGACGTTTTGGCTCTCTGGATGGGATTTATGCCCACCTCGATCAAGTTGAACCGCGCTGGCGCCTCAAGCTGGAACAGGGGCGGGATTCGGCCTATTTGAGCCGCACGTTAGCCGCCATCCGCACCGATCTGCCGATCCGTTTGGAATTGGAACGGGCGCGCACTCGTCAATTTGACCCCGAGGCGGTGATCGCTCTGTTTTCGGAGCTGGAGTTCAAATCGCTGATCGGCAAGATCCGGGGGTTGAGCGGCGGTTTGTTCGCCGAGCACGCGGCGGGGTCGGCGCGAAGCGGGGCGGCACAATTGTCGTTGTTTGAGAGCCCAGCAACGGTAGTATCTGTGTCGCCGGGGCCGGCCGATCTCCAGATTCGCATCGTAGATACTCCGCAGAAGTTGCTGGCTTTGCAAGAGGAGTTAAGCCGCAGCACCACCATCGCGTTTGATGCCGAAACCACCTCCACCGAAGCCATGAAAGCCGACTTGGTGGGGTTGGCGCTGGCTGTGCGTCCCGGCGAGGGGATTTATATCCCCGTTGGGCATCGCAGCGGACGAAATTTGCCCATCGAGCAGGTGCTCGAGGCGTTGCGTGGCCCGCTGACCGAGGCGCGTATCGGTAAGGTGGCCCATCACGCCAAGTATGACTTTATCGTGCTTGCCCGACACGGATTGCGTATCTCGCCGATCACTTTCGATACGATGTTGGCTGAGTTTATCGTGGATCCGGCCTCGCGCAACATGGGCTTGAAGAACTTGGCGTTTGCGCGCTTGGGGATCGAGATGGCGCATATCGAGGAGTTGATCGGGAAGGGCAAAAAGCAGATCAGCATGGCCGATCTGCCGGTGGAAAAGGTGGCGCCTTATGCTGCAGCCGATGCGGAGGTCACTTTGCGGCTGGTGCCGGTGATGCAAGAGGCGCTGCGCAGCGTGAACGGCGAACGTTTGTTGTTTGAGATCGATCTGCCGCTCACGCCTGTGCTGGCTGATATGGAAATGACCGGTGTGTTGCTCGATCTGCCGTTCTTTGAGCGCATGTCGGGCGAACTCGCTCAGCGCTTACAGGAGATCGAACACCGTGTATATGAGCTGGCGGGCAAGCCGTTCAATTTGAATTCTACTCAGCAGCTTTCCGATGTGTTGTTTAAGCGCTTGGGGCTCAAGCCAGATGCTTCGTGGAGAACAGCCAGCGGTTTCTACTCGACAAGTGCAGAGGTGTTGGAGGCGTTGAGCGGTCAGCATGCGGTGGTGGATTTGATCTTGGAACACCGCGAGCTTTCGAAGTTGAAGTCCACCTATGTGGATGGTCTGCCTGCGGCTGTGGAAGTGCATACTGGCCGCGTCCACACTTCGTATAGCCAAGCGAGCGTGGTAACCGGCCGGCTGTCCTCGAACAACCCGAACTTGCAGAACATTCCGATTCGCAGCGAGGTAGGGCGGCGCGTGCGCCGGGGGTTTATTGCGGCCGATGGGCATCTTCTGCTCTCGGTGGATTATTCGCAGATCGAATTGCGGATCGTGGCCCACATTGCGAAGGACCAGGCGATGATCGAGGCCTTCCGTCGCGGCCAGGACATTCATGCCACAACCGCCTCAGTGATTTATAACGTTCCGTTGGATCGGGTGACCAAGGAGCAGCGCCGTCATGCGAAAGCTATCAACTTTGGCCTGATCTATGGCATGTCGGCCTTTGGGCTGACGCGCGCTACTGAATTGACCTTGGCCGAGGCCGAGGAGTTCATGAAAGCTTACTTCCGCCAGTTTCCCGGCGTCAAGCGTTATCTGGAGGAGATTCGTGAGTTTGCCGCCGAAAAGGGATATGTGGAAACGCTGTTCGGTCGCCGGCGCTATTTCCCCAATTTGAAAGGGCAGCGCAACCGCAGCCTGCGCAATCGGGAGGAGCGTGAGGCGGTCAACGCGCCGATCCAAGGCACGGCGGCTGATATTATGAAGATCGCCATGATCCGCATTCCGCCGGCCCTTCAGGCCGCCGGCCTGCGCGCTCAAATGCTGTTACAGGTGCACGATGAGTTGGTGTTGGAATGCCCCCAGGAGGAGTTGCACGAGACGGCCCGCCTGGTGCAGCAGGTGATGGAGTCGGCATATCCGTTGGATGTCCCTTTAGAAACCGAGGCGCATGCCGGCCGGAATTGGGGCGAGATGGAGGTCTTAAGGTAAAATAACAACCATGCCCGGACGCGAGGATGTCTTTCAGAAATTCATGAATGAGGGCCATTCGGCTGCCTGGGATCAGCAGTGGGAGAAGGCGGCTCTTTCTTATCAGGCCGCCCTGAAAGAAGTCCCCGATCATCCCAAAGCGTTGAGCAACTTGGGGCTAGCGCTCTCTCAATTGGCGCGCTTTGAAGAGGCTCTGGACGTGTATCGGCGATTGACCCAGGTCTCGCCTCAGGATCCGGTTCCGTGGGAGCGGATTGCGCATCTTTCGGAGCGGCTTGGCGATTTGCCGGGGGCTGTGGATGCCGCTATGCGCGCCGCCGAGCTTTTCCTAAATCAGCGCGAAGTGGAGAAAGCCATTGAGAACTGGTCGCGAGTGACCACGCTACAACCGGAGAACATCAAGGCCCGCGTGCGGCTGGCAGCGGTGCACGAACGGTTGGGGCATGTCAGGCCGGCGGTTGCCGAATATCTGGCCTTGGCCAGCTTGTTTCAGCGTTCTGGAGAGGCGAACAAGGTGGCCGAGTTGATTGAAAAGGCCCTGGCTCTGGCTCCCGAGAGTCCGGAGGCCCGTCAAGCGCAGGCGTTATTCAAGGCCGGCCAGCTGCTCCCCAAACCGGTCCGCCAGAAGGGTGGAACTGGCCCGATCGTCATGTCGCAGATCAAACAGCTGGAGGCGCCCAAACCCCAAGCGTCTGGAGGTATGGATCCAGTAGCTGAGGCTCGCAAGAAGGCCCTGACGCGTCTGGCCGAGATCCTGTTCGATTACAGCGACGAGAGCCCAGCTGCCCAGGAGCGGCGCGGCTTACAAGCGATTGTGCGCGGCACTGGTCAGCTTTCCCTGCAACAGGCCGAACAGGCCAAGGTGGTCTTGCATCTCGGGCAGGCGATCGATCTGCAGACCAAGGGTCAGGATTTGCAGGCCGCAGAAGAATTGGAAAGGGCCGTCGAGGCCGGCTTCAAGCATCCTGCGGCCTACTTCAATTTGGGCTATCTGCGCTTCAAGAGTGAGCGGCTGGAGAGCGCCCTGCGTCACCTGCAAAACGCCGTCCGCCATGCCGATTTTGCCCTAGCGTCGCGCTTATTGGCCGGCCAGATCTTGTGCAAGATGGCGCGCTACGCCGAAGCTGCGACCGAATACCTAGAGGCCCTCAAACTAGCCGACGCTCAGACGGTAGCTCCCGAACTGACCGCTGAGATCCGCCAACTCTATGAACCGATCCTCGAAGCCCAACGCAACCAAAAAGACGAGAGCCTACTCAAGAACTTATGCGACAACATCCGCCAGATGTTGCTACGCCCCGATTGGCGCACTCATTTGAGCGCCTTGCGTCAACAGCTTCCCAGTGCGGAAGGCGAGCTTCCCTTGCCCTTAGCCGAATTGGTGATCCAAGCCCAGAGCACCCAGGTATTGGAGGCCATCAATCGGGTTCATGCCCTAGCGCGACAAGGGCGCATGCGCTCGGCCATGGATGCGGCGTTTGAAGCCCTGATCCAAGCCCCTCAATACTTGCCTTTACATGTGTTAATTGGGGATCTGTTGGTCCAAGAAGGCCACATCCCCGATGCAATTTCCAAATTCACCGTCGTTGCTCAGGTCTACAGCATGCGCGGTGAAACCCAACAGGCCATCAAATTGCTGAGGCGGGTGATCGAACTTTCGCCGATGGACCTCGCAGTGCGTTCGCGACTGATCGATCAACTGATTGCCTCTGGCCAGATCAACGAGGCTGTGCGCGAGTACATGGACCTGGCCGAGATCTACTATCGTCTTGCCGAGCTGGACATGGCGCGTAAAACCTATACGACAGCCCTGCGTTTGGTCCAGCAAGCCAATGCCGATCGCTCCTGGAACGTCCACATCCTGCAACGTATGGCTGATATTGACATCCAGCGGCTAGACTGGAAGCAAGCCGTGCGGGTGTATGAGCAGATTCGCACCTTGCGACCGCAGGATGCCGGCGCACGCAAGCAGCTGATTGAATTGAATCTGCGCCTAGCGCGCCCCGAACAAGCCATGGCTGAGCTAGAGAACTATCTAGCCTATCTGGAGAGCAACAACAAGATCCAAGATGCCATCATCTTCCTAGAAGACCTGGTCAACGAACATAGCGATCAACCTATCTTACGACGTTTCCTGGCCGGGCTGTATTCCAAAGTTGGGAGGGTGGCCGATGCCGTAGCCCAGTTGGATGCGGCCGGCAAACTCCTGCTACAAAAAGGGGATCGAGACGGCGCTGCCGAAGCCATTCAGCAAATCTTGCGCTTTAACCCTCCCAATGCCGAAACCTATCGCAATCTGTTAACTCGGATCGTCGGTCGCTGAAAGGGTTAATTTTCCTCCTAAACAGATATGGGGAAGGGCACTACTCCATCGAAGAGATCGCATTCCACCTTCCGGAGAGTCCGATGGCCAGACGAACAAAACCCTCTCGAAGAAAGGCGCGCAAACCTTTCGCCGGCGCCGGCTATGTCCTAGATGCACGTCGAGGCACGCGCTTGTGGTCGTTCAACTACTTCCGCTCCATCGTGCTTACCCGCCTGCTGGACGATCTCTATAACCTGGAAAAACAAGGCCTTCCCGACGAATACTGCCAACAGATTCTGGCTGTCCTGAACTATTTCGGCAACGCAGCCACCGACATCCCCTCAGCGCCTCCCTTTCTTGGACCGATCTATCAGGACATAGAGCAATTCACTCGCCTCTACGAGCGCTGGAATGCGGTGAAAGGCGTTGGGGCCAGTCAAACCCAAGAGCGCGCCAAGCTGCGCCTAAAGTTGAAGTACCAACGCCAACGGATCACCGACAAGGCGCGTCGTCTGCAAGTCGCGATCGATCAAAATATGGACATGGCCTTGTTGCAAGCTAGCTACCAGGCCCTAAAAACGCTGATCGCTGCTGCCCCCGATTTGTTTCGCGGCTTGAGCAAAGCGCTGGAGGTCTACGTTCAGCGTGGCGGTATTCTCTAAAAAAGGGATGAGGCCATCATGACCGACCTGTCTCCTCCCCCCATCTATCGAATCGCTGATCTACACGAATCGGATCGACCACGCGAACGCCTGGCCACTCTAGGCCCCCAAGCTCTCACCAATGCCGAGCTGCTGGCCATCCTGTTGCGGGTGGGCGTGAAAGGCGAAAGCGCTGTCCATCTCGGACAACGTCTGTTGAACACGTTTGGTGGGCTGCTTGGTCTGCATCGTGCTCCTTTTTCTGAGCTGCAGAACCAACGCGGCGTTGGCGCTGCCAAAGCCGCCCAGATCAAAGCCGCTATCGAGTTAGGACGTCGCTTGGCGCTGGAGTCCCCAGAAGAGCGCCCTGCCATCGCTAGCCCTGCCGATGCGGCTGCCTTGGTGCTTTACGAAATGTCTGGCTTAGAGCAGGAACACCTGCGGGTGATGCTCCTGGATCGCAAAAATCGCCTGTTGGAGATTGTGGAACTCTACAAGGGCTCGGTCAACTCTTCCCAGGTGCGCATCGGCGAGATCTTCAAGGAAGCCATTCGCAAAAATGCATCAGCGGTGATCGTGATTCACAACCATCCTAGCGGCGATCCCACCCCCAGCCCAGACGATGTTGCCGTAACCCGTGCTCTGGTTCAAGCGGGAAGGTTGTTGGATGTGGATGTGCTGGATCACCTGGTCATCGGTCAAGGGCGCTGGGTTTCCTTAAAAGAGCGTGGGTTGGGATTCACAAGCTAGGGTCCCGGCTCTTCTTCGCCGCTAAATACTTCGGCGCACATCGAAGTCGGTGAATTCCCCGGTCGGTTCTTCCCATTCCACGTTAGACTCGACCACCCGTGAAGCACGCGGCCCTTCTTTCATCCAGTGAATGAAGCGTTCGATTTTGTCTCGCTCGCCTTCGGCAACAGCTTCAACCGTATCGTGGCCCACATTGCGTACCCAACCCTTGATGCCGAGTTGCCAGGCGATTGACTCGGCGTAGGCGCGAAATCCTACACCTTGCACACGTCCCCGAACCCAGATGTGCGCGCGGACAATTTCTGCTTGGCCTTCCTCCATAACAACCTCCTTACCTCTCTAATCTCTCTAAAAGCACTATTTCTTGGCGGGTTCGGTGCCCCAAGAGATATCCCACTGTTCCCCACAGCGGGATCACCAATATTAAGCCCAAAATCAACAGATAGGGAAACAGGTTGATGAACACCGCATGCGCTCGATTTTCTCCGAGGGCGATTTCGCGCCAACGTCTCTCCAACGTGCTTAGGGGTTGTTCCAGGGCGCGGCGCGCTCCGGTCTCACAGTCCATCCCATCGGCGTATGCCGTGATCAGGGCGAACAGGCCGGTCACCCCATATTGCTCGATCAAGAAGCGGACAAACGATTGCGATTGAGCATAGGCCACGAACGCCCGGCCGGTGTCGGGTGGAAAAGCCGTACACAACTCAGTCATTGACAGCAGCGAATTCGTCTCCAGAGCGGTTCTTAATGCTGCTTCGAAATCTGGGTTCGGATACAATTCAGCGTTCATCGCCATTCCCTCGCGCAACCAGACCGGGAGGCGATCGTAATTGATGCCGGTCATGCGATAGAGCAGCACGTGTGTCAATTCGTGAGGGATCTGACGTTCCAGCCATACTCGTAGATCGGTTCCGGGCTCGATAGCGACCAAGACGGTCCCTAGTTTTGGGTTTGCGTGGCCGGCCACCCAACCTTGCCCGCCCAAAGCCAGGGCACTCTGCAAGTCGATCGGCGAGGCGTAGATGTAGATATCGATCGGGGCCTCTAGGTTCATCGGAACCAGACGACGCGCTGCTTCAAGGCCCCGCTGAGCTACGTCTAGCGCAAACGCGCCGAAGGCAGCATCTCCTGCATACCAGTGCACGCGTAACCTTGAATCACTGCGCTCCTGCCAGGCAAAACGGTTATCGGTGTATACGTATTCCTGTGTGGAGCTGGAAAACTGAGTGCCGTCGCTCAGGGTGAAATCAAAACGGTATACGATGCGGCTGAATGGCGGGAGCAAGTTCTGCTGAGCATCGTAACGGAAAGTAGCTGTCCCGTCGGAATGCAGGGAGAGGGAGCCGATTTGGGAACGCTCGCCGGGGATGCCAAAGGTCACCGTCGCGTTCAGGACAGGAACTGAGGTGCGGATGCGAGCAAAGAAGCGGATCTCCTCCCCGAAGCGATGCTCTACCCGCGTCTCCACCACCTCGCCTCCCGCTTGACCCGCAACCGGTCGCGGCCACCCGAGCAGGATCGCTAACCCGAACCCGATTATTCTCAAAAGCAGCTTGTGGTTCATGTTCCCAAATATACCAGCAAGGGCGTCAGGGTGAGAGGGCTAAGAAGGGTGCTGAGAAAGACAATTGCTGTCACCAGCGACGAATCCAGCTTGTATTCTGTCGCCAAGACGGTATTGGTCACTGCGGCCGGCATGGCGCTTTCCAACAGATTGGCCTGGCGCGCGGCTCCTTGCAAACCGAACGGGATGGCCAGCAGTAAGCCAATCAGGGGGCTGATCATCAAGCGTAGGCCGGCCCCTAGCAATACCGTGGGCAGGCTCTGCGACCATTCGAAGCGCGCCAACTCTACCCCTAGCAAGATCAACATGAGCGGAATAGCTCCGCCGGCCGCCAAATCGATAGAGCGCTCTACCGATAGAGGCAGTTCAACCTGGGTCTGATTGAGCAGGCCGGCCAGGACTACAGCGTATAGCGTGGGCACGCGCAGCAATCCTTGCGCTGCCTGTTTCAACTCGAAATGCCCGAGCGAGGCGATCAACACCCCCACCGTGTTGAACAGCACGGCGCTGGTGACAAAAAACAACGTTGCGTGGGCCAGGGCCTGCTCCCCAAAGGCAAAAGAAACCAGCGGCAAGCCATAATTGCCGGTGTTAGGAAACATGCTAGTCAGCACCACGGCGGTCAGCGTTAGGCGACTCAGGCCGGCCAGCTTCCCTAGAATCAACGCCACAATGGCCATGCTTCCGAAGACGGCCAGCGCAAACCCGATCGTGCGCACCATTTCGCGCAGCGGCAGATCGTTATGCAACAGCAAGTTAAACACCAGGAGAGGGCTAAAAAAATAGAAGATGACGCGCCCAAGGGTGCGCGAATCAATCGAAAACGCTCGGCCGAGGAAAAAGCCGGCTGCGCTAAGCAAGAGGATGGGGAACAGGTTATTGGCAAAGGTGGAGAGCAATGCCTGAAGCGACATAGGGGTGGGGGTGGTGATCAGCGGTGAAGCAATTTACAAACGAGCAGCACGACCCCCTGCTGTTTCATGCTGCTCGGTCCTTTCAGCGTCGAAGCAAGAAGTATCTTGATCTTTCGAGCGTTAGCCGTGCCCTTTCTTTTTGGGCTTTCTCGAGTTGGAGGATTGCTCGTCGTCCTCGTCTAGCTCGATATCCAAATCGTAGGCCATTAGATCGAAGCGCCCCAGATCTTCGGTAAATGCTAGGTTATCCAAGGCATCTTCCAGAAAAGCCATCTCTTCTTCGTCATCGGTTTGATCAAGTAGACTTTCTAGATATTCGCGGACATCCTCTCCGCCGATCTGAGAGAGCGACCAGACAATGGCCGAGAAGATTTCATCGTCTTCTTCCTCTTCCAGCATCTGCAACAACGGACGGCGCGCCTCCGTCAGCATCAGATTGCCGGCTGCTCGAACTGCTTCTAGGCGGACTGCGCGATCGTCGCTCAACATGAAGCGCAACACTTCCTCCCCCCATTGCTCGTGATCAAACGAGCGTCCGATGGCGATCAGAGCGCTGGCCTGCCAATCGGGGTCTTGATCTTCTAGGGCGGCCTGAATCAGGGATGGCACTTCGGGGCGCGAGGAGTATCCCAGCGATTCCAGCGCCCTTCGACGCACTTCAAGGAAGCTGTCGTGCATGGCGGCTAGCAGGGCGTCTTCGGCGCGACGGTGCAAGGTGGCCGGAATTTCATCCAATTCGCCGAGTTCTACAAAGAGGTTCATCACTTGCGCTGCCTCGGCCCGCGCTTCTGGCGAAGGATCATGGGCTAGGATGTCCTCGTAGATCGGCAGCAGTGTGACGTCCTCACACTCAGACAGCAGGCGCAGAGCACCGGCCCGCACAAAGGCATCTGGATCGTGGAGCAAAGCGCGGGCAAAATCGTCAAACGAGACCAGGCTGTCTTCGCTCAGCAAGGCGTCCAGGTCGTCTAGCAAAGCCCGTTTGCGTTGGAGGGTGATCCGTGGCCAAACCTGCATCAACAGCTCGAGCGACTCAGGATCGAGATCGGAAAACTGAGCCAGATACCGCTTGGGGAACGGTTTTTCGGTATCCAGCAGGGCATTAATTACGGTTTGGAAAGAGATAGAGGTCATGGCATAGAGAGGACAAGAGGGTCGATGAAGTCCATGATGTTGATGTAGATCATGAACAGAATGAGCGTGATCATGCCGGCGGCGTGAACAGCGTTCTCTAGCTCGTGGGGGACGCGCCGACGTACGAGCAGCTCCGGCAGGACGAAGAGGATGCGCCCTCCATCTAAGGCCGGGAAGGGGAACAGGTTGATCAAACCGATCGAGATGGTGAGCGAAGCGATCAGGTAAAGGGTGCTATACGTGGGGGGGGAGGAGGCTTGCGAGGGGAGAGCCTGCTCGCGGTTTTGCATGTCCATCGTGACCGAGAAGTTGAAGATGTCGTAGATGCCCTTCAGTCCTATGAAGCGCCCTTCTTCGGGTGCGAGGCTGCCGCGCATCAGTTGGGCCGGCAGGAGCAGTAGGGCGCGCACCTGCTGATAGACACTTAGGCCGGCGTAGCGGATCACCTCGCCCACCGAACGAGCTAGGACGATCTGCTCGCTCATCCGAATACCTAGCGGCCCCTCGCCTTTCGGGGGCTGGACGCGCGGCGTTGCCGTCACAGTGATGATCTGGTTGCCACGCTGCAAGACCAAGGTCACAGGTTGACCCAAGTTCAAGCGGATGATGTTGCCCAGGGTGTCGAAGTCGTGGATGGCTTGTTGGTTGGCATAAAGCACGACATCTCCTACCTGCATGCCGGCCGCCTCCGCCGGCGAGTTGGGCGCAATTTCGGCTAGCATTACTCGGCTGAAATCACGGTAGCCATCGCGCGATACTAGGAATAGGAAGATCAGAAAGCCGGCCAGCAGATTCATGGTGGAACCAGCGACCAAGACCAACAACCGCCTCCAAGGCGTGGCAGCCGCTAGCCCACCGGCAACGCTTGGGTCGTTTTCGCCTTTCGGACGGACAAACCCTCCCAGAGGCAACCAGTTCAGAGTGAATTCCGTCCCCGGCGAGGCCTGTTCGAGCAAGCCGTCGAAGCGGTATCGGCCGTCCGGCAGTGGGGTCGGTTCGGGAGGCGTGGTTCGGAGGAGATCCTCATCGAGGGACGAAAGGTCTATGGTCTCTAGAATCCAGCGTTCTCCTTGGCGGCGCGCCGTGGCGGCGACCCCACGCTGAAGCAAATGGGGAAGATCGATCGGAAAATCGAAGTTGGGAGGGATGTCCAGGGTATAATGGCCAAGGGTCAGCCGGCCCCCAGAACGCCAGAAACGCCAGGCGCGGGGCGGTAAGCCGATCCCGAATTCTTCCACGTCAATGCCAAGCCAGCGCGCAGCCAGGTAATGACCGAATTCGTGGACTAGGATCATGCCCACGAAGACTACAAAAAACACTAAAGCAGCCAGCAACGAAGTATCCATCTTGCTCCTTACAGAACAAAGAACGCGCCTTGGCGCGTTCTCATTATATCTTGTTTTGCATCGGGGTGGTTAAGAAACTCTAAGTTCATCCGATCTCAAGAGCCTGTCAGGGACATTGGACGATCCCCTGCGCCCACAGACAGCCTCCACACACTGGTGGGATGGTATTGCCCAGGCAGTCTTCGAGATTGGCTTCGGAGAGATCGCAGCCGCCGCAGAAGGTGCAGGGTGCAAAGATAAAGTTATGCAGGCGCTCGCGATAAGCCAGGTATTCTGGATCCAACCATAGATCCTTCAACGATCGTTCATGAACGTTGCCGATCACATGCTTGTAGTTGAGGCGCGGTTTGCCATGGAGATAGGTTTTGTGGGTGTGCATCAGGGGCCAACATGGGCTGATATCTCCCGTCCAGGCGATGGACATAGTGCCGCTCTCGACGAAGTTGCACGTATCGTTGGCGCCGCCCCAGTTGTTGCCGGCGTAGGTGATGTTCAATTGGCTATTGAACACCTGGAACAACGTTTGTTGGGTGTGTTCGTTGAAATCGATCTTGGGCAGGTTGATGCGCGGTAAGTGGTCGGCCGTAAGGTAGGCGATGTTGTGCATGGCCCGCTCAAACAGGATCTCCGATTGCAGATCTCCAGTGGGCGGTTGTAGATTGCTCACCGAGAAGTACTTGGCCTTGACCGCCCGACCGATTTTGATCACCTCGGGCAGATCGGCAATGTTGCGCTTCATGGCTACAAAGGCAATGCCGATCTCTGGCTTAGGGAAGTGACTGGCCGGCCGCATGCGAGCAAAACGCTTGAGGTTGGCGATAATGGTCGGGAGTTCAGCTCCCAAGCGCACATCAGCATACGTTTCCGGTCGAGCGCCGTCGATCGAGACCCACAAAATATCCAAACCGCTCGCAATCAGCTTACGAGAGATGTTCTCGGTGAGGATCGTGCCGTTGGTGATCAGTTCTACTTTAACGCCTAGCTCTTTCACCCGCCGCACCCATTCTATGGTCTTTGGATGGAACAAGGGTTCGCCGATGCCGCCAAAGTACACGTTTGGAATGGGCGAAAACTCCTTCAGACCTTCGAAAATCCGCTCGAAGGTCTCTTCGCTCATACGTCCTATCGACTCTTCCCAAGCGTTGCGAAAACAGGTGATGCAGTCCAAGTTGCAGGCCACGGTGGGTTCGATATAGACCTTGGTCAATTGGGTGATTGGCCGATGCATGCGCAAGAAGTTTTCCCCCTTATCCAAGCGTACTTTTGAGCCAGGCGTTAGGCCATACTCCTGAGCGATTTCGGCCGGGAGAACCAAACGGCCTTGCTCATCTACCTCGGCCCAGGCGACAGTTGGTTTGACGGATAACGTAAACATAGACTCTCCTTGGCTGCACCGCTAATTCTTACTAATCTTACCCAGATTTTATCCTGGCATAGAGTGACAAAAGTTACAAAACCGTCTGGAGAACGTCGTGAGTTCTTGAGTTGCTTTCCCCGCAAGATGTTATAATACTCCACACTTCATCAATCGCCTGAGCGGTTCCGGTCGCTGAAGGACACTGATCCGTTCTAGACCTCTGGGCGTAGCGTCCGGCATCCGCTTTTTGTTGGGGCCGGGCGACAAGTGCCAGGGCCGGCTGAGGCGGGTGAGCAATTCATGTGCTCTGAATTTTCTCGATGGAGTATGCCTGTGACCGATTCACGCGTTGAAAAATTTGCCGATGTGCTGGTGAACTATTCCACCTGCATCCGCCCGGGAGACCGCGTCTTGATCGAAGCGACCATCTTGGCAGAGCCACTGGTGCGAGCATTGTACCTCAAGGTGTTAGAAGCCGGTGGACACCCTGTACCTCTGATTCAATTGCCGGATACGTTCTTCCCAGGTCACGAGGACCTGCTGCTGCGCTACGGCAACGATGCTCAGTTGGATTTCGTCCCGCCGCTTCAAAAATTGGCCTACGAACACTTTGAGAGCCGCATTCGCATTCATTCGACCGCCAATACCCGATCTCAATCTTCCTTTGATCCGACGCGCTCTCAGCGTCGCGGACAGGCCACGGGCGTGATCACTGAAGCGCAGATGCGGCGCGGTGCCGATGGGTCCTTCAAGTGGGTCACGACTCTCTTTCCTACCCAAGCCTATGCCCAAGAAGCCGAGATGAGCTACCTGGATTATGAGGACTTTGTCTTTCGTGCTTGCCGTCTCAATGAAGACGATCCGGTGGCCTACTGGCGCAAGGTGGAAGAAGAGCAAGCGCGGGCCATTCGCTGGTTGCAAGGCAAGAGCCAGGTGGTATTGCGCGGCCCGAATGTGGATTTGTCTCTTTCCATCAAAGGCCGGACGTTTATGAACTCTTGCGGCACCCACAACATGCCCGATGGCGAGATTTACACCGGCCCGGTGGAGGAGTCGGTGAACGGCTGGGTGCGCTTTACCTATCCGGCCATTTACAATGGAGTAGCTGTGGAGGGTGCCGAATTGACCTTCAGCAACGGCTGGCTCACCCAGGCCCGAGCGGCCAAAAATCAGGACTACTTATTGCAAATGGTCGAAACCGACCCCGGCGCTCGTTATCTCGGCGAGTTTGCCATCGGCACCAATTTTGAAATCAACCGCTTCACCGGCCACATCTTGCTCGATGAGAAGATCGGCGGGTCGTTCCATATCGCCCTCGGGGCCGGCTATCCAGAGACCGGCTCGAAGAACAAGAGCGCCATCCACTGGGATTTCATCTGCGATCTGCGCACCGACTCGGAGATCCTAGTAGACGGTGAGCTGTTCTACAAAGATGGTCGGTTTGTCTTCGAGTAAGTTCCGCGGCTTGTAGTTCGACAAATCATCAGCCCTGCGGGATGACGCAGGGCTGTTGTTTTGGCGTGGCAAGGTGCAATTAGATGTGGATGGGAGCCCCTATCGCGCCGTGGGCTGCCTCCATCAGAACTTCGGAGAGCGTGGGGTGAGCGTGAACGTTGCGGACGATCTCATGCGGGGTGAGTTCCATCATCCGGGCTAGGGTCAGTTCGGGGAGCAGCTCGGTGACCTCGGGCCCGATCATATGCGCGCCCAGGAGTTCGCCATATTGTTCATCCACTACGATCTTGACGAACCCGCTGTACTCTCCCAAGGCCAAGGCCTTGCCGTTCGCCTGGAAGGGGAAGCGCCCGATCTTCACCTGATAGCCGCGTTGGCGCGCTTGCGCCTCGGTCAGGCCAAACGAGGCGATCTGGGGCTGGCAGTAGGTGGCGCGGGGCATCATCTCATAGTCGAGCGTCACGGTTTCGGCGCCAGCGATGTTCTCGGCGGCCACCATGCCCATTGCCGAGCCGACATGGGCCAGCATCAGCTTGCCAGTTACATCGCCAACGGCGTAGATGTGCGGCACACTGGTCTGCATCTTCTCGTTGATCTCGATAAAGCCGCGCTCGTTGATGTGCACGCCGATCTCCTGAAGGCCCAACCCTTGCGAGTTGGGGCGGAAGCCGATCGCCACCAGGGCCTGTTCGGCCTCCAAGGTGGTTTCCCGGCTATCGGCGCTCACCGTGACGCGCACTCCGTCGGTGGTCGCTTCCACTACTTCCACCTTGTGGCCGGTGAGGACCTTGATGCCGCGCTTCTTGAACTCTTTTTCAAGTTCCTTCGAGATTTCCTCGTCTTCCAAGGGAACCAAGCGCGGCAACATCTCCACGATGGTCACCTCCCTCCCGTAAGAATTCCATATTGTAGAGAACTCTACGCCGATGGCGCCGGAGCCGATCACAATCGCCGAGGCCGGCAGCTTTTCTTGCAGGATCGCCTCCCAATAGGTGAGCACCCGCTCCCCATCCACCTTCCAGCCGGCCGGGACCATGGCGCTGGCGCCCGTCGCCACGATGAAATTCGACGCCCTGAGCTCGGCGACCTGGCCTTCCGAATCGGTGACCGTCACCGTATTTGGATCCTTAAACTTGGCCTCTCCCATAAACACGGCGATGTTGTTCTTGCGCATCAGGAACGAGACGCCCTTGGTCAAGCGGTCAGAGTTCTGGCGCGAACGTTTCACCGCCGCGCTGTAGTCCAGGGACAGATTCTCGAAGGAAAGCCCGAACTCCTTGCTGCGATGGCGCAGCAGATAGGCCACCTCGGCGTTTTTCAACAGCGACTTGGAAGGAATGCAGCCGACGTTTAGGCAAACCCCTCCTAACCATTTCTTTTCAACGATGGCCACTCTTTGCTTCAATTGGGCGGCGCGGATGGCGGCCACGTACCCCGCCGGCCCAGCGCCGATCACGACAACATCAAACGTCTCGGTCATGGTTCACTCCAGACGAAAAAGATGAGCGATGAAAGAACGCACCAATTGTAACCCGTTTCGCACTGCTGGTTTGGACCTTCTGGCGTTTCCCCCTCATCCTCGGCGGCTCAGAGGGAGCCATAATCAAGACCTGCGGCGGGATGCGCCGGCCTCCGGCGGGGCCCTTTCCCGTGTCCGGCGAGCTAGGTTCTCGTGATCGCCGGCGAGGGGCGGCGCGGCCGGCTCGGGCGGGCGCGCCCAGCCTGGGCGGGGTCGGAACCGCCGTGCTTCGGGAAAGTAAGCCCCGAATCGAGCACCGATCGACCCGGAGCCGGGCCTCCGGTTTTATTTGTCAGATTTCGGCAACTGAGAGATCAACCAGTTCAGGAAGGCTTGGGGGGAGCGGGTTTGAATGTACAGGCGGCCTGGACCAGTGAGTTCCACCACCAACCCTTCTTCGCTCAACAGGGTGGATTTCAAGCCGCCAACAGTACGAGGGGTGGCGTTCACTGAAGCATCGAAGGCCACCAAGTGCGATGAGTCGACAATGTACTTCTCCCCGACTGCCAAGGTCGTTTCATGGATTGCACCATAAGAAGAAATCAAGAGCTTCCCTGTGCCGTTGGCCTCTAGAATGGAGATGCCCTCAGCAGCCATGAAGGCCTTCAGGCTCATTTTGGTTTCTAGATCAACGCCGCTTTCGGAAGCCAGATAAGAGCCGGCTTGCACCATCACCGGCTTGCCCGACAGCTCGATCACGGCGATGTCGCCCGCCAGGGTTGGCGCTAAGGTGATCTCGCCTCCTTGCGGCCCAGCTTGGAAGAAATTCTGGAAGAAGGACTCTCCACCCAGCACAGCGCGAGTTAACGATTTGAAGATACCCCCAGCCGCTTGAGTTTCGATTTTAATATCCTGAGACATGCTTACCATAGCACCCGCCTCGGCGCGAATTCGTTCGTTGGGATGCAAGCGGAGCACAGCCAGCGCGTACGAAGGACGATGTTGAATCTGAACATCCATAAAACTTTCTCCTGAGAGAGGATATGCTTGCTGCCAGCCAGAGAGCGGTGGTGCGTGTCGGCTCAGGACCTTTGGTGCTGCTTCCTGGTATCGGCAAATTGGACTGCTATGGTCATTATTATAATGTGAGCACTGAGAACAGTCAAATCGATCGGGGGTATTCTGCGTTAAAATCAAGTTATGGATCGCGATGGAGCGATAGCCCATTGGTCCCATTTCTTACGACTCTTCTGACCATTCTCTTTTCCGAAAGGATCTTGTGATCTGCTATGCGTAACTTCTTGCGTTGGTTGATTCGTTCCCTGGTGCGCTTGGCGGCCCATGTTGAAGTGAATGGGTATGAGAATTTGCCGCAAGAGAAGAGCTTTGTGCTGGCCTCCAATCATCTAGGTATTTTGGATCCGGTGTTGGTGTTTTATGCCCTCGATCGCTGGGATATTTGCATTCCTGTAGCCGAGAAATGGCAGAAGAATCCCTTGCTGCGCTGGTGGGGCAAGTACTTTAACTTCGTGTTTATCGATCGCTTTAACCCGGACATCAAAGCGATCCGAACGCTGATGCGCCTGATGGACAATGGCCATGTGCTAGCGATTGCACCCGAGGGAACGCGTAGCCGCGTAGGGTCGTTGATCGAGGGGAAGCCCGGCACGGCCTATATTGCGACGAAGTTGAATCGGCCGATTGTTCCGGTTGCGGTGACGGGCACGGAGGACAAGCGGTTGTTTCGCAATCTGTTGCGCTGCAAGAAGACCCACATTATAGTGAGAGTCGGCCAGCCATTTCGATTGCCCCTTCTGCCGGCCCGCCAACGCGAGGCCGTGCTTCGAGAGTACACCGATGAGATTATGTGTCGGATTGCCAGTCTGTTGCCTGAAGAGTATCGCGGGGTATATAAGGATCATCCACGCACCCGTGCTCTGCTGGAGACGAGCACCTAATACCAAAGCTTGGCTTTGGAATACACTCTGTGATTTGGAAAGTGGATCAGGATTCCTGCAAGCGAGCGAGCAGGGCCGGCAGTTCGGCCAGCGTGTGAATCTCGGCGTGGGGTCGGAGGGTAGGGTCAATGTTGTCGGTATGGGCGCGGCGGTCGATCCAGATGGTGAAGAACCCGAGCCGCTGGGCGCCGCGAATATCGGCTTCCAGGCTATCGCCGACCATAGCGGCTTGATGGGCCGGCAAGTTCCAGCGCTGTAGCGCTAGTTCAAATATATGCGGGTGAGGCTTGCGATAGCGGCAAGCGGCCGAGGTCAAGACGAAGTCAAACCAAGGTTCAAGTCCGAAGCGGCGCACCAGTTGTAGCACGTCTTGATGATCGCCGGCATTGGAGGCGATCCCCAAACGATATCCTTCTGCTTTCAGCGCTTCCAGCGTAGGCAAGGCATCCTCTTCCAGCGCCCAGTTGGCTTGGGTGTGGACAAAAAAGGCATCTAGGGCGCGGCGCAAGAGAGAGAGCTCGACGTGGGAGCAGCCTTTCTCAACCAGTAGTTGGTGCAGGATGACCAGATAGGTGGTTTCTATCAGGTCCTGTCTGCGGCGGACGAAGTATGAATTGATTTGAGATTGGATCACCTGGGGGAGCTCTTTGCAGTCTAGAGGCAGGCCTTGGGCGCAGAGCACGTCGGCTATGGCTTGATAACCGCGCTGAAAAATCGGGCCCCAGGGCTGGAGCGGATACATCAACGTTCCCCCTAGATCAAACAGCACAGCGCGCAGAGACGACCTCATGCCTTCACCCCGATCTTTACCTTGTTCTGACCTTCAGGAAAAGAGGGACAATAGTCCCACGTTCAAGCCTATGATGATGTATCGCCGCCAGCGCTCTCTGTGGGTACGACTGAGATCGGGTTGTTTGGGTTTGTCCTGATAGAGGGCGGATCTAAAAGATTATTTCGGGGAGGCAAGGATGCCGTGTTTGAGATGTTCGTGTAAGGCAAGCAAAGCCAGTCCGGAAAGGCTATAGGCGACGAAGTAGGCTATGGCGGCCAGGGTGTCTAGGGCGAGGTAGATTGCTTTGGGCAACCACTCATATCCGCCTATCCAGAAGAAGATGGTCAATCCGTCGGCCAGGATGAATACGATCAGTCCCCACCAAGGCCGGCCTAGGTAACCTAAGCCGAACAGGAAGAACAGCCATAGAGCGGCGGCACCTTCGAACAAATCTAACACTGGATAGAGTGTAGAGAGATAAAGGGCCCACCAAGAAATATCCCGTCCTAATCCGACCTGGCGCGCCAAAACAGTTAGTGCGGCAGTGAGCAACAGTGCCAGTGCGATCAATCCAAAGAAATATAAACTGGATGACGTTTTCTTGCCAGCGTAGATCATCCAAAGTTGATAGTACAACGCTAGGCCAAAACACACATACCCACTTAACCAAAAAACATCGCTGACGGAGAATTCCGGATACTTGCCAGACCAGTAGATAGCATCGTACACGAGACTCGAGATTTCACCGCCGAGCCAGGCCCACCAACCAAAGCTAAACCAGAGCCACACGCGACGGGGTGGCTCAGAAGAGGAGAATAGGCGAGCAAAGCGGGTGCTCAAAATGGCCGTAGCTAGCGCCACCGCAATCAGCATCCCGTCGTTGATCTTGTCGTTCCAGTAATCAGCGGGTTGAATGAGTTGAAGCGGTTCGAAGAAGTAAACCCAGCCGAAGAGAAGTGTGGCGATCGCAGTAATGGTCGCCCAACGCCAGACACGTGTGGAATGCTTGAGATGCAGTTTGAGGTTTGAAGAGTTCATCATTCGTCATCCAAAGTTGATGGTCTTTTAGGAAAATGCTGCTGGAATCAAACGATGAGCTTGAAGGGCTCGACGTTGCTCTTCGTCCAAGTCCTGATAAGTTTCGTCGAGGATGTGTTGCGTTAGACGGTTGCCAATCACAAAGCCCATTTGGGTTCCCAAGCTCATGAACAAAGCTCGATATGCGTGGGCGGTGGCTTCGAGACTAGGGAAGAAATGATCGTCGTTCACCGTAGCGTTGCGGATGGCGATCTTCCAGTTCCAAGGTTGGATGCTTTGGTTCACTTCTCGGCAGGTCAACTCGAGGAATTTTTGCCCAGCTAGGTAGGCATAGTGAGAAAGGAGGCGTTTAGCCCAGGAAGTGGCGCTTTCGCGTAGGTTGACGCACTGCCAAGCGTTGGAGAGAGGGGACAGGAGGTACGTTGTGAAATGCCAGATTCCCTTTTGACCGATCCCTTCCGGCAAGCGATGCTCGTATCCTTGGCCGTTGAAGAAAACGGCTTCGTTCTCCAATATCCTACCCCGTTGGATTACAAAGAAACCCTGAATGATCTCGGAATAAAATTCTATCACCCTGCTAAATTTCTCTTCTCTCCAACGTTGCAATAGGCGCTTCCAGAGGTGTTCATCGTTCACTTCAAATTGCTCATGGGAATGCGATTCTAGGAGCAACCAGATCGAGCGCGCCATCCGATCGGGTAAAGGCACTAGCGTCAAGGTGAAGGTTGCTCCACCCCAAAGGAGGAACAGCTCGGTTAGGTTAAAGGGCCGGCTATATCCCCCCTCGACCAGGTAAATCCCGGCCGAAGAGCCGTTGGCGTAGAGCAGCATGGCGCGCCGATGCACTCCTATTCCAACTTCGATCAGAGCAGTGGCGTTTTGCTCGCGCAACTGGCTCCGTAGGGCGTTTAGTTTTGCAGGCGAGCCCTGGGATTCGATGTGAGCATTGAGAAAAAAACGTCGTTCCATGGTCTTTGGGCATTGCAACAGGGAGCATGACAACGATTGCCAGCGGAAAATGCAATGTTATGGTCGAGAAAACCAGGCGATCAGAGTGGAAGAGATGGGTTGTAAAATTTTACTCTAAATTCCGACCTGATATCTTCGGATTAGCCACCGCCCTTGAGATAGATGCCTTGCTGGTCCAGTTCCTCGCGTAAGATGATCAGTTCGCGCTCGGTCACCGGGTCGGTGATGCGCAAGTTGGGAGCGACTTTCAGGTCCCAGCCGGTGTTGGCGCGGGCCTCTTCCACGGTGCGTCCCGGGTGGAGGGCGGTTAGGATCAATTCGCCGTTCTCGTCCGGCTCCAGCAGGCCGATGTCGGTGACAACGGCTACCACGCCGCGGCCGCGCAACCCCAAGCGCTGGCGCTCGTTGCCGCTATCCAGGGCGCTGACGGAGGTGCGGAAATCACAGCGTTCAGGAAAGCGACGTTTCTGGTGAGGGGTCATGACGTAGCACCGGTTGGCCCAAGCGGCAATCTCCTGGGAGCCGCCCGACCCCGGCAGACGCACTTTCGGGTGGGCATAATCGCCGATCACAGTTGCGTTGATGTTGCCGTATTTATCGATCTGGGCGCCGCCCATGAAGCCAACGTCCACATTGCCGCGCTGCAGGTAGTTGGCAAAAATATCGTACATACTGACGACCGAGAGCGCTCCGCTAACCAGAGTGGGATCGCCGATAGAAAGCGGCAGGCGCGCTGGTTCGGCGCCGATCACCCCGGCTTCGTAGATCATCACCAGGTTAGGCGCATGGGTGCGTTTGGCCAAGTTGCAGGCTAGGTTGGGCTGCCCGACGCCAACAAAGACCACATCTCCATCGCGCAGTAAGCGAGCAGCATTGACGATCATCAGTTCGGCGGAAGAATAGTCCATCATGGTCTCTCCTTGTCCGATCTCCGGTCAGCAGGATAGGCGTTGACAGAACCGGCGAATGTGTTCGGCTATCTCGTCGGGTCGTTCGAGAGGGACGAGATGGGTGGCTTGCTGAATGGTTTCGATGGCGATCGCCGGGTTGACGCGCTGCACGCGCTCAGCTGTGCGTTCCCAAAAGGTGTCTGTCTCGGCGCCGCGCAGGATCAGAGTGGGGAGGCGCAGGCGTTTTAGCCCTTGCCAGAGATCAAAGTCGCGCCAGACACCGCTGTAGTAAATGCGCGCTTCCCATTCTGGTGAGTAGATCAACTCGTAGCCGCCTGTGGGTCGTGGTTTCAGGATGCCGTGGATGTAGGCGCGTAGGTGTTCGTCGGAGAAATAACGGAATACTGACCGCCGGCGGTAGCCACGGAAGACTATTTCGAGGTCGTCGAACGAGCGACGGCGGTTCAGCGCGCCAGGGATTTTGGGGTGGAGTCGCCAACCTAGACCCAACCAGCGCACCAGGTTCCAGAAGACGATCATGGCCGGCGGGAAAAGCACTGGGTCGATCAGCACCAGGGCGCGGAAGCGGTGTGGCTCCCATAAGGCTGCTCGCAGAGTGACGATGCCGCCGATGGAGTGACCAACGCCAATCACTGGCTGGCTAACTTGATCGGCGAGGAATCGCAGCAGATCGTCCGAGAAAGGCCGCCAATCGTCGATCTGGTCTGGCTGGGAACCAGGCCAGAGGGGACGTAAGTGCATGGCCAGGATACGAAAGTCGGTTTGTAAACGTTCAACTAGAGGTCGATAACAGGCCGGCGGATAACCGTTGGCATGTAGAAAGTGCAACGTCTTCCCAATGCCGCCAAAATTGGTGAAGGGAATGGAGAGCGTCATGGGAGCGAGGGCGAATTTTAGGTCTAGGGAATATTATACGACTCAAGTACGATCGTCTCTAGGTATTTTTGTCCGCCAAGTTGGCCGTAGCCGTTGGATTTGATCCACCCTATCCCTGGTGCATACCAGACCGTGTAGGTGCTATCCGCTGTTAGGTCCGCGACGTTAGTAGAGGTGGTGATGACGAAATCGATCACAGTGTTGACTTCGATGGCAACGGCCTCGAACGTGCCGGCCGGCACGGTGACGCTCGCGCGGTTGCCAGCCAGGTAGGTGACCGAGAGCCGACCGGTCATGGTGCCGCCTTGGGTTCCATCCGGCTTGATCTCTACACCTTGGATGTCTGCCGCGTAGGACCACTCGGCATTGGGGGTGAGGGTGGCCGGCAGGGCGTATCCTGAGATATTCGAGAGGGTGATGTTGGCGAAGCGCCGGAACGCCAGCAGGCCGAGCATATCCACAACGCTCAATTGTTGGGGAGTCAGGCCTTCTGAGTGGCATACCCAGTCCTGCGGGATGGTTTTCCCTCCTACCTCGGTGACGATGGTGAAGCCGTCGGCGCGCACGTTGGTGATGCGGCGCGTGAAGGCATAGGAGCCGGAGGGACTATCGCTGCTGGTGTAGCGGTAGGCGGCGTTTTCTTTCAGGGGGAGGAGTTCGTTGAGACAGGGGTTGCTCGATGAGGTGGGAAGCGGTGTGGTGGCCTGCGGCGTTTCTGGAGGATCGGTGGGAGCGACCGCAGGGGGTGGTGTAGGACGAGGACTGCAGGCAGTGACGATAAGGTGAAGGATTAGTAGCAAGGAGAAAGCACTTTTTCTCAGAAGCTGGTTTGTCATACGCGAGTTCCTCTTTCAAAAGTTTGTGGTGATGAGCACAAGCGGCAGGATTATACACATAGAAGTGCCGGCTGCAAGCTTTTCGGGCAGTGGTTGTTTGTGATTGGCTCAACGTCGAGAAGTACACTACAGCGACTTTTTGGCAGCACTGGGCCGGCGCACATGCCAGCTAGGCGGCAACGTTTTTTCTTCAAACGCACGAGGGGGGAAAAAGGTTCACGTTTTGGATGGGTAGAGGTAGGTCCGTTTTCAGAGAAATGCGCTTTTCAGGATCGGATTGACGGCGAAGGGCCTATTCCTGAGGGAGAGGGGCGTTTGCCAGAGGGCGATCGCTCCAGCGGAGTTTCTCTGGGGTCAGGTCGGCCAGGGTGGCCGCTCCACAGGCGAACATGGCAACTTCGATCTGGCGCTTGGTCAAGCGCAGCATGTCCACCGCTTGTTCGGTGGAGTGGGCAGCCGCCTTGAGGAAGGGGCCGGCCATGCCGCCCAGGGTGGCTCCCAAGGCCAGGCATTTGGCGATATCTAGGCCGTCTTTCAAGCCACCGCTGGCAAAAATGCGCACGCCTGGCGCAGCTCGCCTGACGTTGAAGATGGAATCGACGGTTGGGATGCCCCAGCCGACAAAGGTGGCAGCCAGTTGACGTAGGAAGTGATTGGGGGCGCGATGCATTTCTACTTGCGACCAGCTGGTGCCGCCGGCGCCGGCCACGTCGATGGCAGCAACGCCACACTCGGCCAAGATGCGAGCTGTGCGCTCGGAGATGCCCCAGCCGACCTCTTTGACAATCAACGGCACGGGCAGTGCGCGGGCGATTGTCTCGATCTTCTTGCTCAGGCCGGCAAAGTTGACATTGCCGTCGGGCTGTAATGCTTCTTGGAGTGGGTTGAGGTGGAGAATCAGTGCATCGGCTTCGATCATCTCTACTGCACGCAGGCAGTGGTCGAGCGTATAGCCATAGTTTAATTGGACAGCGCCCAGGTTGGCAAAGAGCAAAATGTCGGGGGCGACACGCCGCACTTGAAAGGTGCGAACCTGGTCGGGGTGTTCTAGAGCGGCGCGTTGGCTGCCCACGCCCATCGCTACGCCTACGCTTTGGGCGGCCTCAGCCAGTCGGAGGTTCAGGGTTTCGGCTTCGGCGGTTCCGCCGGTCATCGAACTGATCAGGATTGGGGCGGCTAGGGAGCGTCCGAAGAGGGTAAGATGGGTGTCGATCCGGTCTAGGTCGAGTTCGGGTAGGGCTTCATGGGTGAAGTGGATGTGTTCCAGGCCGGTAGTGAGCGCCGATCGGACGTCTTTCTCAAGATTAATCTGAAGGTGATCCGCTTTGCGGTTGACAAGCTCCGTATCTTTTTTCATGGGAGGGTGTTACCTGTCATTGAATGGGGCTGGTATAATCCTGCCAACTGACTTGCAAAAACTATCCACTTGGAGGAACCATGTCTGATACATTCGAGGAAGTCAAGAATGTGATCGTGGATTTGCTCGGCATAGACGATCCAAGCAAGGTGACGCCGGAGGCTCGCTTCCGCGAGGATCTGGGAGCCGACTCGCTCGATCTGGTGGAGCTCATCATGGAGTTCGAGGAGCGGTTCAAGATGGAGATTTCTGACGAGGACGCGCAGAAGATTTCCACCGTTGGTGAGGCGGTGGCGTACATCGAGCAGCATGTAAAGAAGTAATCATCGTCTCTGCGATTATCAGTCATAGAGCCGCCTCTGCTTAGGCGGCTCTCGTTTTCGGTCGGTTAGGCAAAGAGGATCTCTTGGTCGATTCGAACGAGTTCAGGCCCGGCTCGAACGATCAGCAGGCCGAAGGTGCGATCAGAGATCCTTGAGCAGGGTAGCGATCTCTTCAGGGTGGCGAGCCACTTTGACGTTGGCCGCTTCAAGAGCTTTGATCTTGTCGGCAGCGGTGCCTGTGCCGCCTTCGATGATGGCACCGGCGTGTCCCATACGTTTGCCGGGAGGGGCCGTCTGGCCGGCAATGAAGGCAACCACCGGTTTGGTCATATGCTTGGCAATGAATTCGGCCGCTCGTTCTTCGTCATTACCACCGATCTCACCGATCAGCACCACCTTTTCGGTTTGAGGATCGTTCTCGAACATTTGTAGCACGTCAATGAAGCTGGTGCCGTTGATCGGGTCGCCGCCGATGCCAACGCAGGTTGAGGCGCCCAGGCCAAGGTTCTTCATGGCGTAGAGCACTTCGTAAGTCAGGGTGCCTGAACGGGAGACGACGCCTACCTCGCCGGGGACAGCGATGTCGCCGGGGATAATACCGACCTTGGATTCGCCGGGGGTGAGCAGGCCGGGGCAGTTTGGACCGATCAGGCGAATGCGCTTCTGATCCAGGTAGGCGCGAACGCGCATCATGTCTTGTACTGGGATGCCTTCGGTGATGCACACGATGAGCGGGAGGCCGGCATCGGCGGCTTCAAAGATGGCATCGGGCGCAAAACGGGCAGGGACGAAGATCACCGAACAGTTGGCGCCAGTGGCCTCCACGGCCAGTTTCACCGAGTCGAAGACAGGGATTTTTCCGTTCAGCACCCATTCGCCGCCCTTGCCCGGGGTGACGCCGGCCACGATATTGGTTCCGTAGGCGTGCATCTGGGCTGTGTGGAACAGGCCCTCCTTGCCGGTGATGCCTTGAACGAGGAGGCGGGTGTTGCGATCAATCAGAATGCTCATGATGGTTCCTCACAAAACGTCCTTGGATTTGGCGGGGCGAGGGGCGATCAGAGTTCCCCTCTAGAGGCCTTCACCGCCTTTTGCGCGGCTTCCACTAGCGTCTCGGCGGTGAGCATGTTGGCGTTTTCCAGCAGGCGACGCCCTTCTTCGGCATTGGTGCCGACCAGGCGCACCACCATCGGCACATTCGGCTTGACTTCGTCCATGGCGGCCAAGATGCCGCGAGCGACCTCGTCGCAACGGGTGATGCCGCCGAAGATATTGAAGAGGACGGCCTTGACATTCGGATCGCGCAGGATGATGCGTAGGGCGGCGGCCACTTTTTCGGCGCCGGCGCCACCGCCGATGTCTAGGAAGTTGGCCGGTTCGCCACCGAAGAGCTTGATCACGTCCATGCTGGTCATGGCCAGGCCGGCGCCGTTGACCATGCAGCCGATGGTGCCGTTGAGTTTGATGTAGGAGAGGCCATATTTACGGGCTTCGGTCTCTTCGGAGGCTTCTTCGTCCACGTCACGCAATTCTGCCAGATCGGGGTGGCGGAACAGGGCGTTGTCATCGATCAGCATTTTGCCATCCAGGGCGAGCAGCTTGCCCTCTTGGTTGATGATCAGGGGATTGATTTCGGCCAGGGTGGCGTCGTGTTCAGTGTAGGCCCGCCAGAGGCCGAGGGCGATGGCGCTGAATGAGCGCCACAGTTCGCGCGGCAGGTCGATCGCAGCGGCAATGTCGCGCATTTGGTATTCGCGCAGCCCCAGCAAGGGGTCAATGTGCACCTTGACGATCTTTTCTGGCATGTCGCGCGCTACTTCTTCAATGTCCACGCCGCCAGCTGCGGAGGCCATCATCACCGGCCGGCGCGCCAGACGGTCATTGGTGATGCCGAGATAGATCTCGGTTTGGATCGAGGCCGCCTCATCCACCAGCACTTTGCGGACCGGCAGGCCTTTGATCTGCATTTGCAGGATTTGTGCTGCCAACGCTTCGGCTTCGTCGGGGTCTTTGGCAACTTTAATGCCGCCGGCCTTGCCGCGCCCTCCTACCAACACTTGGGCTTTAATGACAACGCGGCCACCGAGTTCACGAGCGATCTGTTTAGCTTCTTCTGCGGTAGCCGCTACCCGTCCTTGAGGGATCGGAATGCCGTATCGGGCAAAGATTTGTTTGGATTGATATTCGTGGAGTTTCATGCTCTCTCCCGTGAAATGGGCTGATGCACCGGCATTATACCAGCACTGTTCTAATAGAGAGACAACCCCCCGCCTGTCAACATGCAACCGGCTTGAGCGGCGATCGACGGGGGGACGGAACTCAGGGCAGAGTAAAGCGCAGGATGCGCTGGTTGCCGGCATCGGTCACCCAGATATGCCCCTGGGCGTCCACGGCGATGCCCGAGGGCAAGCCAAACTGATCCAGGCCGATGCCGTAATCGCCCCATGTCTGCAAAAACCGGCCGTCGGCGTCAAACTGGAGGACTCGGTAGCCCTCCGGATCGGTGACGAACACCTGGCCGGCGGCGTTGATGGCGATGAAGGGCTTGTTCTCCAGCGATTGACCGAACCAACCGTAGATGTCCCACTGCAGGGTGGGAATGAAATCCAGGCCGTCTAGGATAGGAGTGAAGACCTGCACTCGCTGGTTCCAGGTGTCGGTGACATATAGGCGACCATCGGGAGCGATGGCGACGGCCACCGGCTCGTCGAACCGGCCGGCCTCGAAGCCGGGACCTCCGAACTGAGTGAGGGGCCGCCCCTGCGAATCAAACACCACGATGCGCTTGTTTCCCGTATCCGCAACGTAGACCCGGCCCTGGGCATCCACGGTCAGCCCTCGGGGTCCCCAGAAGGTATCGGGTCGTTCGGGCGCGCCGTAGGTGCCCCAAGCGAGCAAGAAACGTCCATCGGGGGTGAATTTGAGAATACGAGAATTCCAGGTGTCGGCTACATATACCGATCCATCTGGGCCGACGGCCACTCCCCACGGTTCGCAAAAGGTGTCGCTCGGGACGTTGGGTGGGGGATTGGCCGTGAAGTACGGACAACCTGGTGAGACCGATCCCCAACTGCGTAGGAAATTCCCCTCGGCATCGAAGTGCAGGATGCGGTGATTGCGCGAGTCGGCCACATAGAAGGTGCCGTCGGGTGCGAAGGCGATGGCACGCGGGGCGTTCATCGGGGTTGGCAGTTGGATGGAGTCGATCACCTGATCGGCTATCAGACGGATGGCGTTGGCGTAGGGGTCTTCTTGTACTGACGCTTGGGCCGGCCCGACGCCGTAGTTCCAGATCTGCTCAACCACGTCCTTGCGGATGTAAAGGCGCATTTGATCGGCCGGCGACCAGTTGGCCAGCGTGAACGACGAGGAGCCCACTGCGGCAGCGTAGCGTGTGTAGTCACGGTGGAACCAGATGTCCCAAATGCCAGCCCGAATCTGGGGATCGCTCAGGGCATTGCAGACCCGCGAGAAGTCCCGGCTGCGGATCAAACGGAAGACGCTAAGCAAGCCGCGGCAGGGATAGGTTTCTGGGAAGGGCAGGTTGGGGTCGCGCGGGTAGTAGAGGCCAAAGTAATCCTGGTTGGGCCACCACATGCGGATGTAGTCGAAGCGGTAATAATTCGGGCCAAGGGCGGGTTCAATCTTGTCGAAGTTCTTTTGATCCACGATCACAAAGGCCGCGTCGCGCAGAGCACGAGTAGGCACGTCGAACGAGCGTTGGTTGGTGTAATCGCGCAGATACCAGACGAAGGGCCACGAGACGCCGGTGTCGGGCGCAGAAGCGTCGTAGGCGATGGAGAACCCCATCCCGCCGGTAGTGCGCTGAGAGATCTCATAAGCCTGGGCCATCACTTGCTTGACACCGGTGGCGCTATGGGCATACACCAGGTATTCAGTGGCCTGATCGTAGGTGATGTATGCGGCCCGGAAGGAAGTCCGAATGGTCAAAACCGCCAGCAGGGTGAAGAACGTTAGGGTGAGGATGCGCAAAGTTTGTTTGAGAGACCAGCTGCGCAGCAGGTAGCGTAGACCAACCGCTGAAGCCAAGGTGGAGAAGGCAGCTAGCAGAAAACTGCCGGTGGCTTGTAGGCTGAATAGGTCCTTGCCTTGGAACGGCGGGTTTGGCCCGAGCAGGGAGAGCAGGCTGGAGGTCAGGCTGATGACGAACAGCAGGAACAGGCCGATGACCCATCCAAGCTGTTTGCGCCGCGCTTCTTCCCAGTTCACCGTTTCTACCACATGGCCGAGCGCCCAGCCGCTGAGCAAGATAAAGCCCAGGGCAATGTGACAAGTCAGCCAGGGCATCTTCTCGCCGGCATAGCTGAAGGCAAACAGGCTGGAGAGGCTCCACCACGCCAGCAGGGAGAAGGTGTTATGGAAGTTGCTCTCTTCGGGGGTGAGCGGCTGGGGATCGTCGGGCGAGGCGGGGCGAATGCGCCGCCTGAGGCCGAGGAGGATGGCCAAGATCAGGCCCAGAGCCGGTAGGAATTCGTATACTGGAAGTTGGATCAGAAGGTAGTAATACCAGGGTTGGCTGCCGCGTTCCACACCGTGTTGCACCAACCAGTAGCCCAATGACCCCAAAAGGCTGGTGAACACGCCGGCACTGTTGGTGAAGAGGGTGGTGTGGAGGACGAAGAACACGATCCAGAACGGCAGGGCGGCCCTCCACCAGACCTCCCAATTCCACCACCACCCGATGGCGAGACTGAGCAGAAAGGCCGGGACGATAAACACGCCTAGGCGCAGCAGGTCGAGCGGCAGGCTATATCCGCCGATCGTCCACAGGTTGCTTTGGGAGAGGGTTTGGAGTTCTTCGGCGGTGGTCGGGATGGTCCAGCCGACAACATTGATCGGGAAAGGTGTGAGCATGGGCAGGACGAGCGTTCCGATCACGATCAGCAGGTCGAACGATCGCTCGGCTCGGATGCCGACCCAGGAATAGCCGACAATCAGGAAATACGCTGCCATGCCCAGAGCGCCGAGGGCTAGCAAGAACAGGACGGTAGCCGCCGAGAATCCGCCCTGGGGGAGTTCGAGAGGCGAGCGCATTTGGGTGGGATCAAACGGCATGACGGTCTCGGTAGCGCTCAGGGTCTCGGCTTGCCGGCCGGAGAACATCAGGCCCAGCCAGGTGCCGGCCAGCAGGATGGCGAGGATCAGGAAGAGCAGGAAGGTGCGATAGGATTTCTCGGCGCCAGGCCAGGGCCGGCGGGTGACGCGAGCGATGAAATAGATCGCCAGGTAGAGCAAAGCCTGTGCGGTGTAGAGGAAGGCCGTCTCTTTGGAGGTGAAATGCAAGACCAAGGCAGCAGAGAGCAAGTAGACATATTTGCGTTCGCCGGTCTCCAAATAGCGCAGCATCGCATACAGCATGACGATGCCAGAGAAGACCACAAATGCTTCGTTGCGAACGTAGCGCCCATAGTAGAGCATGTAGGGGGAGATCAGGAGCAAGAAGCCAGCAATCAATCCGCCGGCGCGGCCTAGGTAGCGCCGCCAGTACCATGCCATCCAAACCGTGGCAATGCTGAATAGGGCTGCCGGAATGCGAGAGATGAAGTCGTTTACGCCGAACAGAAAGTAGATCAGGGCCAGGATATGGAACTGGAAGGGGCCGTGCATCATCGGCGTATGCGTATAGCCTTGCCCCTTGTAAAGGAGATAGGAGAAATAGGTATGAAGGGACTCGTCGTGACTCATCACGCGCGTTTCCAAGTCATAAAAGCGCGTGACGATGGCGGCTAAGACGATCAAGCCGAAAATCACGATTTCATTGGTTAGGGCAGGGAGAGAAGGATGGATCGGTCGGTCAAGCCAGCGTTTTGTTTCCATAGAGCAAAATTATAACGGCAAATCGGCGAGACAACGCAGCAAGGTTATTGTTCTAAAGTTGGTAAAAGTGTGGGTTAATTGGTTGTGAGGTAGCCCGAAAACCACCTCACAACCGAGCCGACCGATGAATCCGCGCCCTCGCCGCTCAGGGCCGATTTTTTTCCGCTTCTAGGGCGGGCCTTTCATGTATGTTTTCCGTGAACTCGCAATCGAGCGCCTGGACAGCCTGATGGTCCTGGAAGTCAGCATGGACGGCGCGCCCCTGCCCGAAGGTGCAGGCGTGGGCCAGGCCGAGATTGCCGGCGCAGACCCCGTCAGGGTTACCTGGCATTTTGCTCCGACCTCAGATTCCACCCATACCTTCATCTTGCGCTACCGCGTGCAGGGCGCCATCGAAACCAGCCCGGAGGGAGACCGTTTGCGCTGGTTTGCCATCCCGCCTGACCACGGCTACCCCATCGCCTTCCCGAGCGGCAGCCTGGTCAGCGCCCCGCCCGAATGGCAGGCGCGCGAGCAGAGAATCGTCGCCAACGCCCTAC
>CAKZJX010000087.1 GCA_937120535.1 uncultured Anaerolineae bacterium
CAGAGACCTTACGAAGAACTCTGCGCCTTCTGCGGTTGGCTTTCGCAGTGGGCTCATCTTTGACTATCTGTAACCTAAAAGGAGAGAGTATGGACGCAAAAGTTACGTGGAAAGGGAATCTCGTCTTCGAGGCTGTTGCCGATTCCGAGAAGCCGATCCTGTTGGATACCAAACGACCGGAGCGGCTCGGGCCCGGCCCAATGGAATTGATTGCTATGGGCATGGCGGGTTGCACGGCGATGGATGTGATCTCGATCCTAGAGAAGAAGAAGCAGAACATCACCCGTTTTGAGGTCAAGATCCGTGCCGATCGGGCAGCCGAACATCCGATGGTGTTCACTCAGGCCGAGTTGGTGTACGAGGTGACCGGCCACAACGTGGATGAAGCCGCTGTCCGGCGAGCGATTGAGCTCTCGGTGCAGAAGTATTGTCCGGCCCACGCTATGATGCGGCAGGTGTTCCCGATTCGCCAGCGGTATGTGATTTACGAGGATCAAGGCGACGGTTCGCAACAGGTGGTGGCTGAAGGGGAGTATGTTCTCGAGTCTTAGGGGGCGGCCTCTTCGGGTTGGCGATAGATGCGGCTGGCTGCGTCGGAGCATTCACAGGCGGTGACGATCCAGCCGCCTTTGTTTAAGGTGCCTAGGTAGGGCGCTGCGCCGTTGCGGGCGACCCATCCGTCCAGGGTGAAGGGGATGGGGCCGTCGGCGGGGATCCACTCGCCGTTGAATTTACGAGCCAGGTGGACGTGGGTGCCGGTGGCATGACCGCCCTCGCACGAGGGCCAGCCAACCGGATCACCTCGTTTCACCGCTTGACCCAGGGGGGCGCGTCCTTGGGTGGCAAGGTGAAGGTAGAAAATTGCCCAGCCAGTGCGCTCGTTGCCATCGCTATCGAGGTCGAGAACCACGATGCCGGTTTCGGAGCGAACGATGATACCGTCGCCCAGGGCAATGACGTAGGTTTCGGGGTCAGCAGTGAAGCAGCCACTATGCTCGCTTGGGGGAGCAAAGTCGATAGCGGCTAGGGGTTCACCATCGCCCCAGGCGGCATGAGGCCCGCCGGTGTAGGTCCAAACCTGGCCGGCCGGGAAGGGGAGGGGGAAGTCGGGTTGGCGCAGGCTGCCAGGGATGAGTACGAAGGGATGGGCCCAAGGGTCACCGAACAGGTCGCGGTAGGTGCGGGCCAGGCCGTCGGGGCCAATGGCAGTGTGGAAGGATGGGCCGGCCGCAACCTGGGCGAAGTAGTATTGCACTCCGACAGTGGCAGCGTTTTCCCAGGGGTTGGGGAAAAATTGGCGCCTATCGGCCAGGTCGAAGGAGGTGCGATTGCCGGTGCGCCAGCCGTAGTAGCCGTTGTTCAGGGTGTTGGCGGTCCAAGTGAGTTGGCGATAGAGGCTACAGGCTTGGGGATGGCGATAGCCTAGGAGGTAGGGCGTTTCGGGCGGCGAGGGGTTGGTGAGGGCACCGCTCTGGTATTCTAGCAGGGCCAGCAATAGGCGCGGGTTGAGGCTGTAGTTGGCGGCCACATAGTCCACTAGATCAGCGCCGCTGCGCCAACGGCCGGCGGCGTATTGGCGGTAGTCTTTCAACCATCCCGGATAGGAATTGACGAAGGCAGCGGTGCTGAAGCCGGTGGCGGTGGGGCTATTGACGAAGGCGTGATCGGGCAGGATGGGCGAAGCGGGCGCCCAAAGCGGCAGATAGTAGATCGGGATTTTCATGGGCATGCCTGGGGGCATGGTAGTCGCGTCGGCCGGGATGAAGGGGTTGGCGATTAGGATCTCTGCTACGCTGGTGTTGAAGCGCGCTGCTAGGGCCGGCAGGGTATCGCCACTTTGGGCGGTGTAGTCTACTAGCTCGCCAGGCTGAAAGTAGGTATGGCCACTGGAGATTGAGGCGATGGACGCCTGATCGGGATGGGAAACAGCGACCCGCATGGTTGGCATGGGAGTCATCGCTGGACCGGGCGAAGCGCAGGCTGAGAGAAGTAGCGCTCCGAGGAGGAGCAGCGCAAGGGAGAGGCGATAGTGGTTATTCATCGGGTTCACGGACGATCAAGGACCACGATTGTCCATATACGTCGGCGATGATCACTTGTCCGTTGCGCTCCAGAGTTCCTTGGTAAGGTACGGCGCCGGCGCGCGCTCGCCAGCCGCTCAGCACGAAGGGCAAGGGGCCGTCGGCCAAGATCCATTCGCCGTTGTATTTGCGAGCGATATGAATGTGCCGACCGGTGGAACTGCCCCCTTCACACGAAGGGTGACCGATGCGATCGCCGGTTTGCAGCCATTGGCCAACTTGGACGCGATCTGTTTCGGCCACGTGTAGGTAGAGCACAACCCAACCAGTGTGCTCGTTGCCGTCGCCATCCAGGTCGAGGATGACGACGCCGTTCTCGGCGCGCACGATCACGCCAGGGGCAACCGCCGTGGCCCAGTGGGGGGAGAGGTCGCATCCTCGTTTGCTCGATTGGGGGGCGAAGTCCAAGGCGGCAAGGGGACCGTTGCGATCCCAGGCGCCATGGGGGCCGCTAGTGTAGCTCCAAACGATCTTCGGTTCAAAGGGCAGGATGAACCAGGGTTGGGCGAGGCCGGGGGGAAAGAGCGGCTCGACCGTTCGGGCGCGCGCCCAGGGATCGCCAAACATCTCGCGGTAATAGGCCAGAAAGCCGTTTGGCAAGGTGGGATCGATCACCCGTTCCCACTCGACTCGATTGCGCGAGCGAGAGAAGAAATAGAACAGGGCGACCGTGCCGGCGTTGAGTTCAGGGTCAATGCGCAGTCGTTCGCCGTTGGGGAAGACCAGTTCGGTGAGGGTGCCACTACGCCAGCCATAGTATCCCTTGAAGAGGTGAGCAATGGCCCATTGGAGTTGTTGGTAGAGCTCATTTTCTCCATCGACGCGCATTTGAATGCCAAAGGGGTGTTTTTGTCGGAAGAGGTTGGGCGGATTGCCAAGCACCCAGCCACTTTCGTATTCTAGCAACGCCAGCAGTAGACGCGGGTTGATGGAATTCTCCAAGGCGATGTGGCGGACGATCTCAGCGCCTTCGGTGTAGCCGCCGGTGGCTAGCCATTGGGTGTAACGGCTGAGGTAGCCACCGCTCTGTTTCACGTAGGAAGCTACGTCGAAGTCCGCTGCTGAGGGGGAGAAGACGATCTCGGAGTCGGGAAGGAGTTTGAACTTGGGAGTTTTGTCGGCCTGACTCAGGCGATCGGGGATGAAGAGCAGGATGCCTTCATCGATCAATCCTTCTTCCGGCAGGGTAGTAGAGAGGGAGACGATCTCGCTCTTTTGCACCTCAAAGCGTTTGGCCACTGCTTCTAGGCTATCGCCGCTTTGAACGTAGTACACCAGGGGTGGGATAGGCTTAGGAGAGACAGGCGGAGAGACAATCGGATCGGGGATGGGTTGAAACGGCGTCGGGAGGGCCGGCAGTGGGTTGAGGGGCGAAGCGAGGTGCGAAGCGCCGACGACGGGGTCGTCGGCGGTGGGCGTTGGGGGAGGCGGGGTCGGTGTGGGAATGATGCCCCAGGGAGCCGGTTGTACGAGACAGGCAGTGATCAGGAAGCCCAGGATCAGGAGCAGAAGGAAGCGATCCATCATGGGAGATTATACCTGTTTCAGTGGTGGGATTGGTCAGCGGACGATGGTGTTCTGTTCGCTGATCCCTTCCAGCGCTTCCAGGATGAGGCTGCCGCGCTGGAGGAAGCCGTCGTATTCGCCGCCGGCGCTGATAGCCTTCCAGCCATCTAGGATGAAGGGGATGGGGCCATCAGCGGGGATCCATTCGCCGTTGTATTTGCGGGCGATGTGAAGGTGAGTGGCGTTGGAGGCGCCGCCCTCGCAGGAGGGATGGCCAATGCGGCTGATGCCGCCGCGCAGGCGCGTGCCGGCCGGAACCCGATCGCGGCTCTCAATGTGAAGGTAGAGGATCACCCAGCCGGTTTGTTCGTAGCCATCCCCATCGAGGTCATGGAGCACTTGGCCATCCGCAGAGCGAACAACTAGGCCATCGGTGACGGCAATCACCCAAGCATCGGAGGACGTGCAGCCCGGCCGTTCTAGGAATGGGGCAAAATCGAGGGCGGCCCAAGCAGACCCATCGCCCCAGCCGCCGTGAGGGCCGCCGGTGAACAGCCAGGGAACGCCTCGCTCAAAGGGCAAGGTCAGCCGCGGTTGGGTTAACCATTCGGGGACGAGGGGTTCGACGGCAAGGTCGAAGGGGGAGCCGAAGAGGAAGAAATAGGTTTGAAAGAGGCCAAACGGCTCGACGGCCGCTTGCCAGCCGGCGCGCCCTTCGAGGGTGGCGAAGAAGTGTTGGACGGCCGCCGTGCCGGCATTGATCCGCGGGTCCACTGGGACAATTGAGCCGTCGGCTAGAGTCCAGGTGGAGACGGCGTTGGCGCGCCACCGATAGTAGCCGCGGTTGAGCTCGTTGGCAGCGTAGGTCAACTGTCGGTAGAGGTCGGGCCGGCGCGGGTCGGCGATGTTGAGGGCATATTCGGTTTGGGCCGGCGTGGGATCGTTCACCCAGCCGCTTCGATATTCAATCAGCGCCAGGAGCAAACGTGGGTTGACCGAATAGTTCTGGGCAACTTGCTGGATGATTTGGGCGGCCGTATAGGTTTGGCCATTGATCTCTTGTTTAAAGGTGGAGAGGTGGCCGCGGCGTTCGTTGATGAAGGCATCGATGTCGAATGCAATGGCGGCCGGCCCGTAGACCAGTTCGGAGTCGGGGATGATCTTGAACGATGGACCCATCTCGCCGGGTTCAGGGGTCGGGATGAGCAGGACCTGGCCAACGTGGATTAGATTGGGATCGGCAAGGCCGTTGGCGCGCACCAGGTCTTGGAGGCCGATGCCGAAGGCCTGAGCGATGCGGCCAAGGGTGTCGCCGGGTTGGACAACGTATTGCGCGGGCGTTTGACGCAGGGTGGGCAGGGCGCGGGGCAGATCGGGTGTGGGTGAGGCGCGGGGCACGCCGGCCGGCCAGGGGGTAGGAAGAAGTTTGTCTAAAGGGACGGCGGTGGGCACGATGAACGGCGCTTCGGTTGGGGTGAGGGTGGGCAGGACCTTGCCGCTGCTCGGCAGGGTCGGGAAGGGAAAGGGCGGTGTGTCTTGAATGGAGACGAAAGGATCGTAGGGTGAGGGGGTGGCCATGGGCAAAGGAAGTTCACTGGCTCCACATGCCATAAGGAACAGGCTAGCCATCGTGATCACAACCGACGGACGACGCATAGTAAAGATTTTATCAAAATTTGGGGGCAGCTCCCCAGCCGGCCCCGACGGAGTGGATAAAAAGGGGATTTTTTCACACAGAGACACAAAGACACGGGGAGGCTATTTGGTCTACGTGTTGGGTTCCCATGCGACTCACGTTGCACGGCGGAGTGGAGACAGGATCCCAAGCACAGGCCGACCCCGAAGGAAAGGACGCCGAGTTAGGCCAGGATCTCGCTCGCCTGGCGCGACGCTCGCGCTGTTTTTCGCGTGGTCCAGAAGCCTGGAAGGCAGCCTGGAAGATTTTTCTGTACTGCTTCCACCTGCCGTCCATGGCGCAAGCAGCGTTTTCCGAACTATCCCGCTCATGTGTTTCAGTTTATCAACCTATAATTTAGCCACTTCCGCCCCGACCCCACTCGAAGCGATGACGGCAGGATAGGAGGGAAAGAGCAAATTGGCCGACTCCCGAAAGGGCGAGCCGGCCTGCGACGTTCGAGACAGGCAACCTCGGAGATCAATACTGGAAGCCTGTGCCCATGATGTAGTTCTCTAGGCCGCGGATTTCGCTCTCCCGATCCTCGAGCATGGCTTGCATCACGTCGCGCATGGAGATCACGCCGATCAATTGATCCTGTTCAACCACGGGGAGATGGCGAATGCCGTATTTTTTCATGAGCGCCGAGCATTCTTCTAGCGTTGTATTGCGCGTTACGGTGATCATACGTGGAGTCATTACATCCTTGATCAGTGTGTCTTTGGCGCTGCGGCCTTCAATTTCTCCTTTGCGCAAGTAGTCGCGCTCGGTGTAGATACCCACGACTTTGTTGCCCTCGGTCACCAACACAGCGCCGATCTGGGCCTGGTTCATGACCTGTAAGGCCTTGAGCACGGTATCAGTGGAGGCAACGGAATACAGGGTAGGGCCGGATTTATTTTCGAGCAATTTACGGACGGTGACCATAGCATTTCCTCCTGAGCAAAGAAATAGATGTTTCAAGAAGAGCTGCCGAGGGCACAGCGAAGCGAGTCGCCTGTCGGACCGTTCCTGCGCCCTCTGCAGCGGTATAGATACCGATACCCTTGCTTTCAGGCTTTTTCTATCTTCACGGCGCATACCTTGAACTCTGGGATCTTTGAGATCGGGTCGAGGGCAGCGCCGCTGGTTAGCACGTTGGCCGAGGCCTGGGGGAAGTGGAAGTTGGCGTAGACCATGCCAGGCGGCACGCGGTCGGTTACCATAGCTTCGGCTTCTATCGCGCCGCGTCGCGAGGAGACACGCAGACGTTTGCTGCCGTTGAGGCCGATCTTCTCGGCGTCCTCCTGGCTGATCTCGATCCGCGGTTCGGGATAAATTGCCAACAATCCCTGAGAGCGCCGTGACATCTCTCCGCCGTGCCAGTGGTACAGGACGCGGCCGGTGCTCATGATAAGCGGGTAGTCGTCATCGGGCAGTTCGGCCGGCGGCAGGTAGTCCACTGGCACAAATTTGCCTAGGCCGCGAGTGAATTTCTGGACGTGCAGGATGGGAGTGCCGGGATGATCTGGGCTGGGGCAAGGCCACTGCAGGGTCTCGCCGCGCTCAAGCCGTTGTCGGGTGATGCCGGCGTAGGAAGGCGCTAGGGCGTTGATCTCGTTCAGGATCTGGGCTGTGTCGGTGTAGTCCCACTTGGCCCAAGGCGCATCCAGGTCGATCGCACGGCCGTGCTGGGCAAGCAGGGGGATCAGGCGTCGGGCGATCTCAGTGATGATCCACCAATCAGGGCGCGCTTCGCCGGGCGGTTCAATAGCCTTGTGCACCAGTTGGACGCGGCGTTCGGTGTTGGTGAAGGTGCCGCTCTTCTCGGCAAAGGAGACGCCGGGCAGCAACACGTCGACGTAGAGCGAGGTTTCGGAGGGGAAGATTTCTAGCAAGACCAGGAAGTCAGCGCTCTCTAAGCAACGGCGCACGTGGTTGGTGTCGGCATCTGACATGATGGGATTTTCGCCGAGGATGCAGAGAGCACGGATCTTGTTCTCCAAGATGCTCGGGATCATCTCGGTCACGGTCATGCCGGCCCTTGGCGAGAGGCCGCGCCGATTCTCGTCTCCGATCGGGCGCTCGTCCAGTCCCCATGCTCGGGCAAACTTGATACGGGCTTCTTCGCTGGTGACCGGCTGGTAGGCCGGGTAGACGTTCGGCAAGCCGCCCATGTCGCATGCACCCTGGACGTTGTTCTGGCCACGCAGGGGATTGGCGCCACCGCCTGGTTTGCCCATGTTGCCAAGCAGCATTTGCAAATTGGCCAGGGCCATCACGTTTTGTACACCGGTGACATGTTGGGTGATACCCATAGCCCACAGGGCGGCCATCGGCTTGGAGGCGGCCATGATCTCGGCTGCCTGGTAGAGTTGTTCCATCGGCACGCCGGTGATGGCGCTGACCTTCTCTGGCGAATAGTGCATCACAGCGGCTTTGAAGTCCTCAAAGCCCTCGGTGCGCGTGGCAATGAACTCCTTGTCTTCCCATCCTTTCTCTAGAATGATGTACATCAGGCCATTGAGGAGGGCGATGTCAGTGCCGGCCTTGTGTTGCAGGTGGATCTCGGCGAAGTCACACAGATCAATGCGTCGTGGATCGGCCACGATCAGCCTGGCGCCACGTTGACGCACCGCTTGGCGAAGGCGCATGCCGATCACGGGATGTTGCTCGGTGGTGTTGGACCCGATGACAAAGAAGGCCTGGGCTTGTTCGGTTACGTCGTCGATCGAGTTGGACATGGCGCCAGAACCGAAGGAGATGGCTAGGCCAGCGACGGTGCTGGAGTGGCACAGTCGAGCGCAGTGGTCGATGTTGTTGGTCCCGATCACCTGCCGGGCCAGTTTGTTCATCAGGTAGTTCTCTTCGTTGAGGCACTTGGCCGAGGCCAGGATGCCGATGCTGTCCGGTCCGCTTTGGCTCCAGACTTCGGCCAGGCGGCGCGCCACGATGTTCAGCGCTGTCTCCCAATCGGTCTCTACCCACTCCCAGGCACTGCCCTGGCGGGTCTTGGCCTGACCTTCGAGCAGGTAGCGCCGCACCCTAGGTTTGGTCAACCGATCGGGGTGATGGACGTAGTCGTAGCCGAAGTGCCCCTTGACGCATGTCCAGCCGTGGTTGGCCGGCCCATCCCAAGCCCCTTCCACGCGGATGATCCGGTTGTCCTTGACGTGGAGGGTGATCTTGCAGCCCACACCGCAGTAGGAGCAGATGGTATCCACCTTCTTGACCTGCCAGGGCCGGCCCTGGCCGATCGACATCTTGGGCCAGAGCGCCGCCGTGGGGCAGACCGCCACACAGGAGCCGCAGAACTCGCACAGGCTATCTTGCATCCCGCCATCCGCTCCAAAGCCGATGTAGGCGTTAAAGCCGCGATGGAAGACGCTGATTGCCTCGACGCCGTTGATGTGCTGACAGGCACGCACACAGAGGCCACACAGGATACACTTGTTGCGGTCTACTATGATGAAGGGGTTGGAGGTATCGATCGGATAGTGATGCTGTTTGCCGCGGAAGCGGTTGCCGGTCACGCCGTATTCGTAGGCTAAGTCTTGCAACGAGCATTCACCGGCCGCTTCGCAAGTCATACATTCCAGCGGGTGATCGGAGAGCAACATTTCCAGCGTAAACTTGCGCGCGCTGCGCACGCGTGGCGACTGGGTTTGGATCACCAGCCCCTCGCTCACCAGAAACGTACAGGCCGGCTGCAAGGCTCGCAGATTCTCGATCTCCACCAAACAGATCCGGCAAGCGCCGGAGGGCGGCAGAGCCGGATGCTCGCATAGCACAGGGATAGCGATCCCCGCCCGGCGCGCCGCTTGGAGCACGGTCTCACCGGGTTTTGCCAGAACGGCCTTTCCGTCGATCATCAAACGAATTTCGCTCGTTGTGCTCATCGTTCCCTTCCTTTCTCACTCCGCAACGGCTTCCATTGCAACCACCGAGGCCATGCGCGGCGAGATATGGATAGCGCCCAGGTTGCATACCTCATAACAAGCGCCGCATTGGATGCATTTCTCTTGATGGATCACATGCGGCTTCTTCTTCTCACCGCTAATGGCGTCCGACGGACAGACTTTCAAGCACAAGCCACAGCCGGGGCACGAGACTTCGTCGATCTCGTATTGGAACATGCCCTTGCATACACCAGCCGGGCAGAAACGCTCCTTGACGTGCATTTCGAATTCGTCTCGGAAGAAGCGCAGGGCCGCCATCACTGGCCCTGGGGTCAGTTGACCCAAAGCGCATAGGGAGGCCTGTTGCATCTGGGTTGAAATGTATTCGATTGTCTCCAAGTCTTCCATCTGGCCCTGGCCTTCCACGATGCGAGTCAGCGTTTCTAACAAGCGCTGACCGCCGATGCGGCAGGGTACACATTTGCCGCACGACTCGGCCGAGGCAAAGGTCAGGAAGTAAAGCGCAAATTCCACCATACAGGTATCCTGGTCCACCACGATCATGCCGCCCGAACCCATGGTGGCGCCGGCTTGGGTGAGCGAGTCGAAATCCACCGGCGTATCCAAGGCGCTCTCAGGCAGACAGCCGCCCAACGGACCGCCGGTTTGCACCGCCTTGAATTTCTTTTTCTTGGCGATCCCTCCGCCAATATCGTAGATGATCTCGCGCAGCGTGATCCCCATCGGGACTTCGATCAAACCGGTGTTCTTGATCTTACCGGTCAGGGCGAAGACTGCCGTGCCGGGCGAGTTGGGCGTGCCGATCGTTCGGAACCAATCGGCGCCGCGCAGGATGATCTGGGGTGTCAGGCCGTAGCTCTTGACGTTGTTGACGTTGGAAGGCTTGTTCCATAGGCCGGAGACAACTGGGAACGGCGGACGGGGTCGTGGCTCGCCGCGTCGCCCTTCGATCGAGGCGATCAGAGCCGTCTCCTCGCCGCAGACGAACGCCCCGGCGCCCTCTTTGAGGTACAGATCGAACGAGAAATCGCTGCCCAGGATGTTTTCTCCCAGCAGTCCGTACTCGTATGCTTGGTGGATGGCTTTGCGTAGCCGTTTGATCGCTAGGGGATATTCAGCGCGGCAGTAGATATAGCCTTGGCGGGCGCCGATGGCATAGGCCGCAATCGCCATTCCTTCGATCACCGAATGTGGATCGCCTTCCAGGATGGAGCGGTCCATGAATGCTCCGGGATCGCCCTCATCGGCGTTGCAGATCACGTACTTCGGTTCACCCTGCGCCCGACGGCAGAATTCCCACTTGAGGCCGGTGGGGAATCCTGCTCCGCCGCGACCACGCAGGCCCGATGTTTTCATTTCCTCGATGACCTGGTCTGGCTGCATGCCGCCCAGCGCTTTGGCAAGGGCCTGGTAGCCGTCAACAGCAATATAGTCCAGGATGTTCTCAGGATCGATCATGCCACAGTTGCGCATGGCGATGCGTAACTGCTTCTTGTAAAAGGGCAGTTCTGGGTAGGTGGGCAACCCTTCTTCGGGGTGAACACCTGGGAAGAGCATCTGGGCCAGGGCGAGCTTCTTTACGACGCGCCCATTGACCAGGTGTTCCTCGATCAACTGCGGCACCATTTCCGGCTTGACGTTGGCGTAGGTGATGCGGGGCCGGCCCGGAAGCCAGATGTCCATCAGCGGCTCTTTGACACACATCCCAATGCAGCCCACGCCAACGATCTGCGCCCTCAGCCCTCGCTTTTCTACATCTTGACGGGCCGCCTGAGCTACTTCGGAGGCGCCGGCGGCGATCCCACAGGTGCCCATGCCGATCAGGATGATCGGTTCGGCGGCACGGTTTTCTTCCATTCGTTTCTGCGTTGCTTGTCGTAGAGCTTCTAGGTCTGCGATTGTCTTGAGCATGGTCGCCTCCTGCCTCTATTCGAGTTTCTCCAGGCGTTCGATCAGGCTCTCGGGGTTGGTCTGACCATAGACCTGATCGTCTACGACGACAATCGGAGCCAGCCCACAGGAGCCCAGGCAGTATACGATTTCTAGGCTGTATTTGTAGTCCGGATCGCTGCCGCCTGGGGAGAGCTGGAGAGCTTCTTCTAGGCTCTTCACAAGTTTGGTTGCGCCGCGCACATGGCAGGCGGTTCCATCGCAAATCTTGATCAGATGACAGCCGCGCCGGGTGAGGTGAAATTGGGCGTAGAACGTAGCCACACCATATAAGCGGCTGAGTGGAATGCCAGTCCGTTTTGAAATGGCGGATAGAACTTCTTTGGGCAGGTAACCATATGCGTCTTGCACTCGCTGGAGAATCGGGATCACAGCTCCCTTTTCACCATTAAATTCCTTTAAAATCTCATCCAAAGGTGCCAAGTCAACCGTTGCAGTGTTGACCATGTTGTCCTCCAAAAAACGAAGAATTCAAGCGAAATTGTCGGCTTTTGCACGACCGTTGTTATTATATTCTATGCCGACAGGTCGCCAGGTAGTGCGTTTCTTCGTAGATTTTAGAGGATGTTTGTCCTGAATTAGGATATAGATTATCCTAAATCCTTGGCCCTTTGGTGTGCCGTCTCTAGCTCTGAACGATCTGTTGTGTTGAGCAGGGCGATACGTTCTGGATGAGTGTAGAGGTTGAAGCGGGTGCGTCGCGCATAGCCGATCAGGGTGATGCCCCATTTCTCGGCCAGTTCGATCGAGAGTGAGGACGGGGAGGTGCGCGAGATCAGGATGCCGGCCCCCAGGCGAGCGGCTTTCTGCAGCATTTCCGAGCTGATGCGGCCGGTGGTGATCAGGATGCGCTGCGCCGGCCATAGGTTCTGGCTCAGGCACAGGCCGGCGATCTTATCCAGCGTGTTGTGGCGACCGATGTCTTCGGCGGCAAGCAGAATCTGCTGGCCATCGCTCAGGGCCGAGGTGTGCACCCCGCCGGTCTCGCGGTACAAGCTCTGCGACTCGAAGAGCATCTCCACCAAGTGACCGATCGTCTCGGCCGGCACCACAAATCCGTCGGTGGGGTGCGCCTGACGCGGCATCTCGATGATCTCCACTGCTGTCAAGCCGCCCGAGCAGCCGGAGGTGCGCGTCCATTTAGAAGGGAGATGAGCGCTGTGGGTGAGCCAGATATCTACATTGTCCCCGTGCTCGCAGAGGCGGACATCGGCCACCTCTTCCATTGAGTCGATCACGCCTTCGTTGAACAGAAAACCGATCGCCATCGCCTCCAGCAAGATGGGCGTGCACATGAACGAGACCCACACCTGTCCGTTGACGGTGAGCGAGACCGGCGTCTCGACGATGGTATGGCCTTCGTGGATCAGGTTGCGGCTAAAGTCAATCTGTTGGTATCGGATAGGTCTGCGCGGTTCCATCATCGTTAACCTAATAACAGTAAGGGAGAGAGTGTCTTCAGAACAACAAGCTGCCAATCTGAACGCCGGCCGGTTTGCGCTACTCTTCGTCGGAACGCGGTTGGAACGTTTTGCGATGGACGAAAATGAAGCGAGCCGGGTCCGAGAGAAAGGCGCCTAAACAGGCCTCAGTGCAGAGATAGATGATCTGGCCGCGGTATTCCACCTGGAGAAAGAACTCCGGATCGGCGTGAAAGATACGCCCGCACAGGGCCACGAACGAGGACGGCTGGGCCGGCGACGAGGGAGTGTCATCGGACATATTGGGATTTTAATCGCTTTTTGGGGGAAATGCATTAACACTACCTTGCACTTTAACACTGGATAAGGACAACCGCAGGCCAATCTGCTGTGGAGTGAGCTCGGCCTGGAATTGGGTTTGGAGCCAGGATAGGAGATTCTGTTGATGCTCTTGCTGAATCGCACGACGGGCATCGCCCCAGGCAGTCAGGTGATCATGGGCAGCCCGTTGCTCGCCTAAGAAGCAAGACAAGCAGGCAATCAAGGTCCAGAAGCGTACGATGGCTTCTGCGGTCATGAGCGGATAGCGGTCTAAACCCAGCAGCTCCTTGGCATCTTCGAAGAAGACCTCAATGCTCCAACGGATAGCCAAGAGGTTGATGACCGTCTGCGCACCCGCTTCCAGCAGCGTGAAGCCCAGTAGCGCCTTGGTTGGAGCCTGTGCGTTCTGGCAGGTGATGAGCACGAGCACGGGGCCAAGTTTGCGGACGTGGGTTCGCAAGGTGTGGACATCCACACTATAAAAGTGATCGTGTTCGTGGACGAGCGGAATATCCGCCCCTCCCCAAAAGCGCTCCTTCCGATTCCACTCGGTTTACCCATGACGCACCAAGATCGCCCGAGTCATAGCCCATACTCCTGCTAGGAAAAGAAGCAGGGACAGGGTTTCTCCCTGTCCCTGTGGACCGCCTTAGCGTGCAAACGCCGATCGGCCGGCATACGCGGCCGATTGGCCCAGCTCCTCTTCGATGCGCAACAATTGATTGTACTTCTCCACGCGCTCGCCGCGACAGGGCGCACCGGTTTTCAACTGGCCGGTTCGCATGGCCACCGTGAAGTCGGCGATAAACGTATCCATCGTCTCGCCTGAGCGATGGGAGACCATAGCCGTCCAGCCGGCCTGCCGAGCCAGACGGATAGCGGCGATAGTCTCAGTGAGAGTACCGATCTGATTGAGCTTGATCAATACCGAATTGGCGCACCCCTCACGGATGCCGCGCTCGATGCGCTGAACGTTGGTCACAAACAGATCGTCCCCCACCAGTTGCACCCGATTGCCCAACGTCTGGGTGAGCAAGGCCCATCCTTCCCAATCGTCCTCCGCCAAGCCATCCTCCAGAGAGACGATCGGGTAGCGCTCGATCCAAGATTTCCACAACTCCACCAGCTCGGCCGAAGAGACCTTGCGTCCCTCCGTCCGCAGATGATACTGGCCGTCCTCGTAGATTCCACTGACCGCCGGATCCAGCGCCAGAGCGATGTCCTCGCCTGGGCGATAGCCGGCCTTCTCGATCGCCTTCAAGATCGCCTCCACCGCCTGTTCGTTGGTCCTGAAAGACGGAGCAAAGCCCCCCTCATCGCCGACGCCGGTGCTGTAACCGTCTTCCTTCAGGACGCTTTTCAGCGCCTGATACACCTCGCTCCCCCAACGCAGCGCCTCGCAAAAACTCGGCGCGCCCAGCGGGGCAATCATGAACTCCTGAAAATCGGTCCCTTGCCAATTGGCATGGGCGCCGCCGTTCAGGATGTTCATCATCGGCACCGGCAACAAATTCGCCTCCAGACCGCCCAGGTAGCGGTAAAGCGGAGCCCCTTGCGAAGCCGCTGCCGCTCGCGCCACGGCCAGGCTCACCCCCAAGATAGCGTTTGCACCCAGCTTTGACTTGTTCGGCGTCCCATCCAGATCGAGCAGGCTGCGATCGATTGTCTCTTGATCGGACGCATCCTTGCCGATCAACGCTGCTGCGATCGGCCCGTTTACATTCCCCACCGCATTGAGAACGCCCTTGCCCCCATAACGCTTCTTATCATCGTCGCGCAATTCCAGCGCCTCATGAACGCCGGTAGACGCTCCAGAAGGAACCGCCGCGCGTCCGAAGGCGCCATCGCTCAAGATGACATCCACCTCAACAGTCGGATTCCCGCGTGAATCCAAAATCTCACGAGCATAAATTGACTTAATCGTTGCCATAGAACACTTCTCCTCAAGTCAACGTACCGCAATGCGCCCAACCGACCAGGCACATTCGGCCAGTGGGCTATTCAACCGGCCTAAGTATACTCGCATCCTGAACCGCCGATCGGGCTTCTACCTTCGTTCAACGCTACGCGGAGGCAAATGCAACAGCCAATCGGCCAACAACAACAACACCAGGCCTCCCAGCCCCTCCATGCCCAGGTTGAGCGGGCCCACCTCCAAAAATCGCCAGCCGCGCCACTCGCCCACCAGATGACCGGCGACGAATCCGAGCGGGCTGACCATCAGATAGGTCAGCAAATGTCCGCCCCCACCGTTGCGTAGGAAGTGGTAGAACGCTCCCAACGCCAGGGCGATCCACAAACCAAACACCAGGGCCGGCAAGGTCATCGCTGCTCAACCCCTGAGAAACCATCCCAGGCTTCCCGCCGCTCCAGGCCGGCCCACCCTTCTGTGGCCGCTGCGTCCTCAGCGGTGGAAAATAAAGAACGAGCGCCCTTGTTCATATTGGGGAACCAAAAACAAACGCGCTGCGAGAAAAGACTCGACACGGTAGTTCATGAGATTTTCCTTTGAAAAAAAGATGGAATCGTTTCCAAACCGCGTCCGCCGGCCCTAGTATACCCCCTTTTCCCCTGAAAAGAACCGTTCCTTGCGGCCGGATAGACCGCTCTACCCGTCTCAGGCGCGCCTTCGTCGGCGGCGCTACCTGACGCCATCCACCTGTAGAACGTATAGCGGTATAATCTGCGTATATCTTCTCTCCCCTGGAGGGCCTTGATGAGCGATATAGCCCTGTTTTCCCTGTCCGACGAACATCGCCTGATCCGCGACACTGCCCGCGAATTTGCCCAAAAAGAGATCGCTCCAATTGCCGCCCAGTTTGACGAGAGCGGCGAATTTCCCTACCAAACCATTCGCAAAATGGGAGAAATGGGCTTCATGGGCATCGAAGTCCCCGAAGAGTACGGCGGGGCCGGCCTAGACACCCTGTCTTACGTCCTCGCTCTCGAAGAAATCTCCAAGGTGGACGCCGCCCACGGGGTGATCATGTCGGTGAACAACTCTCTCTACTGCTACGGCATTCTACAATTCGGGACCGATGAACAAAAGAAGAACTTCCTCATCCCGGTCGCTTCCGGCAAAGCGATCGGTGCCTACTCTCTGACCGAACCCTCCTCTGGGTCCGACGCCTCCAACATGCGCAGCCGCGCCCGCCGAGATGGAGATTACTACGTCCTGAACGGCGTCAAATCCTGGGTAACCAGCGGCCCGGTAGCCGACTACATCGTGGTCTTCATGATGACTGATCCGGAAAAAAAAGCCAAAGGGATCACCGCCTTCCTGGTCGAAGGCAACACCCCCGGCCTTCGCCGCGGCAAAAAAGAACCCAAACTTGGCATTCGGGCTTCGGCCACCAGTGAGCTGATCTTCGAAGACTGCCGCGTTCCAGTGGCCAATCGCCTGGGTGAAGAGGGCGAAGGCTTCAAGATCGCCATGAGCGTACTGGACGTGGGACGCATCGGCATCGGCGCTCAAGCCCTAGGCATCGCCGAAGCCGCCTACGAATTCAGCGTAAACTATGCTCGGCAGCGCGAGGCGTTCGGTCATAAGATCGGCGAATTTCAAGGGATCAGCTTCAAGATTGCCGATATGAAGACCCGCATCGAGGCCAGCCGTCTCCTGGTATACAACGCCGCAATGGCGAAAGAGCGCTCCAAGACCACCGGCGAGCGTTTCACTTTACAAGCCTCGATGGCCAAACTATTTGCCTCCGAAACGGCTATGTTCTGCGCCCACGCAGCCGTCCAGATTCACGGCGGCATGGGCTATAGCCGCGAAATGCCGGTGGAACGCTTCTTCCGCGACGCCAAAATCACCGAAATTTACGAGGGCACCAGTGAGATCCAACGCTTAGTAATCAGCCGCATGGAATTAGGACTGCGCTAAGTGACACTCTCGATCCTCGGCTACCTTCTTCCCCTGCTTGTCTTTGGGATCAGCACTGGCCTGACGCTATGGGCGCGCCTGCTCCGATGGCCGCTGCCGGAAGAAACACCCCCTCCTTCGCCTGGTCAAGAGCCGTCTTCGTTTCTGCAGCGCTACCGCTGGGAGATCGGATTGGCTATAGCAGTGCTCTCCATCCTGCTATTCGCCATCCTATTTGCGCCGCCGCCTCTCACCGGCCAAATCCCGCCCGATCCCTATCATCCAGGACGCCCCTTCTTCAGCTTACGTTGGGAACGGGCCTTTCTGCGCGACCATCGCGAGGCCATCGCCGGCCTCAGCAACGCCCTAGTCGCCTTGATCGCTCTGGCGGTGATCGCCATAGCCATGCGCCGCCGTTCGCGACTGCATGCCGAAGGATCGCTTCTGCTGGCCTCCCTTAGCCTGGCCATACTCGCCCAGTGGACGTTGGGCGAGCCGGAAATACGCCGCGTCGGCGCCCTGCTCTATGCCATCTCCCTGTTCGGCATGGCCTACTGGCTCTGGACAGCACGCCATCGTCTCTTGGGGCAATTGCAACCCACTCTCCATCGTCCCCCTTGGGAAGCGCCCCTCTTCCTGCTCCTGATCGCCCTCACCATCTATGGGCGCTTCTATGCGCTGGGCGCCGTTCCCTACGGAATCGAGGGCGATGAGGGCAAATGGACCCACGAGGCGGTTCAACTAGGCATTCTCGGCAAACCCGATCCGAGTGGAGAATACCACCGCGATGCATTGCCAGTCAGTTTCTACCTGCAAACGCCCTTTCACCGTCTGTTCGGTCCTAGCCTGTTTGCCGCACGATTCACGGTAGCCCTGCTCAGCGTGTTGGCTTCGGCGATCTTCTACCTGCTGTTGCGCCGCCTTGGCCCTCTTCCTCTGGCCGGCCTGGCGACCTACCTGCTGGCTGTCTCGATCTTTGACATTAGCGCCAGCCGCCTGGCCAACGTGGAGAGTTTTGTCAAACTTTGGGCGGTCCTGCCGCTTGCTCTTGTAGCCTGGGCCATCGAAAAAAGACTCTCCCCGACCCCGGATACCAAGCGACCCACTTGGCAGCCCTTCGCCCTGGCCGGCCTGGCGCTCGCCCTGGCCATGCTCACCTACGACACACTCTGGCCCATGGTCGGCGTTTGCCTGATCTTGGCCTGGATCGAGCTGCGTTCTCTCCCCAGCCAAGAGCAGTCCAAAGCACTAGCGGCGCTACTCACCCCCGGTGCGCTCGTGCTGCCTGTCCTGATCCCCTACTTCTTCAGCCGCCTGAGCTACTACGCCCTCGATCAAAAAGGCTGGGAGCAAAACTGGCTCTTCACCTTGGGAAGAAACACTCAAGATATACTCTCCTCGTGGTTCGTGCAAGGATGGCCTGATTTCTTGTACAATCGCGAGGGCCCACTGCTGAACGCTGCCTTGCTCCCCTGGTTGGCGCTAGGAACCATCACCTCCCTGATGTACGTGCGCGAGCGCATAGCACGATGGTTGCTTGTCTGGGCGTTCTTGGTGATCCTACCCGTTCCTATCCTCACCCACTCGCCGCTAGGACGGGTGTACTATCCGGCTCTGCCGGCCATCTACGGCCTGAGCGCCTTAGGCCTCTTTGTGTTCTGGCAAGAACTGCGCCACATAACCGCCCCGTTGTTGCGGCCCTTTCTGGCGATCCCAGGATTGACATTCCTGGTCTGGCTTGGGCTGACCAACTTCTACATCTACTTCAACGAAGTCGCTGACCCGCCCGATCGACAAATGCGCCGCGAGATCGGTGAGATTGCAGCCACTATCACTGACACATCGACCTTGATGGTATTGGCTGTGGTGCCCGGCGCCGACGAGCCGCTCAACAACGAACGTCAGTCGATCGAACTCTTCCTGCTCAAACACCTGTCAGGCGATCAAATTGAACGCGCCCATCGCCGCTTGGCGCTCCACCAAGTGCTCCCGGCCATCTTTCAGGAGTGGACCAATCAGGAACGCTGGATCATTGTCCTCGATCGAGAAACACTTCATGCCCGCTCAGAGCGTCAGGCGCTGCGCCAGGGCTTACAACGCTGCTTCCCCGCCGGAATTCTGATCGAAGGTCGCTTCTTCGACCGCTTCTTGCTAGACGACCAAGCCCGCAACCTCGCTGCCTGTCAGGTGACAGCGCTCCACCTCACCGTCCAAAGCTCGCCTCGGCTCCGCTGGGAACTCTCGGCCGGTCGCGCCGACGCTCTCACCTTGCTCTGCGACCGCCAGACAACCAACTTCCTCTACCGCCAAGCCGAAGAGATGACCGGCTCCGTTGGTTGGCACATGGAAATCAACTTTGCTCCCGACTGGACCGGCCAAGGGTTTATGATGGACTCCTATGGCAGCCACTTCCTGAGCGATGAATTCCCCTCGCCGTTCCAGGGGCCGACCCTCTACGTCTGGGCGCGCACCTTCAAGCGCGTTGCCGATCATTCCCCGCCTTACCTCACCGTCAACGGCGTAACCGCTCCCTTCGCCACACCCCAAGCGGACCTGCTGAACCAATGGACCTGGGAACGCCTTGGTCCTTTCCCAAACGGCGAGATCATTCGGGCCACGATCGCCCGCCCCTACAACGAGCCTCTCAACCGCTTCACCTCCATCTTCTTCGACGCCTTCTTGTTCACCGATGACCCTACCCTCTCTCCGAACGACGCCCTCTACCAACCCCTCGCCCCTCGATCGCTCTCTATCGTCCCTCCAGCAACCAGCGGCGCAATCCACCTCGACCTGCCGGCCGGGCGCTACCGCTGCCATGCCCAACTGCACGCCCAGGCCAACCTGGTAGACGCCCTCGGACGCACCACCATCACCTCCAACGAAGTCACCCTGATCCTCCCTTAGGGTTTCTTCCATGCCCGATTCCTCTGTTCCTGCGCTCGATCTCTCGGTGATCCTGCCCGCCTACAACGAAGGCGCGCACATCTACCGCAACATCGGCCTGGTCTGTCAAGCGCTGGAGGGCTTGCGCTACGAGATCGTCGTCGTTGACGACGGCTCCACCGACAACACCTTCGCCGAAAGCCAACGCGCCGCCAGCGAAGGACGTCCGGTGTACGTTGTCCGCCACGAGATCAACCGCGGCAAAGGCGCCAGTCTGTTTCGCGGCTTCGAATTCACCTCAGCCGACCGAGTGGCCTTCCTCGACTCCGACCTAGAGATCGCCCCCGAAAACCTGCTTCACCTGCTGCGCGTGATGGACGAAACCCAGGCCGACGTGGTCATCGGAGTGAAATACAAGCAAGTCAACGAGTTTCCCGCCCTGCGTCGCGGGCTGAGTCGCCTTTACCAGATGTTGGTGGCGTTCCTGTTCGACCTCTCCGTCTCCGATACCCAGACCGGCATCAAGCTCTTCCGTCGCGAAGTGTTGGTCAACGCCATCCCGCGCGTCTCGGTACGTCGCTTCGCCTTCGATCTGGAACTGCTCGTGGCCGCCTTGCGCTTTGGCTACCGCATTGTCGAGCAACCCGTTCAAGTTGCCTACCATCGGATGGGCCGGCTGGGACGGATAAATCTATCGGCCATGTTCACCATGTTCCTCGACACCTTGGCCATCTTCTACCGAACCTCCTTCTGGCGCTGGCTCAATCCCAGCCTGATGGCTAAAACCTGGATGGTGCTGCTGGCGCTGGGCATCTTCCTCACGGGTGTCGGCTTTGCCAAATTGCTCACCCCGGTCATCCCTCCAGGCTTCGCCAAACAATTTTTCTATCTCGTACTGCTTCAATTCTTCCCCCTCCCTTTGCGCAACTGGCTGATCCTGTTCCTGGGCATCCTGCTGGTTATCGTCTCCTTGATCCAACTCAACAAAATTATCATGGCCGCTTTTGCACGCTACGACCAAGAAAACTCCTCAGGACCCAAGAAATGACCCCTCCCGACGCGCCCCTCTCGCCCCCCGCTTTGCCCCTCGAGGACCTCGAACCCGCTTCCTGTCCCCTATGCGGCCCGGACCTCGAACCGATCCCCCGCCACGAGTTTCCACCTTACCGCATTGTCTCCTGCCCGGGGTGCGGCCTGCTCTTCCTCTCCCCACGCCTGAGCGAATCGGCCATCTTGAACCTCTACAGTGACCAAGAATACTTCACCTCGCCGGTTGCCGGCCGCGGCTACGACGAATATCTCGAAGCTCGCTCGAACTGGATCAAAACCTTCTCGCGTCGCCTCGATCAAATCCTCAAGCACCAGGCGCCCGGCAAAGTGCTCGATATCGGCTGCGGCGCTGGCTTCTTCCTCGAAGCTGCCCAGGCCAAAGGCTACGATGTCTACGGCCTAGACCCCTCCAAATACATCGTCCACATAGCCCGTCAACGATTTGGGGAACGCATCCGCCAGGGCGTAATCGAAACCGCCGATTATCCGCCCGCAACATTCGATCTTGTGGTGGCCTTCGACACCTTTGAACACATCTACCGCCCGCTAGAGTGGCTCCAAGCGGTGTGGCGCATCTTGAAACCCGGTGGCCTGCTGGCCATCACCACCCCCGACCCCACTAGCCTGCTAGCGCGCCTCTCGGGTAGGCGCTGGGTCTCCTTCAAACTGCCAGAGCATGTCTTCTACTGGTCCCCGGCCGCCATTCGCCGCGCCTTAGCTCGCAACTGGGAGGTGCTCGAAATCACCCGCGCCGGCCAATATGCCACCCTCGGCTTTCTATTCCGTCGCCTGTTCGGCTTCCCCCCCAACCTGCGCGGTCCGCTCCAATCGCTCCTCAACCTGCTCAACCGCTTCAGCATCTACAGCGATAACGGCTCCCTGACCGTGATCGCCCGAAAAAATGGATCGAAAAGGAGAAGCCCATGAAAGTTGTCCTCTTCCGCCAGCACGGCGGGCCAGAAGTTTTGGAGTATACCGATTTCCCTACCCCAGAACCGCAACCTGGCCAGGCGCTGGTTCGTCTGCGGGCTGCTGCTCTCAACCGCATGGACGTGATGGTGCGCAACGGCTGGCCCGGTCTAAAACTGGACCTACCTCACATCAACGGCGCCGACGGCGCCGGCGTGATCGAAGCCATCCTCCCACTTCCTGAGCAACCCACCGACCTACAAATAGGCGACCGGGTGGTGATCAACGCCAACCTCGGATGCGGCCACTGCGACTTCTGCCTGAGCGGCTGGGACAACATGTGCCGCAATTGGCACCTGCTCGGCGAAACGGTGCGCGGCACCTATGCCCAATATGTCTGCGTGCCCATCCGTCAGATCTACAAACTGCCCGCGAACTTCGACGTCCACCAGGCAGCTGCCGCTGCCCTGGTGTATCAGACGGCCTGGCACTCCCTGATCACCCGCGGCCGGCTTCAAGCCGGCGAACTGGTGCTGATCGTGGGAGCCGGCGGCGGCGTGAACACCGCCAGTCTCCAGATCGCCAAACTGGCCGGCGCGCGGGTCATCGTCGTCGGCTCCAACGCCGAAAAGCTGGCTAAGGCCCAGGCCCTGGGCGCCGATCTGACCATTGACCGCTCCCAACACGAAGACTGGTCAAAAGCTGTCTACCTGGCCACCGAAAAGCGCGGCGTAGACTTGGTGGTGGACAACGTGGGCGCCACTTTCATGCACTCCCTGCGATGTCTGAAAAAGGGCGGGCGCCTGCTCACCGTCGGCAACAGCGGCGGCCCACGCTTCGAGATCGATAACCGCTACATCTTTGCCCGCCACCTCTCCATCATCGGCTCCACCATGAGCCATCACAAAGACTTCACCACTGTGATGAACCTGGTCACATCCGGCGCACTTCGGCCGGTGATCGACTCCACCTTTCCGCTCCACGAGGCTGCTGCCGCCCAAGAGCGCCTGTGGAAAGGCCAAAACTTCGGCAAGATCACCCTCGACATTCCATGAACCGAGATCGCCTGTTCGAAATCGCCCTCCTGGCCATTGTCCTGGCCCTGTATACTTACGCCGCCCTCTCCGATCGCTACAACTTCGGCGAGCGTTGGTTCGTCCGAGACGATGCTTACTACTACTTCAAAGTGGCCCAGAACATCGTCGAAGGCCGCGGCTCCACCTTCGATGGGATCAACCCCACCAACGGCTACCATCCCCTGTGGATGTTGGTGTGCGTCCCGATCTTCGCCTTAGCGCGCTTCGATCTAGTGCTCCCTCTGCGCATCCTGCTCCTGGCGACCGGCCTGATCAGCGCCTGGACGGGCGTGCTGATCTTTCGCCTGGTGCGGCAGACTCTCTCCATGCCGGCAGCCATCCTGGCCGCTTCGTACTGGGTGTTCGACTACTCGATTCACGTCCGCGTCACCCAATTTGGTCTGGAGACCGGACTGACCGCTCTCACCCTGAGCGCCTTCCTGCTCGCCCTATCTCGCCTCACACCCGAGCGGCCGCTCTCGGCGCGTCAAGCTCTGACCCTGGGCCTGCTGGCCACCGCCGTGACGTTCAGTCGCCTCGATACGGTCTTCCTCACCTTCCTGGCCGGCGCGTGGATCGTATTGCGCGGCACGCCGATGCGCAGCCGCTTGATGCTCGATGTGGTGGTGTTGGTCAGCGCAGCCTTCCTCAGCCTGGCATTGCGGTTGGGCCTGCCGGCCTACTTCACCTATGCCCGAACGGGCGTCATACTGGCCGGCCTGGGGACGGCGATCCATGTGGCGTTGTTCTACCTCTTCGGGCAATATCGCCCCTTCTCCGCGCCCCTGCCAGCCGCTTTGCTGCGGTTGGCTGGCGTCTCGCTGTTGGGCAGCGCCATCACGTCTGGGCTGATGATCGGCTTGTTGATCGGCAACCAGCTTCCAGGGTTGCCGCGAAGCGCCCTCCTGATCTATGCTGGGCTGGTGCTCCTCGGGACCGGGATCGTCCGGTTGGCAGCCAGCCGCCGGAGCGGAGATCTTTCTCTAGATTGGCGATCGATCGTCCGCGAGAGCATCTACTACTACGGCATCCTAGGCGGATCGCTGGCTGCCTATATGGTGCTCAACCGACTGCTATTCGGCACATTTATGCCGATCAGCGGCCAGATCAAGCACTGGGGGGGTGCGTTGGAAGGTTCGGTCTACGGCAAGCCCATCCAATCGCTCTCTGGCTTTCTCGGATTGGAACCGATGGAAGGAATAAACGCGTGGGGCCCAATAACGTCCCTGTTGGCCAAGATCAGCGGGTTGCTGGGAAACCACCTTTGGCTAGCAATAGGTTTGGTCATTGTCATCTCATCTCTTCTCTTGGCTACACGCATATTGCGGGCCAAACGTGCCGCCACCTCCATGGGGCTGCCTCTGTTGCTGGCCGGCTCGGTGGTGCAGATGTTTTACTACCGCGGCCAGGGCTACGCCGGCGATAAGGACTGGTATTGGGTGGCGCAGATGTTACTGGTGGCCCTGCTCGGCGCACTGCTATACGACCTGGTAATGCGCCTGCTGCACAAGCTCGATCGGGCTCCACAAAGCAAGCTGAGCCGAATTGCCCGATGGCCCCTAGGCCGCATGCCCTGGCTGATGACCATCGCTGTGATGCTCTACTACTTCCTCTCCTTCGCCACCATGGTGATCCAACGCATGCCCTGGCAAACGAACCACAGCCTGAGCGCATATATGGACGTGCTGCCATTCCTCGAGGCCAACACCGAAGAAGGCGCGCTGATCGGCATGACCGGCGGTGGGAATGTGGGATACTTCATCCGCGGCCGCACCATTGTGAACATGGACGGCCTGATCAACAGCTATCCCTACTTCTTAGCTCTGCAGGCCGGCCATGCCGATGCTTACCTGAAACGCATCGGCTTGGATTATATCTTCGCCAATCCCAATATCCTCCAACAAATGCCCTACCAAGGCCAATTCGACGAGTGGTCTGAGAAAATTGGCAGGTTCGGCAAAAAAGAACTGTTACGTTATTCTCCATGAGCAGACGCCCTCTCCCTGTAACGATCTTGCTAGGGATGGTGTTATGCCTTACGGCATGGAACGCCATCCGGCTCGGCACCTCTCTACTGAGCTGGCCCATCCTCGCTGAGGTTGCGAAACGGCCAGGACCCCTCTACCTCGCAATCACCGGTGCGCTCTGGACAATCGGGGGCTGGCTGCTCTGGCAGCGCATTCGTCGTCGGGATCAGCAAGCTCGCCGTTGGATGGCCGTCTATTTGTTCGGATACCTAGCGTGGTATTGGCTGGATCGAATGTGGTTCAGATCGGCCTTCCCCAACTGGCCGTTTCTGGCCACTTTCACCTTCGTGATTGCCATCGGAATCGTCTATAATCTCCTCCATCCCACAACCGCTCGCTACTTCTGCCGAAGGGAAAATTATGAGCAATCAGACTCGAATCCAAGAACTTCGTGAACGCAAAGCCCGAGCTCGTTTGGGCGGCGGGCCAGAACGCATCGAAATCCAACACAAGAAGGGCCGGCTGACGGCGCGCGAGCGCTTGGACCTCCTGCTCGACAAAGGCTCGTTTCGTGAGATTGACAGCTTCGTCGTCCATCGCACGCGCGATTTCGGCCTCGATCAACAGGTGTATTCGGGCGATTCGGTCGTCACCGGCTGGGGGACGATCGATGGCCGCTTGGTATACGTCTTTTCCCAAGATTTCACCGTGCTGGGAGGCAGTTTGGGCGAGGTCCATGCCGAGAAGATCTGCAAGATCATGGATATGGCCATGAAGAACGGGGCCCCGATCATCGGCTTGAACGACTCAGGGGGTGCACGCATCCAAGAAGGGGTGGTTTCCTTGGCCGGCTATGCCGACATCTTCTTGCGCAACACGCTGGCCAGCGGCGTGATCCCTCAGATCTCGGCCATCATGGGCCCATGCGCCGGCGGCGCCGTGTATTCCCCAGCGCTGACCGATTTCATCTTCATGGTGCGCGGCTCATCGTATATGTTCGTCACCGGCCCGGATGTGGTAAAAGCTGTCACCCATGAAGAAGTCACGTTTGAGGAACTGGGCGGAGCAGCCGTTCATGCCGAGAAGTCAGGCGTATGCCATGTGGCTGCCGACACCGAGGCCGACACCCTCTACCTGATCCGCAAGCTGCTCAGCTATCTGCCCCAAAACAACATGGAAGACCCGCCGTTTGTAGACACCGGCGACAACCCGCTGCGCGAAGAAGAAGCCCTCGACACCATCATCCCCGACGACCCGGTCAAACCGTATAACATCAAAGACGTCATTCAGCTCGTGATGGACAACGGCGAATTTTTCGAGATCCACGAGTCCTTCGCCCCGAACATTGTGGTGGGCTTCGCCCGATTGGGGGGACACGCCGTGGGCATCGTGGCCAATCAGCCGGCCGTGTTGGCAGGGGTATTGGATATTGACGCCTCCGAGAAAGCCGCTCGTTTTGTGCGCACTTGCGACGCCTTCAACATCCCTCTGGTCACCTTTGTGGATGTGCCCGGCTTCATGCCCGGCACGGTGCAGGAGCACGGCGGCATCATCCGCGCCGGCGCCAAGTTGCTCTATGCCTACTGCGAAGCGACCGTCCCCAAATTGACTGTGATCACCCGCAAAGCCTACGGCGGCGCCTACGACGTGATGTCCAGCAAGCATATCCGCGGCGACTTCAACGTGGCTTGGCCAAACGCCGAGCTGGCGGTGATGGGCCCTGAAGGGGCGGTGAACATTATCTTCCGCCGTGAATTGGAGAAGGCAGAAGACCCCGTCAAACGACGGGCGGAGTTGGTGGAAGAGTACCGCTGCAAATTTGCCAACCCCTACGTGGCGGCCGAACGCGGCTACTTGGACGACGTGATCGAGCCCCGCGAGACTCGTCCGCGCCTGATCAATGCCCTGGAGATGCTCAGCAACAAGCGCGATTCCAACCCGCCCAAGAAACACGGCAACATTCCCTTGTAATCAGTTGCCTACGGAGAGCCCTATGGTCACCAAAGTTCTGATAGCTAATCGAGGCGAGATCGCCATTCGCATCATCCGCGCCTGCCGCGAGTTGGGAATTGAGACGGTTGCCGTTTATTCCGAGGTAGACCGCCAGGCGCTGCACGTCCGTTATGCCGATAAGGCCTACTTCCTCGGGCCGGCCCCGTCACGCGATTCCTACCTGCGGATCGATAAGCTGATCGATATCGCTCGCAAATCGGGTGCCGATGCCATTCACCCCGGCTATGGATTCCTGGCCGAGCGCGAGGAATTCGCCCAGGCCTGCGCCGATGCCGGCATCACCTTCATCGGTCCCAAGCCCTCGGCCATTGCCGCCATGGGCGACAAAGCCGTGGCGCGGGCCACCGTCTCCAAGGCCGGCGTGCCGGTCGTGCCGGGCACCGAAGACGTGGGCAACCTGAGCGACAATGAGTTGCTGGCCATTGCCCCCAAGATCGGCTTCCCCCTGTTGATCAAGGCCACCGCTGGCGGTGGTGGAAAAGGCATGCGCGAAGTGCGCTCGCTAGAAGAGATGCCGACTCTGCTGGCTGCCGCACGGCGCGAGGCCGAAGCCGCCTTTGGCGACGGAAACGTCTACCTGGAAAAGCTGGTAGAAGGCGCGCGCCACATCGAGTTCCAAATCCTGGCCGATGCCTATGGCAACGTGATCCACCTGGGCGAACGCGACTGCTCCCTACAACGACGCCACCAGAAACTGGTCGAAGAAACCCCTTCGCCGATCATGGACGAAGACCTGCGACAACGCATGGGCGCTGTAGCCGTCAAGGCCGCTCAAGCCGTGGAATACCTCAACGCCGGCACCATCGAATTCCTGGTCGACAAAGACAAAAACTTCTACTTCCTGGAAATGAACACCCGCCTGCAAGTAGAGCATCCCATCACCGAGATGGTGACCGGGATTGACATCGTCAAAGAGCAGATCCGCATCGCCCGTGGCCGTCCGCTCTCCTACCGCCAGGAAGACATCAAACTCACCGGTGCTTCCATCGAATGCCGCATCAACGCCGAAGACCCATACAACGGATTCCTCCCCTCCACCGGTCGCATCACCCAAATGATCATCCCCACCGGCCCCGGGGTGCGGGTGGACACCGGCGTATTTGCCGGCTCGGAGATCACCCCCTACTACGACCCACTGATCGCCAAGCTGATTGTCTGGGGCGAGACCCGCGCCCAGGCCATCTTGCGCATGCGTCGCGCCCTAGAGGAATATCGCATCGTGGGCGTCCGAACCAACATCCCCTTCCACCAGAGCTTGATGGACTCCACCCGCTTCTTGGCCGGCCAATACGACACCCGCTTTGTCGAAGAGCGTTTCGCCATGACCGACCCCGAAGAAGATAAAGAATACCTTCCAGAAATTGCAGCTATCATTGGCACCCTGGTGGCCCATCAACAAACACAACGCTCCGCCCAGATCGTTCGTCGCGGCGCACGCGATACCAGCAACTGGAAATGGCTCGGCCGCTGGGAACGTTTGCAACGATAATCCACGTCTTTCTCCCAAAGGTGAACGATGAAATACATCACGAGCATCAACGGACGAGAATATCGGATTGAGATCGTAGACGAACATCACATCCTGATCGACGGTCGAACCCAACACGTGGATTTTGTCTCCATCAGCGGTCAACCGATCTATTCGCTGATCTTAGATGGCAGATCCTACGAATCCTTCGTCTACGAGACCGAAGAGGGCTGGCAAGTATTAATGCGCGGCCGTCAATACGTGATGACCGTGGAAGACGAGCGCGAAAAGCGCCTGCGCATGGCCGGCGGCCGTGGCGCAGCCGAGAGCAACGAATTCCACCTAAAGGCCCCTATGCCCGGCCTGGTGGTCTCCGTCCCTGTGCAAGAAGGTCAGGCGGTAACCAAAGGACAGGTGCTGGTCATCTTAGAGTCGATGAAGATGCAAAACGAGCTGAAATCGCCGCGGGCCGGCACCGTGGTGCGAGTACGCGTCAAGCCGGGCGACACAGTTGAACAGCGCCAAACCCTGCTCAGCGTGCAATAAACTGCCGTCGGAGCCACGTCCGATCCCTTCGCAGCACTCCCGCTCGTCTACCCTGCTTGACAACCCGACCGCCATGCCCTCCTCGCTCCTTCTCGGCCCCATCCTCGGCGCCCTATCACACCAATCGGCCAAGATCTGGGCCCGCGCCGATGGGCCGGCCCGCCTCTACGGCTGGCTGGCCGACCGGAACGACCTCGCCAACGCCCGCCTGGTCGGCGTAACCGACCTGCTGCCGGCCAACGGCTACGCCGGCGTCCTCCCCCTGCACGACCTGCAGCCCGATACCCCCTACTCCTATGCCGTTAGCCTGAGCGATTCGCCCCCGCCTCCCGATCGCTTCTACCCCTTCCGCACCTTCCCACCCCCAGGCCAACGCCAATCCTTCGCCTTTGCCTTCGGCTCGTGTTACCTTCCTCCAGATGAACACGGCGGCCAGACCTTTGACTACCTGCGCCGCCTGATCGAGACCGAAGACCTGCGCTTCGGACTCTTCCTGGGCGATCAAATTTACGCCGATGCGGCTCATGGCAACGGACTCGGCCGAGTAGCGGTCACCCTGGACGACTATCGGGCCGTATACGCTCACACCTGGTCGCACCCGGCCATTCGAGAACTCCTGCCCCGCCTACCCCTGTTCATGACCCTGGACGATCACGAAGTAGACAACGACTGGCATTGGCGCGACCCCTCCCGCCAATGGGCCGACATCCCCATCACCGACACCCTTCTGCGCCTCATCAAAGGCTATCCACCCCAAGAGCGCAACCTGTTCCCCGATCGCGTGCGTGCCGCCCTAAAAGCCTACGAAGAACACCAAATGATGCACGCCCCCGATCTGCTCATCCCCTTCCACACCGATGCCCTAGGCGAGGTGATCTTCCAACCCCACGACCCAGCTTCCTTTGCCTACGCCTTCTACGTGGGTGCTGCAGCCTTCTTCATGCTCGACACGCGCACCATGCGTGTTGGGCCTCCCTACCGCATCCTGCTCGGCGAAGGCCAATGGCGCGCCCTGTTCGAGTGGCTAGACAACGTCAAAGACAACTACCCGGTCAAATTCCTGGTCTCCTCCTGCTCCCTACTCCATCCCTTCTTCTTCGACATCGCCCACGATCGCTGGTCGGGCTTCCCAGCCGAGCGCGAGCGCTTGCTCGAATTCCTGGCCAGGCACGAAATTGAAGGGGTCTACATCCTGGCTGGCGACCTTCATTCCAGCCATGCCGTGACCGCCGAACTACGAAGCCCCACTGGGCGACACATCCCGATTGCCGAATTCTGCGCCTCCCCCTTCGAACAGCGCAGCGTCTGGCTTAGCTTCGGCTACCTTCCCATTCGCTCGCCGTGGCTCTCCCAACAGCGACGTCACTTCTACCGCGCCTTCCCCAACGTTGGCATCGTCCACGTGGATTTCGAAGGCCCCAAGCCGAAGGTCACCTTCACCCTGCACTACCACGCCAAAGGCTGGCAGACCGTCTCGCTCACGGCCTGACCAAGCGGGACTCACCCTCCCAAACCAATCGCTCCACCGATCCCGATTCATCCAACAAGCGCGGCAACAACGCCTGCAACGCCTGCGGTTCGCCCGACGTAAAGAATCGAACGTGCCCGCGGCCCGACGAACGATTCCTCAACCCCTCCGCTTCCAGCAGACGCTCCACCTGCCGCGCCACCGCCGGGGCCGGATCGATCACCCGAACCGTCTCTCCCACGATCTCCTGAATGAGCGGGATCACAAACGGATAATGAGTGCATCCCAACACCACCGTATCCATGTTCCTCGCCAGCATCGGGCGCAAAGCTCGCTCCAAGATCTGGCGCGGCGCCTCACCGTCCAGGTTGCCCTGCTCGATCACGTGCACCAAGCCCGGGCAAGTATCCTGCAAAATCTCCACACCGTTGGCGAAGCGCTCCACCACAGAAGCATACAGGGCGCCTTGAAACGTTGCCGGCGTAGCCAACACGCCGACCACGCCGCTGCGTGTCTGCTCGGCCGCCGGCTTCACCGCCGGCTCCATGCCAACAAACTTCGCCTGGGGAAAGGTCTCGCGCAGAAACCGCAACGCTGCCGCTGAGGCGGTGTTGCAAGCCACTACAATCAACTTCGCCCCTTCGTCCAACAACCAGCGCGCGATCGCCTCGGAGAAATGACGCACCTGCTCCAGCGGGCGCGACCCATAGGGCACATGCGCCTGATCGCCAAAGAAGATCACCTCCTCAGCCGGCAAGATCTGTCGAATTGCGCGCAAGACCGACAAACCACCAACCCCTGAATCAAACACACCGATGGGCTGTTCGGGTAACATAAATTAATTATGCCATAGCCCACGAGCACAGACCTCATCATAAACAAAACCATGTTTATCCTCTAACTTCGCTTCCGCATCATTTGATGATACACTCTACAAAAGCTTCTCAGCCACCCTCCTCCGGAGAAGACCATGTCCACCTTTCGAGACGCCGAACACCTATACCGAGTCTTAGGCGCCCTGTTTGATCGCGTGCGCAGCGACCCACAGTTGAGCGAAAAACTACTCCAAAGCCGGCTGATTGTACGGTTCGTATTCACCGACCCCCAAGCCGAGATCACCGTGGACCTGCGTAACCCTCCGATTGTCGTCTACCTCGGCCCATGCGATCTCTCCCCCGATGTAGAGATGACCCAATCGGCCGACACAGCCCATCTCTTCTGGCTAGGGCGTGTTAACGTCCCTCAAGCCATCGCCACCCGTAAGGTGATTGCCCGCGGCTCAGTTCCCAAAGCCCTCACCCTGCTGCCGGCCCTCACTCCTGTGTTCGAGCGCTATCCCCAGATCCTGCACGAGATCGGCGAGTCGGCGCTGCTCCCTCCACAGAAACCCATCGCCTCTCGCCGCCCACGATGGTGGGAACGATTCTGGAAGCCACGCCGAGCCCTGACCACACCCCCGTCGCTCTCCCCGATATCCATTCCCCTGATCGAAGCCCAACCCTCTGCACCGCCCGCTCCCCAAGCCCCCTCCCTACCGACCGAAGAGAGCGCCCTAAAAGTGGAAATGTTGCGCCGCATGCACCTGATCCGAGCCTTTGAAGAAGCCATGGCACGCGAATTCGCCGCCGGCCATCTGCCCACCGAAGCGCTTCACCTCTCAATCGGGCAAGAAGCCTGCGCCGTAGGAGCCTGCTTCGCCCTGCAGGAGGACGATTACATGTCCACCACACACCGCGGCCATGGACACATGCTTGCGCGCGGCGCCGACCTGAACGCCATGGTTGCGGAACTGTTGGGCAAAGCCACCGGCCTGTGCCATGGCCTAGGCGGAACCATGCACGTCACCGATGCCCGCATCGGCGCGCTCGGAGCCAATGGCATCGTCGGCGCCTCATCGTTGATTGCCGTCGGCGCCGCGCTCTCCGCCCGCTTGCGCCGCAGCTCTCAAATCGCCCTTGCTTTCCTCGGCGATGGCGCAACCGCCCAAGGCATGTTCCACGAAGCACTGAACTTTGCCGCCGTATTCGACCTGCCGGCCCTGTTCTTTGTAGAAAACAATCACTACGCCGAATTCACCCCACTCAAAGGACATACCCGGCTAGAACACCTGGCCGATCGCGCCCGTGGCCATGGCCTGCCTGGGGTGACGATTGACGGCAACGATGTCTGGCTTGTCTACCAAACCGTCCAAGAGGCCGCCCAGCGCGCCCGCCGAGGTGAGGGCCCTACCCTGATCGAAGCGATCACCTATCGCTGGAGTGGCCATACTGAGGGCGAAACGGCTCGCTACCGGACCGAGGAGGAGATCGCTGCTTGGAAAGCAAATGACCCCATTACTCGTTGGGAACAACGTCTACAAGAAGAAGGACTGCTCTCTGCAGACGATTGCCTCGCCATCCGTCGGCAGGCTCATCAGGCTGTGGAGCAGGCTGTGGTCCAAGCCCGGGCCGATCCCGAGCCGGAGATGAAGCACATGATCGCCAGCCTCTATGCCCCTGAGCCGGCCACACTCTACCGCCCGATCGAAAGCCATCCGGCTACGCGAAAAGTCAGCGTCTCCACCGCCTTGTGGGAAGCCCTGGCCGAAGAAATGGCCCGCGATGAGCGTGTGTACGTGATCGGTGAAGACGTGCGGGCCGGCGGCTATTTCGCCGTGACCGCCGGCTTGGTGGATGAGTTTGGCCCCCAGCGGGTGATCGATACCCCCATCAGCGAATACGCCATCGTCGGCTCCAGCGTGGGCGCCGCCATGACCGGCATGCGCCCAGTAGCCGAGATCGAATTCTCCGATTTCCTCACCTGTGCCATGGATCCGCTGGTCAACCAGGCCGCCAAATTGCGCTTCATGTCCGGAGGCCAATATGCTCTACCGCTGGTAGTGCGCACTCCAGGCGGCGGTGGCATCGGCATGGCCGCCCAACATAGCCAAAGCCTAGAAGCCTGGCTGATGCACATCCCCGGCCTGATCTTGATCGCCCCCGGCACCGCCTACGACGCTAAAGGGCTGCTCAAGTCGGCTATCCGCTCCAACAACCCCGTGGTGTTCTTCGAGAACAAACTGCTCTACGCTGATACCGGCTCGATCCCAGAAGGAGAATACCTGGCGCCGATCGGCGTTGCCGACATAAAACGCTCCGGTCAAGATGTCACTCTGGTCGCCGTGGGTGCCATGGTCCCCCTGGCGCTAGAAGTAGCCACCCAACTAGAGACCACCCAGGGCATCTCTGCCGAGGTTGTGGACGTTCGCACCCTAGCCCCCTGCGATTGGGACACTATCCTGCGCTCGGCGCTCAAGACCCGGCGCTTAGTGGTTGTCGAAGGTGGTCCTCTGACCGCCGGCTTCGGGGCCGAGTGCATCGCTCGCGTTGGGCAAGTTGCCTGGCATCAGCTCAAAGCCCCACCCCAACGGGTGGCCGCTTTAGACATGCCCATCCCCTACAATCGCGCCTTGGAAAATGCTGTCATTCCAAACCAGGAACGCATCATCCAGGCCGTTCAAGCTGTTCTTCGCTGAGAAATTCCATCGGTGTTTAGGAGAGTGCTCATCATGAATCCTGTTGCCTTGATCACCGGAGCAGCAAGCGGCGTTGGCAAACACTTGGCTTCAACTCTGATCGAGCGAGGATACCGCCTTATGCTGACCGACATCCAGGAAGAGGCTTTGCGGGCTGCCTTTCCATCGTCTGAAACCGTCCAAACGCGCCGTCTGGACATTCGATCGGCCGAAGAGTGGGAGCGTCTGCTGGGAGAGACCCTGCACCTCTTCGGCCGGCTCGATTATCTGTTCAACATTGCTGGCGTGGTGCTGCCGGCCTTCCTGCTCAACACCACCCGAGAAGAGATCGATCGCCAGATTGATACCAACCTGAAGGGCACCGTCTATGGAACTCATCTGGCGGCCCGTATCATGAGCCATCAAGGACATGGACACATCATCAACATGGCCTCGTTAGCAGGCGTGGCGCCCATACCCGGCATGGAAGCCTATACTGCTTCGAAGTTCGGCGTCCGAGGATTTTCGTTGGCCGCCGGCATTGCGCTGCGCGAGAAAGGGGTTCATGTGACAGTGATCTGCCCAGATTTGATCGACACACCGATGCTAGACGTACAATTGCAACGCCCGGATGAATCGGCGCTGGCCTTTGCCACCTCGCGACCGCTGCGTGTGGAACAAGTGACGCAAGCCATTTTGCACGCCATGGAGCGCAAGCCGTTAGAAGTGACCCTGCCGGTCTCGCGCGGCCTCTTGGCCAAACTGGGAAACGCCATCCCTGCGCTCGGCCCATTCCTATACCGTTACCTGCGTCAACGCGGCCTTCAACGCGCCGCACGTCTAGCAAGCCGAAGATAATCCTGTTCGCTGTGGAGATCGAATGATGCTGATAAACACCCTGCTTTCTGCTATTGAACATGAGCTAAAAAAACAGGTGGCGCGCCTAGACGAACCGCACACCCGCTTCTTCCACGACATGCTCACCTACCACATGGGATGGACGGGGGAAGGGGCCGGCCCAGAATCCACTGGCAAGCGCATTCGACCCTTGTTGGTATTGCTCTCTGCCGCCTCTTGCGGCGCCGATTGGCAACCGGCCTTGCCTGCTGCAGCAGCGGTGGAGCTCATCCATAACTTCTCCCTGGCCCACGACGATATTCAAGACAACAGCGATAAGCGGCGCGGCCGGCCGACCGTATGGAAACGATGGGGAATTGCCCAGGGCATCAACGTAGGCGACGGACTGTTTGTGCTCGCCCATCTAGCCTTGCTCGATCTGAACAATGCCTATCCTGCAGCGACAGTCCTGAACGCCGTCCATATCCTCCATCAGAGCTGCTTGGACCTGACTCGCGGTCAGTTCCTCGACATTCTGTATCAAGACCGCCTAGACTTAGCTGTAGACGATTATTGGCCAATGGTTAGCGGCAAGACGGCAGCCCTGATTGCGGCATGTTGCCACATGGGAGCCCTCTTAGGGCATGCCGACCCAGAGCGCCAGGAACATTACCGGGCATTTGGGCAGTTCCTGGGGTTGGCGTTCCAGATCCAGGACGACCTCTTGGGCATCTGGGGCGATGAGGCCCTGACGGGGAAATCGACCGTTAGCGACCTGGTGGAGGGCAAGAAGTCCTTGCCGGTGCTGTTCGGGTTGGAGAAGAACGGATCGTTTGCCCGGCGATGGCGTCAGGGAGCGATCCGGGCCGAGGAAGTTCGGGAGATGGCTGCGCTGCTCGAGGCCGAATCCGCCCGCAAGTCGGCGCAGGAAGCGGCACAGGAGATGACCGCTCGGGCGTTGGATCACTTGCGGAGGGCCGAGCCCCAAGGGGAGGCGGGGGAAGCGTTGCGTTCGTTGGCCAATCAATTGCTCGGCCGCGGCGCTTGACAGGCCTCATCATGCTGGCTATAATCTCAACGTGCAGCGGGCGGGTGTAGTTCAGTGGTAGAACGCTTGCTTCCCAAGCAAGATATCGTGGGTTCGAATCCCATCACCCGCTCTCAAAAAGACAAGCCGCCTGTTTCCAGGCGGCTTGTGCGTCCTAGGCGTCGTTCACGAGGATCACCTTGATGGCTCTCTCGCGACCTTTGGCTGTGGCCACCCGAATGGCTTCTTTGTAATCTCGCAGGGGAAAACGATGGGTGATCAATCCATTAATTTCGAGTTTATCCTGACGGAACAAATCGAACACCCATTCGTAGGTATGTTTGTGGACGCCGTTCCAGTTGTTCATTCCGTGGCCGTAGGTACCCACCAGGTTGACGTGGTGATACCAAATCGGTGTGAGGTCCACCTTGGGCATGGGAGCCATGTGAGCGCCGATCATGACCACCGTTCCGCCGGCCCGTACCCAGCGCAGAGCGTTGTTGGTGGTGCGCGGATCGGCGACACAGTCGTAGATCAAATCGAAGCCGCCGACCACCACCCCACGGTTGAGTGGCGCTGAGAAGAACTTGCCGCCGGTGATGCGGGCCACGGCCGCATAGTCGGCGCGGGAGAGCAGATGGCGGGCGCCCAGCTTCTCCGCCATCTGTTGCTGATGAGGATAGCGCGCTAAGACGGTGATCTCCGCTTGGGGCTCGAGGGCGTGCACCACCATCACCGTCAGCAAACCGATGATGCCGGCCCCGATCACCATCACCCGATCGCCCGGCCGAGGGGGAAAACGCATCACCCCGTACACAGCGATCGAGATAGGTTCCACCAGCATGGCTTGATCGGTGTTCAATTCGGGCGCAGCCGGATAGACCGCCGTTTCATGGGTAACATACGAGTCGCCGAATCCCCCGCCGGCCCCGCGCGGACCGGGTTCAGATTTGTTGACACAGAAGTGATAATCGCCCTCGGCGCAGTAGCGACATTTGGGCTCGATCTCCAGCGTCTCGCAGTTGGCGCCGGCAAAATGCGTATCCATGAGAACACGATCGCCGACGCGGAAGCGCGTCACTCCCGGGCCGGCCTCAGTGACCACCGAAACCGTCTCATGGCCGAGCCAGAAGCGGGCCAAACCAGGCAGAGCGGCCGGCGCAATGGCCGGGTCGGCATGGACAAAAAGCAGCGAGAGATCCGAAGCGCAGATGCCACATTGCAGGTTGTGAACGCGTAACCAGCGCGGCCCGGGCAGAGGCGGATCGGCCAATTCGGCGGCGCGAGCAGCGGAGAGCGGAGTCCACACAAATCCTGGCCAGAGCGGCGCCAGGGCCTTGGTTAGCAAAGCGCGGGGAATATGTTTGTCCACGTAAATGGCGCGCATGATCGCTCCTTAGCGAGAAATCGCCATGAGATCGCGTAGGTGCAAGCGCCCATCCGACCCAGGAACAAACATCAGCATCCCTTGGGGAACCCGGGATTGAATTTCCAGATAGCCTAAGTCCATGTATTCCCAAATCACCTGGAAGGGCTCTTTCTCCGGCTGCCACTTCTCCACGATCACCACTCCATGGCCAGGCAAGATGGTGAAGGCAACCTGGCGTGGATCTTCGGGATGACGCAGACATTCTGCCCGAGAGAAAGCCTGATAGATACCTCGCGCCTGGGCTTCGGTGGAACAGGAGACGGGATACTGATAGTACGGCATATCTAAAGGAGCGTATTCCACAAAATCGGGATGATAAGCCGCCACGCCACGATGACCGTGCAATTTGGAGCGGACAACTGGCACTTGGAAGCTCTGACCGTTGAGCGAGATCGAAACCCGCGGCAGGGGTTCATCCATCCAGATCATCTCTACCGCTTCTGAGGACGGTGGGTCATTACGACGATCTTCCACATGCTGCACCAAGGCCCCACGCCCATCGGGCCGCATGCCGACGATCACGGCTAGATCGTCCAGAGTGATGCTATCTTTATCCACCGGTCGAGCGCTGCCGGTGATGGTAGAGATCAGGCCGGGTAGATAGGGCTCCCAGGTGGCAAAGCAACCTTCGCTATATTGATCAGCAATCACATCGCCCACAGAAGGCACGGCCACCAGGTTGGCGATCTTGACCGTCGGTGTGAAGAATTGCCGTTTGCCTAGCTCGCGCGCGGCTTGGATCATCTGGCGCGGAGCAGCCAAGGCACGCCATTGTTCAGCCGGGATAAGGTCTCCCACCACTTGATGGTCGGTGACGCTATCGGTGCTAACAGCGCTAGTCACGCGCAGGGCAATTTCGCGATAGAAGCTCTGTTCATCGTGATCGAGGAGGAGGCGCGGATAAGCGCCAACCAGATCGAACAGATAAGCTTCTCGGATTGTCTGATCGCCGACAAAGAGCAAGATGCGAATGCTTTTTGCTTGAGCCTGCAACAAACGCTCTAAAGCAAGAAGAGGGCCACCGCGCCGGCCCTGCTCAGCCAGGGTTTCAAACGCGTTCGGCGCCAAGTCTTCAAAGGCAAAGTCGGATGGGTCAACCGGCGACTTCTCTAAAGCGCGCTCGAAGTGCTCTAGCAACTGATTAAAAGCCCGCTCTGAGGCATGGATTAGGGTAAGAATGGCGGGAGTGCGTTCCAGACCAAAGCGACGTCGAGCAGTGAAGAGCAAGGCCTGGCGCCACTTGAGCGGCTGAGCAAACGGTGCTGTGGTCAGCAGGAGATCAGTATCAGGGGCAGGAGGATCGTGAACCTGGTGACCAAAGTAACGAAACGCATCCAACACCTTGCCGACTGCGTCTTCTAACAACGCCGACATTGGCCCGGGAGCAAAAGCAAGTGTCAGAGGTTTTACCCAGGGGGGAACGAGAGGGACAGACATGTGAAGACTCTCCTCCTGATGAAGTCAAGTTGAGATCGTGTGGCAACCCATTAAAGCAATGACCAGCTCTCAATGGCTTGGGAAACAGACAAACAGGCCTTTATTTTACCTGGAAATCCACTGACATGCCCAAGGCAGAGCAGCTCGGGGAGTGGATAAAAAGGGAATTTTTTCACACAGAGACACAAAGACGCGGGGAGGCTCTGTGATCTACGTGTTGCGTTCCCATGCGAGTCGCGTGGCACGGCGGGGTGGGGGCAGGATCCCAAGCACAGGCCGGCCCCGAAGGGAAGAACGCCGAGCGAGGCCATGATCTCGCTCGCCTGACGCGACGCTC
>CAKZJX010000088.1 GCA_937120535.1 uncultured Anaerolineae bacterium
GCCAGGTAACGGCGCAACTCGGCGTTCTTCCCTTCGGGGTCGGCCTGTGCTCGGGATCCGGCCTCCACCCTGCCGTGTAATGCGAGTCGCATGCGAACCCAACACGTAGACCACAGAGCCTGCCCGCGTCTTTGTGTCTCTGTGTGAAAAAATCCCTTTTTATCCACTCCCTGGGGGGCCAATTGCGAACAACCAACGACAGATTAGGCTATAATCTACCCGACATTCCCCTATCCGCCGAGGAAATATGCGATTGCCCTTCGTTGCTGGAAACTGGAAAATGAACAAAACCGTCGCCGAAGCGCGCGACCTGGTCTTTGCCATGAGCACCCCGTTGCGGGAGATCCGCGGCGTAGAGAAAGTGCTCTGTCCGCCCTTCCCCTCGCTCCTGGCGGTGTCGGCCCTGCTGGTCGGCACCGACATCGGCCTGGGCGCCCAGAACATGCATTGGGAGGGGAAAGGCGCCTTTACCGGCGAGATATCGCCCGACATGGTCAAAGAATTCTGCAAGTACGTCATCCTGGGCCATTCCGAACGGCGCACCTACTTTTGTGAGATCGACGAGACGGTCAACAAAAAAGTTCACGCCGCTCTCGCCCACGACCTGGTCCCGATCGTGTGCGTGGGCGAGACGCTGGCCCAATACGAAGCCGGCCAAACCGCCGACGTGGTCGGACGGCAGATCTGCGCCGGCCTGGCCGGCCTGGACCCATCGCAGGCGGCCCGCGTTGTAATCGCCTATGAGCCGGTGTGGGCCATCGGCACCGGCCGCGCCTCCACGCCCGAGAACGCCGAAGGCGTGATCCGCCGCGTGATCCGGCCGGCCCTGGCCGAGTTGTTTGGCCCGCAGATCGCCCAGGCAGTGCGCGTCCTCTACGGCGGCTCGGTGACCGCTGCCAATGCCGGCGACTTCTTCGCCTCCGCAGAAATTGACGGCGCCCTGGTCGGCGGAGCGAGCCTGAAAGCCGACGAATTCGTCGCCATCGTTCGAGCGTGCGCTGAAAAGAAAGGCGGCGATGGTCGGGGCTGATCGCCTAAGCTGAGCGGCCGCACCCATGTTCCTGGGCTTCCTGTGGTTTGTGACAAGCCTATTGCCGCTGGCGCTGTTCCAGCGGCTTTTGCACCGCGAGATTCAAGCCGTGCTCCTGCTCCTCACCCGTCACTCCGGCCTGACCATCGGCCTGTTCTCCATGCTCTTCTTGCCGGGCGTGCTCCTGCACGAATTCAGCCATTTTCTGGCCGCCAAACTGCTCGGCGTGCGCACCGGCCGCTTCTCCCTCCTGCCTCGCGTGCTGCCCGATGGACGGCTGCTCCTGGGCTACGTAGAAACCCAGCGGACCGACATCGTGCGCGACGCCCTGATCGGCTTGGCTCCGCTGGTGGCCGGCGGCGCCTTCCTGGCCTACGTGGCCCTCCACCGCCTGAACCTGCCCCTGCTCTGGCGCACCCTACAAAACGGCCAGATCGACCTGTTCCTCTCCGCCCTGTGGGCCCTGCCCTCGGTGCCCGACTTCCCTCTCTGGTTCTACCTGACCTTTGCCGTCAGCAGCACCATGCTCCCCTCGACCTCCGATCGCCAGGCCTGGCTGCCGCTTCTCTTGTGGATAACCGCTCTGCTCACCTTGGCCTTGCTGACTGACATCGGGCCTTGGCTGCTCGCCCATTTAGCCCCTGCGCTGAATCGCTTCCTCCAATCAGTGGCCGTGCTATTTGGCCTGAGCGCCATCGTTCACCTGATCCTGTTGCTGCCGACCGTTCTTCTCCATCGGCTCCTAGCCCATGTATTTCATTTGGACGTCCAGTGATTCCCTTCATGAAGCGCCACCTCCTCCCCGCCCTTCTGATCCTCCTTTCCCTCCTGCTCGCCCTAGCCTTGCTCAGCAACGATCACGAATGGGGCGACGACTGGGCTGCCTACGTGATGCAAGCCGAAGCCATCCTGCGCGGCGACCTGCAGGAATTCATCCGGCGCAACGCCTTCACCACGCGCACCTCCACCCAATTCCTCGGCCCCGACGCCTATCCTTGGGGCTATCCCACCCTGATGGCCCCCTGGGTGGCCCTCTGTGGTCCGCACAACTTCCTCTGTCTCAAATGGATCAACCCCATCTGCTACGCTCTCTTCCTGATCGTCCTCTACCACCTCCTTGCCCGTCGTCTTCCGCCGTTTCCCACCACCCTGCTGCTGGCCGTCTTTGCCGTTAGCCCCACCCTGCTCAAATTCAACGACCACCTGCTCTCGGAGATTGCCTTTCTCTTCCTCTCCACCCTTGGCCTGCTGCTGATCGATGACGTTTATCGCGGTCCCCTCTCTCTGGCAAAATCCCTGGCCTTGGGGGCCGCCCTCTTTCTGGCCTTCTTTGTGAGAACCAACGGCATTCTTCTCGTCCCGACCCTATTCGTCGCCCAGATCGCTTCCCTCGCCCTGGCCGATCCACGGCGGCTCCTCTCGGACCTCAAGCGGGTTCGGCCGGCCCAAGCCGGGTCGGCGTGGAGCGGCGTCCTCCCCTACCTCGTCTTCTTCCTGCTCGCCCTGGCCAACTTCCTGATCTTCCCGGCCGGCGAAGGATCGCACCTCGAACGCTTGCGTATTGTCTCCCGACAAACGCTGACCGACAACCTCTCCGCCTACTTGATCATGGCCTCCCAATTTTTCCAAGACCTGCGCTTTCCCCAATTGATATACGGCATCTTACTGCCCTTTGTGCTGGGCGGTATGGTTCTGCAGGCCCGGCGCGAGGCGCATCTGATCGCCTATGTGGTCTTGAGCTATGGCCTGTTCATCCTGTGGCCGGCGCAACAGGGCGTTCGATTTCTCTTTCCCCTGCTGCCGATCCTGGTCTACTTTGCCTATCGGGGCATGGAGGCCACCGCCTTTGCCCTCACCGAGCGCCATCGCACCCTAGGCCGTTGGCTCACCATCCTGTTCTGGCTGGGCGTGATCGTTATCTTCGCCTGGGCATCGGTTAGCCTGGCCGGCCAAAACCTGGCGCGCGGGCGCGGTCACAACGGCAACGTGCTCGATCCGCTCTCGCTGGAGATGTTCGCCTTCGTCCGAGAAAACACCCCGCCCGATGGGGTGATCGCTTTTTACAAACCGCGCGCCCTGCGTCTGTTCACCGATCGCAACGCCCTGCTGATCCACGACTGCGACCAGCTCCCTCTGGCCGATTATGCTGTCCTGCGCAAATCCCGCGGCGGCGTAGACCAGGTATCCCCTCAAACCATCGAAACCTGCAATCCCGCCCTACAGGTAACGCGTGTCTTCGAGAACCACAAATTCGTCGTCTATCGCCTAGCGCCTCGCTGACTCCCGGATGGCCTGAGTCGACCGAAGGGAGTGGATAAAAAGGATTTTTTCACACAAAGACACGAAGACACAGGGAGGCTCTGTGATCTACTTGCGTGGTCCAGAAGCCTTGCAGGCAGCCTGGAAACGTTTGATGTCCTGCTTCAACCGGCGTCCATGGCACAAGCAGCGTTTTTCCAGCTACTGATCATGAGTTTATCGAACCTAGAATTTAGCCGCTCCGTACCGGATGCCAGGGGACAGGCGGAAGCGGGTCTGCCTGATGTACTCCTCTCGGCCTCTCCTGCAACGACGTGCGAGGCATGGGGATGGGCGTGCGGCGCCAGAAGATATAGCCCATAACCCGCCACGACTATCCCATCCGCCAGCAAAGAAAGCCGCGCCAGGAGCGGCAGAGAGCCCTGTCGTCGTTTCAGCCCTGGGACGAGGAAGACAGGATCAGCAGGACGCTCGTTGCAAGCAGGATTCGGCGCTGTTCCCTCCTCACTCCGCCACTACCAACACCTTGGAACCGCGGATCTTGCCCTGGCGCAACTCCAACAGCGCCTGGTTGGCCTCGCTGAGTGGATACTCTTGAAATTCTGGCTGGATGTCCAGCGAAGCAGCCAAGACCAAAAACTCACGCACATCAGCGCGAGTGACGTTCGCCACGCTCTTGATCTCTTTCTCCATCCACAGATGTGTAGCGTAGTCCAGCGTGAGCAGGATCTCCTTATCCGCCTCCTCCTTGCGGATGTTGTTGATCACCAGTCGTCCGCCGGGCTTCAGGCGTTTTAGCGCTTCCAAGTCCGGTCGCCAGACCGGGGTAGTGTCAATGATTGCGTCCAGCGCATGGGGCGGTAGGTCGTCAATGGCGCCGGCCCAGGCTGCGCCCAGCGAGCGGGCGAACTCCCGCTCCTGTGGGTTGCGGCTGAAGACCAAGATCGGGCTAGTAGGGTAGCGTTGTCGCGCTATCTGGAGCACAAGGTGGTTGGATCCGCCGAAGCCCATCAGGCCCAACGCTTGGCCGTCTTGTAAGTTGCATAATTTCAGCGCTCGGTAACCCACTGCGCCAGCGCACAACAAAGGGGCAGCTTCAGAGTCGCTCAAACCGCTTGGGATGAGATGGGCGAAATCGGCTCGCACCCTGATAAACTCGGCATAACCGCCATCCACATCGCGACCGGTGGCGCGAAAATCGGGACACAGATTCTCGCGACCCGATCGGCAAAACTCGCACACCCCACAGGCCGAAGCGATCCAGGCCACCCCCACGCGCTGTCCCACCTGCCAACCGCTCACCGCCTGTCCCGTGCGCTCCACGTGACCCACCACCTGATGGCCTGGGATCACCGGCAAGTGCGGCGGCGGCGTGCGGCCCTCGATCTCATCCAGCTCAGTGTGACACACCCCACATCGCGCGACTCGGATCAGCAGTTCATCTGGCCCTGGCTCGGGCTCGGGCAGCTCTGCCAACCGAAGCGGCGCGGGGTTTTCGGCGAGCGGGGCCAGGCGATGGATTTGCATTGCTTTCATAGCCGATCTTCCTGCTGCAATTTAACCCTTACGCTCGACACTTTATCGAACATGGTCTGCTCGCGATCGATGCGCGTATTGACCTTGATGGACGTGGAAAGGCGCGGTACGCCCATCTCATGAAGCGCTTGGTGACAGCGCTTGATGACGTTGATCACCTCGTCCCATTCTCCTTCCACGTTGGTTCCGTTGGCATGTAGCTCATGCGTCAAGCCGCTCTCCTCTAAAATACGCTCACACACGGCGATATATTTCGAGAGCGATACGCCAACGCCGATCGGAATAATCGAGAACTCAGCGATCACTTTCATGGGATTCCTCCTAGAAGTAGCTAGTGCAGCTCATGTTTGGCCAGCCCGTCTGTGGGCCTCGTCCTAGGCGCCCGGTGCTGGGTTGATCCAGGGCTGGTCTTGGCGGGTTGGGCCGGCTCAGCCGGTGCCGAACTGGCGGTCGCCGGCATCGCCTAGCCCTGGCACGATGTAGCCGCGTTCGTTCAGATGATCGTCAATCGCTGCCAGATAGATGGGGACATCGGGATGAGCAGCTTGCATGGCGCGAATGCCCTCCGGCGCCCCGATCAACCCGACGAACTTGATGCGCTTCACCCCCCAGCGCTTCAGGATGTCAGCGGTGGCGACGGCCGAGCCGCCGGTCGCCAACATCGGGTCCAAGATCAAGCAGATAGAGACGGTAGGTTCCACGGGCAGTTTGTTGTAGTATTCCACTGGTTTGAGCGTCCGCTCGTCTCGGTAGAGGCCGATATGCCAGACCTCGGCCTGAGGGATCAGTTCCCACACGCCTTCCACCATGCCCAAGCCGGCCCGCAAGATGGGCACCAGGCCGATCTTCTCCCGGAGTTCCAGGCCGGTAGTCTGGGCGAGAGGTGTCTCGATCTCGCGGGGAACGGTCTGCAGATCGACGGTGGCTTCGTAAGTGAGCAGGGCGGCGATCTCGCGCAGCAGTTCTCGGAATTTTTTCGGTTCAGTGTTCTTGTCGCGCAGGCGGGAGAGTTTGTGGGCGACCAGGGGATGCCGCGAGGTAAAGATGTTGGACATGCCGCCTCCTGAGTGGGGAATCCGGTCGGGATGACAGGCCGCTCGATGCCTGGTTGGCCCACTGGTCATCCCGAATCCACGATTAATTACTCACCTTACGCAGCAAGTTGAGCGGGATGGAGTTCCCGCAAAGCAGCGAAGGCAGATTGGATGGCGCGC
>CAKZJX010000089.1 GCA_937120535.1 uncultured Anaerolineae bacterium
TCCGGAGAGGCTGCCTGACCGTTCCCAAGAGCAACGGGCGCATTGCGCCTGTTCATCGATTTATGCACCAAAGCCTCTATTCATTATAAAATGCGCGAGATAATTTGCACGGTTGGTTGGAGCAAAGGAGCGGCTCAAAACTGGGCAAAAATCGCGACATGATAGAATGTCCACGATGTCGCCGAACCGAACGACAAAACCGAGCCGGGAAAACCGGCGGCGGCAGCCAGCGCTATCGCTGCCTGTTCGGTCACATCAAATACACGCCAGAGCGGAAGCCCTGTAATAAAGAGACTTATTGAACAAACCCAACCGACGATAAACCCGGTTTGATCGGGATGAGGGTTTCTGAGGGAAGGCGCCATTCTATTCATTGGGAGGGTTATGACCATGTCACAATATGAATACGCAAGTCTGATCATCGGGGGGATCATTGTGATTTTGATTGTGCGTATTGCTGTCGGCTATTGGGCAGCAAAGCGCGTGGAGACCACCACCGATTATGTGTTGGCCGGCCGTCGGTTACCGATCTGGATGGCGGCGCCGTCTATCATGGCCACTTGGTTTGCTGCCGAGACCCTGATGGGGTCGAGTTCGGAGGCCTATCAGTATGGCTTGCAAGGAGTGATTTTCGATCCCTTTGGAGCTACATTATGCCTCCTGCTTTCTGGCTTGCTGATCGTACGCATTGCCCGCCGAGCGCAATACGTAACCATCATGGATTTCTTTCAGCAACGGTACGGCACACTGATGTCGGTAGTGGGCACAGTGGCTCAGATCATCGGCTATTTTGGCTGGACCGCAGCACAGATCGTGGCCGGCGGGGCGATTTTGCAGGCGTTGCTTGGCTGGGATCTCTCGGCCGGCATGATCCTGGTGGCCGGCGTGGTGACCGTTTACACAATGGCCGGCGGCCTGTGGGCGGATACGGCGCTCGACTTCATGCAAATGTTCTTGACCATGTTTGGGTTGTTGCTCATCTTCGGCGGCATCCTTTGGTCGGTGGGCGGCTTAGACAAATTTATTGGGATGGCCGGCGCCCAGAATACAGAATATCCCTTTGCCATGATCCCCACTGCCGAAGAGGGATACCTCGGCTACACCGGCTACATGGGCTGGTTCTACTACATCGCTGCCTGGATGGCCATCGGACTCGGCTCGATCCCGGCGCAGGATTATCTGCAGCGCACTTGTGCAGCCAAGGATGAGAACGTGGCTGTTAAATCGACCTATCTGGCCGCACTGCTTTATATCAGCTTTGGTATTCTGTCCCCCTTTATCGGGATGGCTGCCTACTCTGCTATCGGACCGGATCTCCCTTCGGAAGAGTCTCAGTTTGTGCTGATTTCGATGTCAATGAAATATTTGCCGCCCTTCCTCACCGCGCTGTTCGTGGCGGCGTTGGCCTCGGCGCTGATGTCGACTTCCGATAGTTCGATGCTGGCAGGAGCAACCATGTTTACCGAGAACATCGTCAAGGTGTTCAAGCCCGACTTGAGCGATCGAGCGCAACTGATGCTCACTCGCTTGGCATTGTTGTTCAGCGGCGTATTGAGCCTCTCGATCGCACTATGGGCAGAGACCATCTATGAGCTAGCCGTTTTGGCCAACACCTGCATCCTGGTTGGCATGGTCGCGCCGTATGTGATCGGAATGTACTGGAAGAAGGCCAATCATATCGGAGCGCTGGCGTCTTTCTTCAGCGGCTCTATCTCGTGGATTCTGCTTTCCATGTACTACTACCCGGAGACATTGCTGGCCAACGAGGGGTTCGTACAGGATGCGGTATGGGATGCGGTTTACATCGCTTCCACGCCGGCCTTCTTCCTGTCGGTGATCGTCTTTATTGCGGCTTCGTTGCTGACTAATAAGATCGATCCTCCCAAGCCGTTGAGGGACCTGTATGGACGTACAGTGAACATGAAGAACGCCCTGGGCTGGAGCCGGCTCAACGAAGAACCGGAGCCTTTCCTGCCACCCTCAGCAGGCGATTAATCAGGTCATTGGCCTCTACCGCTACGTTCCCTGTCCCATCTCTTGAGGCGGGGAACGTTTGCTTTATGTGCCGGATGGGTCTTCGAACATGGCAGGTGACAGGCGGCGTCATCGGCGTATCGTGTATAATCGCAACAAGCGGGAATCGCTTGGAGGTCTTATGGCAAAAAGTCTTTTTAGAACGCTTATTAAGAACTTGCTTCGGGGGATTGTCGAAGACTTTCTTTTCGTAGAAAGTCGTAATATCGAGCGGGAGCGTCAACGTCGTGCACTGCAAGAAACGGCTCTCTTTGTCGAACAGTACATGGATCGGGCTCGGCCATACAACAATCGCTACGATGTATTGGCCTTTGCTGCTTCATTCGCTCCTCGTTCAGAAAATGGTCTCATCTGCGAATTTGGTGTTGCTGGTGGGAAGAGCATTCGTCATCTTTCAAGCCTCTTCCCGGATCGGACAGTTTATGGCTTTGATTCCTTCGAGGGGTTGCCTGGGGATTGGGCCCACTTGCCGAAAGGCGCGTATCGGCAGCCGGTTCCTCGTGTTCCCAAGAATGTGGAGCTGGTAAAAGGTTGGTTTTCTGACACCTTGCCTGAGTTTGTCGAGAGGCACCCAGGGCCGGTGGATTTCCTTCACATCGACTGTGACCTCTACCATTCCGCCAAAACAGTGTTCGACTATCTGGGCGATCGCATACAGGCAGGGACTGTGATTTGCTTTGATGAATTTATGAATTATACTGGTTGGAAAGAAGGTGAATTCAAAGCCTTTCATGAATTCATCCAGCAGTGTTCATTCGGCGTGGAATATCTAGCCTACAATCAGCGCGGCACGCAGGTGGCTCTGCGCCTCACTTCATTATCTCAGGAGGAACGATGACTGTTTTGGATGTCCAATTTTGGATCGAGAAGGATAGACGCCAACTGCATCCTGTATACCATCCCAAGAGCCATGCCAATCCACTGGTGATCGAACGTGGAGAAGGCGTGTGGCTATACACGGTGGATGGCAAGAAGCTCCTGGATGGCATGGCCGGCCTATGGAATGTAGACGTGGGCTATGGTTGTGCAGAACTGGCCCAGGCAGCCTATGAGCAGATGCTCAAGTTGGCCTATACGTCGAACTTTTCTGGCATGACCAATCTGCCGTCCATCCAATTAGCCGATAAACTAGCCGGCTTTGCCTACGAAGGGCTAAACACTACCTTCTTTACCTCCGGCGGCTCCGAATCCAACGACACGGCCTTTAAGACGGCGCGCTATTACTGGAAGCGTAAGGGCAAGCCTGGTAAATACAAGATCATTGCCCGCAAGGGGTCCTACCACGGGGTGACGTTGGCGGCTACCTTTGCTACCGGGTTGGAGCGATACCATACCATGTTTGGCCCACCCATGGAGGGCTTTGTACACATTCCCGCTCCTTATCCCTATCGCTTTGAGGGGGAACTCCGCCCGGGCGAGACAGTGGGTCAGGCCGCTGCTCGCGCCCTGGAGGAAGCGATCTTGCGCGAGGGCCCGGAAACCGTTGCGGCGTTCATTGCGGAACCGGTGATGGGCGTGGGGGGTGTGATCGTTCCTCCCGATGATTACTTCCCTCTGGTGCGGGCTATTTGTGATAAATATGAGGTTCTGTTCATTGCCGATGAGGTCATCACCGGCTTCGGACGAACGGGCGAGTGGTTTGCGCTCCGTCGCTGGGGTGTGAAACCAGATATCCTCTCCTTCGCCAAGGCGATTACCAGCGGGTATGCTCAATTGGGCGGCATTCAGATCTCGGACGAGATCCGCGACACAATCGAAACCGCTGCCGAAGCCGAGACCTATATGCATGGTTTCACCTATTCTGGCCACGCCATGGCCTGTGCAGTTGGGCTGAAGAACTTGGAGATCATGGAGCGCGAGAACTTGCCCGAGCGCGCCCGTGTTTTGGGTAAGCGGTTGTTGGACGGGCTGAGCAGCTTGTTGGAGTTTCCGTTTGTCGGGGAAGTGCGGGGCTTGGGTTTGGTGTGTGGCGTGGAGATCGTGGCCGATAAGGAATCGAAAGCTCCCGATTCGGCGATGGCGCTGAAGATCTTCAAGGCCGCCCAGGAGCATGGCTTGCGCACACGAGCTCTGGGGAACGCTTTGGCCTTTGCACCGCCCCTGGTGATTAGCGAAGACGAGGTGGACGAGATCGTCAAGCGGTTGGGAGCAGCCATGGAAAGCGTCTTGTGAGTCGTCGTGATTCCCCAAACGACGATCCAGATTTTATCGGCCGGCTCGAGGGGCGAGTCGGCCTAGTCTGTTTGGTGTTTCTATGCGACTTCGTGCTGATGTCACTCTTTTGTTTGTTGCAGCGATCTGGGGCGCGGCGTTCGTAGCCCAACGCGTGGCCGGCCAGATGGGTAGCATCTATCTGTTCAATGGGGTGCGCTACCTGTTGGCGGCGCTGGTGGTATTGCCGTTTGCATTGCGCAACACAACTTCAGCTCCGCCGCCTTCCCAGTACCGCTGGATGATCTTGGCCGGCGCCACCTTGTTCATCGCTAGCGCCCTTCAGCAAGCTGGGGTGGTATATACCACGGCCGGCAACGCTGGCTTCATTACATCTCTGTACGTGGTTTTGGTGCCGGTGGTGCTCTTCTTGGGGTGGCGTGAACGCATTCATTGGCTGTCGGTGGTTGCCGTAGCGATGGCGGTGATCGGCGCTTTTCTGCTTTCTAGCGGCGGCCACTTTGAAGCCCGCTTTGGCGATTTGCTGGAACTCATCGGGGCCTTGTTTTGGGCCTTTCATGTCGTTCTCCTAGGCAAGTTTGCCCCTCGATACGATGCTATGTCGTTCTCCGTGGGGCAGTTGACCGTGTGTAGCGTTCTCAACCTAGGGGTCGGAATTGCCGTTGAAAACATGCCGCCCTGGGATTGGTCGTGGTTAGGAGCGGTTGCCTATACCGCCTTTTTCTCGCTGGGCTTGGGATACACTCTACAAGTATGGGCGCAGCGACACACTCCACCGATGGACGCAGCGTTGATTTTGAGCCTGGAGGCGGTCTTTGCGGTCTGGCTCGGCTGGGCCATCCTGGGTGAACGTCTGACAGCTATTCAGATCGTCGGCTGTGCCTTGATTTTTTCAGCGGTGCTTCTATCGCAGTTCAAAGAATGGACCTCGGCTAAAATCTCCTCATCTCACCTTGTGGAGGGCCGATGACGGCTAAAGTGATCCTCAATCCCTACGCCAATCGTTGGCGATCACAAGCACGCTGGCCAGAGACCGAGGCCGCTTTGCGCGCTGCTGGCGTCGATTTCGACCTGGCCATTTCTCAGTTCAAAGGGCATGTCGCCGATCTGGTAGAACAGGCAGTGCGTGAAGGATATGCGCCGATCATTGTCTCGGGAGGGGATGGGACGATCGGCGACGCAGTGAACGGCTTGGCGCGCGCTGCGCGCTCTCCCGATGAACCGCTTGGCCCATTGGGCATCATGCCTACTGGTTCGGCCAACGACTTGGTAGACAACCTGGGCCTCCCAATGGACCTGATGGAAGCCGCCCGCGTGATTCGGGCCGGCAATACGCGCTCCATTGACCTATGCAAACTCGACGACCGTTACTTTGCCAACAACTCCGCCGCCGGCCTAGAGCCCTACGTGACGATCAAACACGAATCCATTCGTCACATCAAAGGTATTGCGCGTTACCTGATAGCCGCTCTCCTGGCCATTCTTGACAAGCCCGAGTGGTACGGCCATGTTCGTTGGGACGATGGAGAGTATAATGGCCCCCTTACCCTAGTCTCCATCGGCAATGGGCCGCGAACCGGTGGACTGTTTTTTATGACCCCCCATGCCCGCCTGGATGATGGGAAACTGACTTTTGCTTTCGGTTACCGCAAGACTCGCTGGCAGATGTTCCAAGCCTTGCCGCGCGCTATGAAACCGGGCAAGGGGAATTACGTCGAAATGGACGGGATCTACGAAGTACATTGCACCCGCGTGACCATCCACCTCGATCACCCGTCTCCGTCCCACACCGACGGTGAACTGTTCCCCTATTTCATCCAGGATTTTGAGTATTCGATTCAGCCGGGACGATTGAGGGTCTTCTCGCCCTGAGCGATTCCTCCGGCCGAACGTTCCTGCTTCGAATCTCGTGAAGAACGATCCCCCCTCTCTCCGCGACGTTCTCTTCCTGATCGGCGTGATCGCCCTAGGGGTGGCGCTGGCCATCGGCTGGGTCACTCTCAATTACGAATTAGCCAAGCGCTACGGTTCAGGCGCAGAAATTCTACCGGTCTGGTATGGCGTGCGGGCGTTTCTGGTTGAACGGGTCGATCCGTATGGTCTGGCAGTTGCCGAGCAGATTCAGCGCGCCGTGTACGGCCGGCCGGCCCGTTTGGGGGAGTTTCCCTTCGCTCTCGATATTCCTTTCCCTCTGCTCCTGCTGTTCTTCCCATTGGCGCCCATTCCCGATCCCCTCTGGGGGCGCGCCGCCTGGATGACCCTCTCGCAGGCTGGCGTGGTCCTCCTGGCGCTACTGCCCTTTCGCATCCTTGAATGGCGGCCGGCCCCTTGGCTAATAGCCCTGCTGATCGGCTTTGCCCTGTTCTGGTCCTATAGCCTAGAAGCGTTCTGGAGCAGCTCGTTTTCAGTCGTGCTTACCTTGCTCCTGTTGCAAGCCTTTCTGCTGATGTACGAGGGAAACGATGAGCTGGCGGGCATCTTGCTAGCGGTTTCGGCCATGAAATGGGAATATACCGCTCTGCTCTGGGCTTTGCTCCTGCTGGTAGTGTGGATCACAAAGCGCTGGCGGGTGGTGGTGGGATTAGCGATGGGCTGGTTGGTGCTCGGTGCCGCGTCGTTCTTGATCAACCCAGGCTGGCTCTGGCCCTACCTGCGGGCGGTGGCGGTTAACTGGCGCGCCGACGCCTGGCTCAACACGCACTCCTTTCTCGCCGAATGGTTTCCCCGCTCGGCTGAGCCGCTGACCTGGCTGATCACAGCCTTGTTGTTGCTTCTGCTCCTGCTGGAATGGTTCGCCGCCGTACGTCATTCCGAAGCGCCTCGGCTGTTGTGGTCGTTGGGGCTGGGAGTGGCGATTACGCCGCTGATCGGGCTACCTACCGGACCAGCCCACGTGGCTCCTTTGATCTTTTCCCTATCGGTGGCCATACCGTTTGCCTGGTTGCGCTGGGATCGGTTTGCCAACGGGCTGATAGCGGGAATGGTTCTCCTCTTTTTTGTGCTGCCCTGGCTAGCTACCTGGTTCTTCGTGGGGATCTATGCCCAAGTTGTTCGGCTCTTCCTGCCTTCGCTGTTGCTGCTCCTTCTCTTGTACTGGGTACGTTGGTATGTAGTTCGTCCGCCGCGCACCTGGCTCGATCACGTGCGACGGACGCTGCGACGATAGCGTCACAAACCATCCATCCCCTGATCGCCAACACTCACCACTGATTCCCTTGACGTTCTCCTTTTCTGTAGTAAACTATACCTACCGACCGTTCGGTAGGGAGCCGCCATGACACGTGAAGAGATCCTCGATGCAGCCGCTCAAGTCTTTCGCAAGAAGGGCTTTCATGCCGCTTCCATGGCAGATATTGCCCAGGCTGTCCAACTCAAAAAAGCCAGCCTCTACCATCACGTGACGAGCAAGCAGGAGATTCTGCTCGCTCTTTTAGATCGGGCCATCGGCTTGCTGATCGAGCATATCGAGCCGATCGTCATGCGACCTGATCCGGCCGATGAAAAACTGCGCACCATGATCCGCACCTACTTGCAACTGTTGGCTGAGAATGCCGATCTGGCTGCGGTGTTGCTGTTTGAACATCGCTCCCTGGAACCCAATCAACATGCTCGCCACATCCCGAACCGCGATCGCTTTGAGACCCTGTGGCGCAGCGTCATCGTCGAGGGACAAGCGGTCGGCCTCTTTGCTCCTCACGATCCTGCCATTGCAACGCGCGCCTTGCTCGGCATCATGAACTGGACTATCACCTGGTTTCGTCCCCAAGGCCGCTTTACCATTGGCGAAATCGCCGACCATTACATTGCCTTGTTCTACAACGGCTTGCTTGCCTACAATAACATCCGACCGTCATGACCACACCTCCGACTTTTCAATCGTTCCAAACCGCTCGCGGCGCCAAGGTCTTCGCCATTCCCGTAGAAGCCTTCCCGAGTTTCTACACCTATGCCTACCTGGTTCAGGTTGGGGATTGGCTGGTATTGATTGATTCCGGCTCGGGCAGCGATCGCAGTCACGAGGGGCTCCTGGCCGGTTTGGCCCGGGCCGGCCGCGAATTAGGGCGTCCCATCTCGTTTGCCGATCTCACCCATATCCTGATCACCCATGGCCACATCGATCACTTCGGCGGCTTGACGCGCCTACGAGATCAAATAGCGGCGCAAATTGGCATTCATGAGCTAGATTATCAAACCGTTGCCCATCACGAAGCGCGTTTGGCGCTCATGAGCCGGCGTCTGGCGTGGTTCTTGACCCAGGCCGGCGTAGATGCAACTGCGCGCGCCGATTTGTTGCGCCTCTATCGCTTCACCAAGGTCTTGTACCGCTCCATCAACGTGGACTTCACCTATGAAGCGGCCGGCATGGCCGTTGGGCCGTTTCAATTGCTGCACGTGCCCGGTCACTGTCCAGGCCATGTGGCTATTCGTTTGGACGACGTGATCTTCTGTGGCGATTTAGTGGTCGACCATGTCACTCCCCATCAATCCCCCGAAGAACTCACTCCCTTCTTAGGGTTGCGTCACTACTTTGCTTCGCTCTCACTCTTTCGCCGTTGGGCCGAAGGGGTGCGCCACGTGTGGAGTGGGCATGGTCCAATCCCCGACGTCTCTGCGCGAATCAACGAGATACGCAGCGCGCTAGAGCAACGTCTGTTGCAGACCCTCGAAGCGTTTGAGCAACCCAATACCATCGCTGCAGCCTGTCGGCAGGTGTATGGAGAGGCGAACGGCTACAACGCCTTGCTTATGATCGAAAAGATGGGGGCCTATGTCGAATATCTTTACCAACATGGTTGGCTGGAGATCGTGAATTCAAACGATATCGAGAGAGACGAAGAGTTCTCGTCCAATTTCCAAGAAGACATTCCGATCGTTCGCTATCGTCGTTCTTCAAAATCTCGAACGAATCTACTACCTGAGGAGAGGGCCTATGTATTCCTTTGAACCGACCGATGAACAGAAAATGCTGATCGAGGCCGTCAACAAGTATGCGGTCAACGATCTACGGCCGGCGGCTCATGAAGCGGAGGAAAGCCGCACCCTGCCTCCTGCGCTCATCGAGAAAGGCTGGGAACTGGGCGTCCTGCAAGCTTCTATCCCTGAAGCCTACGGTGGTTTTGGGGAGCACTCGGCCGTTACCGGTGTGCTGGCTCAAGAAGAAATGGCCTATGGCAATCTGGCGGCTACGATTGCCGTGGGCGTTCCCTCCTTGTTCGCCTTGCCCATCCTGCTCTGTGGAGCGGAGGAGCAAAAGCAAGAATACCTGCCTAATGTCATCGAAGGCGCCTGGCGTCCGTATACGGCTGCCCTGATCGAATACACGCTGGACTTTGACCCGCTCGAACTGCGCACCACAGCGACGTTGGATGGAGATTCGTATGTGTTACGAGGGGAAAAGGCCTATGTTCCTTTTGCCCGACAGGCCGAGGCGATGATCGTCTACGCTGCTCTAGATGGCGTTACCCAGGGCTTTATCGTCCCGAAAGGGAGCGAGGGGGTGATAGTGGCCGAAGATAGCGAGAAAATGATGGGACTAAACGCCCTCCCAACCTATCGCGTCAAGCTCGACGGGGTGCGCGTGCCCCGTTCGAATCGACTCGGCGGCGATTCTGGCCACGACTTCGGGCCGATTCTGGCTTCGATGCGCGTGGCGACTGCAGCCGCAGCGGTGGGCGTGGCCCGGGCGGCCTTTGAATATTCGCGCGATTACGCCAAAGAACGCGAAGCCTTTGGGGTGAAGATCGCCCAAAAGCAGGCCATTGCCTTCATGTTGGCCGAGATGGTGACTGAGATCGAAGCCGTTCGCATGTTGACCTGGGAGGCTGCCTGGAAGCTGGACGTTGGCAAAGACGACGCCGATGTCGCTGCCTATTTTGCCGTCACCGGCGCCATGGACATGGCCATGATGGTCACCGATCGAGCGGTGCAGATTTTGGCCGGTCACGGCTACATTCGCGAACATCCGGTGGAGATGTGGATGCGCGAAGGACGTGGCTTTGCTATGTTCACTGGCTTGATGATCGTGTAACTCCCGTTGGGTTGCGTTGCGAGAAGGAGAAGAACCATGACCATTGAATTTGAACCCCCGAAACCGATCGTGCAAACTCAGGTTGTGTTGAAAACCGTTGCCGAGGAGATGATGCGCTCCAAGTCGCGCTACTTCGACGAGCACGAGCACGAAATTCCCTGGGATTACATCGAATTCATGCATACGGCCATGAGGGCCATGGGGGTCGGCTCGCTGGCGCCAAAGGAGAAGAAAGAAAGCGCCGAGGCGCCGAAAGAGAAGCGGCCTCCGATTGCCTATCAGTTGCTGGCGACCCAGATCGAAGCCTTATCCTGGGGCGATGTGGGGATGTATCTGTGCACGCCAGGCGGCGGCCTGGGAGCGGCGGCCGTGCAAGCGGCAGGTACGCCTGAACAACAGGAAAAATTCCTGGCGCGCTTCTCCGGTGAGAAGCCGGCCTTTGCTGCCATGTGCATGACCGAGGCTGGCGCCGGCTCCGACACCTCGGCCATTCGTACCCGCGCCGTCCTGGACGAAAAAACCAACGAATGGGTGCTCAACGGCGAAAAGATCTTCGTCACCGCCGGCGACAAATCGCTCACTCCCTACGAAAAACTCGACAAAGGATTTATCGTCGTCTGGGCCACCATTGATCCCTCGGCCGGCCGGGCCGGCATGCGCGCCTTTGTGGTGGAGGCCGGCACGCCAGGGGTAAAAGTGGTCAAACTGGAGCACAAGATGGGCATTCGCGTCAGCGATACGGCTACCATTTCCCTGGTAGACGTGCGCGTGCCCTTCGATCACATCCTTGGCAGCCCGACCGTCGAGAAGACCACCACCGGTTTCAAAGGCGCCATGGTCACCTTTGATGCCACGCGTCCCTTAGTGGCTGCCTCTGGTCTCGGCGTTGCGCGCGCTGCTCTTGAATTTCTGAAAGAGAAACTGACCGAGCATGGCATCACCATTCGCTATGGTTTGCCGCGTCAGAAACTGACCAACATCGAACGTGAAGTCATAGAGTGTGAGATCATGCTGCGCGCAGCTTGGCTAATGGTGTTGCGCGCCGTCTGGATGGCCGACAATAAACATCCCAACGCCCTCGAGTCGTCCATGAGCAAAGTCAAAGCCGGCGACGTATGCACCAAGATCACCCAAAAAGTGGTCGAGCTCCTCGGCCCGCTCGGCTACAGCCGCGAGTTCCTGGCCGAAAAATGGTTCCGTGATGCTAAGATCACCGACATTTACGAGGGCACCGGTCAGATCAATCGCTTGGTGGTAGCCAGGCAAATTTTGGGCTACACCGGAGCGGAACTGAGATAGGTGGTCATGGACGGGGAGGGGAGCTGTGAACGGGCCAGTGGCCCTTCAGGCAGCTCTCCCTGTGTACCCACGAAAGGAGAGCAACTATGAAGTATCAGATCAACAAAGCCGTAGTCCTCGGCGCCGGGACGATGGGCGCCGCTCTAGCTGCCCACCTAGCCAATGTTGGGGTTCGCGTGACCTTGCTGGATATTGTTCCGAAAGACGCGCCGGCTACCGATCGCGCAGCGCGCAACAAGATTGTCAACGAAGGATGGGAGCGCTGCCTGAAAGCTCGCCCGGCGAACCTGATGGACAATAGCCTGAAAGCCCTGGTCACGTTGGGCAACCTGGAGGATGATTTCGAGGCAGTTGCCCAGGCCGATTGGGTGATCGAGGCTGTGGTGGAAAACCTCAAGATCAAGCGCGACCTGATGGCCCGCATTGACCAGGTTCGCAAACCGACCTGTATCGTCAGCACCAATACCTCGGGCATTCCTGTCCACGCCATAGCCGAAGGGCGCTCTGAGAGCTTTCGACAGCACTTTCTCGGCACCCACTTCTTCAATCCGCCGCGCTACCTCAAGTTGCTCGAAATCATCCCCACGTCCGATACGCTAGAGGAAGTGACCGAGTTCATCGCCTGGTTCGGCGAACATTGCCTGGGCAAAGGGATCGTCCTTTGCAAGGACACGCCCAACTTCATTGGAAATCGGGTGGCCTTCGGCACGGCAGCCTTTGCTATGAACTACTTCCTCAAAAATGACTACACCGTGGAGGAAGTAGACCTGATCACCGGTCCCCTGATCGGCAATCCCAAGACGGCCACCTTCCGCCTGATCGATCTAGTGGGCATTGATGTTTGGGAGCATGTGGGCAGGAATCTGGCGCCCTTGATCCCCCACGACGAACTGGCACAGAAATACCTGCAAGCCGAGGCACCGGCCAAGCTGATCCGCACCATGGTAGAACGAGGCTGGTTGGGCAACAAGACTCGAATCGGCTTCTACAAAGAAGTTTTGGTAGACGGCAAAAAGGAATTCTGGCCGCTTGATTTGAAGACGTTAGAACACGTTCCACCAAGCAAACCGCAGTTCGAATCGGTGGCCAAGGCAAAGGACCTGGAATCGTTGTCCGATCGCCTGAGGGTGATGATGGATTCGGACGATAAAGCTGGCCGTTTGGTTCGGGCCTTGACGCTGCAGAGTTTCCAATACGTTTCCTCCGTTCTCCCCGAAGTGGCCGATACGCCCAAACCGATTGATGACGCCATGCGTTGGGGCTTTATGCGCGAGGCCGGCCCCTTTGAGACGTGGGACGCGCTTGGCGTGCGCGAAATGGTCGGACGCATGAAGGCCGAAGGCTATCCGCCGACGCGTTGGGTGGAGGATATGCTGGAGGCCGGCTTCGAAACCTTTTACCAATACCAAGATGGCGAGAAGATCGGCGTGTATGATGTGACGAAGAGGAAATACGTGCCGATCGAACGACCGACCGGCGTGATCGTCCTCAAGAACTTCCGTCGTCCCAAGACACTGATCGCCCAGAACCTCGGCGCTTCCCTCTACGATATCGGCGATGGCGTGGCCCTGGTGGAATTTCACACCAAGATGAACGCCCTCGACGACGATATCTTCAACATCACCCTCGAAGCCTTGGATCGAGTGGAACGCGAATTTGACGGTTTGGTGATCGGCAACGAGGCCGAAAACTTCTCGGCTGGAGCCAATCTGTTCATGGTGGTCATGGCAGCCCAGCAAAAGATGTGGGATCAGCTAGAAGCTGCCGTGAAAAAATTCCAGGACTTGAACATGCGCATCCGCTACTTCCCCAAGCCGGTGGTTGTGGCGCCGGCCGGCTTGACTCTGGGCGGCGGTTGTGAGATCACCATGCACGCTCCACGCGTTGTGGCTGCAGCCGAAACCTACATCGGCCTGGTAGAAGTCGGCGCCGGCGTGATCCCGGCCGGCGGCGGCACCAAGGAGATCCTACGGCGCATCGTCAACCCGGCCATGAAGACCGAGAATGCCGAGGTTTTGCCGTTCTTTCAGCGGGCGTTCCTGCAGATCGGCCAAGCCAAGGTAGCCACCTCTGCTGAAGAAGCGCGGAGCATGGGCATTCTCGGCCCTTGCGATCGGGTGGTGATGAATCGTGATTACTTGTTGGCCGAAGCCAAGCGTGAAGTCATGCATATGGCGGCCGCCGGCTACCGTCCGCCTGCACCAGAATTGATCTATGCTCCGGGTCGCGATATGTTCGGCGCCCTGAAGATCGGCGCCTGGACGTTTGCTCAGGGCAAGTACATCACCGAGTATGACCTGCACATTGCCACCAAGCTGGCATACGTTATGTCAGGTGGTATGCTCAGCCGACCGACTTGGGTGGATGAACAATACATCCTTGATCTAGAGCGCGAGGCTTTCCTCTCCCTGTGTGGCGAGGAAAAGACCCAAGCTCGCATGTGGGCCCTGTTGCAGACCGGGAAGCCGTTGCGCAACTAAGCCATGCCACGATAAGCTTGAGAGGAGTGAACCCATGAGAGAAGCGGTTATTGTCAGCGCTGTTCGCACGCCGGTGGGAAAAGCCAAGCGCGGCGGGTTGGTCACCGTTCGCCCGGATGAGATGGCCGCTCTGACCGTCTGCGCCTTGCTGAAACGCACCCCCGGCTTGGACCCGGCCGAGATCGAAGACCTGGTCGTCGGCTGCGCTTTTCCAGAAGGAGAGCAGGGCATGAACATGGCGCGTATGATCGGCTTGCGCGCCAACCTGCCCTATTCTGTGCCGGCCGAGACCATCAACCGTTACTGTTCCTCGGGCGTGCAGTCGATTGCTCATGTAGCCCATCGTATCATGACAGGTGAGATCGAGGCAGGCATTGCCGGTGGCGTCGAGTCGATGTCTATGGTCCCCATGACGGGCTACAAGTTCTCCCCCAATCCGTACTTTGCCCAGGAACTGCCGCATTACTACACCAACATGGGCCTGACTGCGGAGAACGTAGCCGAGAAATATCATATTAGCCGCGAAGATCAAGATGCCTTTGCTCTTCAGAGCAACCTAAAAGCGGCCCGGGCCGTAGAAAGCGGTCTGTTCGATCCGGAGATCGTTCCGGTGGATGTCGAGATCGTTGAGTATGTTGAAGGCCAAGTCAACACCCGTCGCTTTACGGTGCGGCGCGATGAAGGTCCGCGCGGCGATACCAGCATGGAAGCCCTGGCCAAGCTCAAGCCGGCCTTCAAGGAAGGAGGCACAGTAACCGCTGGGAACGCCTCCCAGATGTCCGATGGGGCGGCTATGGTCATGGTCATGTCCGCCGAAAAGGCGGCTCGCCTGGGGCTAAAACCGCTGGCGCGCTTCGTGACCTTTGCGGTAGCAGGTGTTCCTCCTGAGATCATGGGCATCGGCCCGGTGGAAGCCATTCCCAAAGCGCTCAGGCAGGCCGGCCTCTCGATCCAGGACATCGATCTGATCGAGTTGAACGAGGCCTTTGCCGCCCAGTCCTTGGCCGTTATCCGTTTGCTGGAGTTGGATGACAGCAAGATCAACGTGAATGGCGGTGCCATTGCCCTAGGGCATCCGTTGGGCTGCACTGGCACCAAACTCACCGTTCAACTAATCTATGAAATGGCGCGGCGCAAATCTCGGTACGGAATGGTAACCATGTGCATCGGCGGCGGCATGGGTGCGGCGGCCATTTTTGAGAACCTACAAAACTAGACACCGATAAAAGGAGATGACGACTATGCCTCTCACGATTGCAGATCTAATGTCCAAAATGCCGGCAGCCTTCCTGCCCGATAAAGCCCCCGGCCTGGAGGCCGTGATCCAGTTCAAATTCACCGGCAGCGAGGCCGGCAACTGGTATGCCGAGATCAAAGACGGCAAGTGCACTGTATACCAAGGAGAGCATCCCTCCCCACGCATGACCCTCTCGGCCGACTCGTCTGACTACATCAAAATCTTCACCGGCGAATTGGATGGCATGAAGGCCTTTATGGAGGGCAAGATCAAGCTAGCCGGCGATCTGAACCTGGCCATGAAGCTCACCCAGATGTTCAAAATTCGTTGAGCATCGCCCCCACGTTGCCAAACGTGGGGGCTTTTTGATGTGTTGGAATCTCAAGGGAGCGAGGGAAGATACCCGTGGCGTTTGGCTGAGCTCTAAGATGAGTGGCCTACCTGCTCAATAGGGATCGCCCTAACCGAAGAGCCGGCCCACACCTCGCGGCCCGGCCTTCTGGAGCATTTTCATCATTTTTTGCGCCTCGCGGAATTGCTTGATCAGCCGATTCACGTCTTGCACCTGAGTTCCTGAGCCGGCCGCAATACGCCGACGCCTGGATGCGTTCAAGATGTCAGGGTTACGGCGCTCTTCGGGAGTCATTGAATTGATAATGGCTTCTGACTTCTTGAAGTTGCGTTCGATTTCTTTCGGGTCCACTTGGCGGGCAGATTTTCCTAGATCGCCGGGCAACATCTCCAGGATCTGCGCCAGGGGGCCCATCCTCTTCATCAGTCGCATCTGTTCTAGGAAGTCTTCCAGTGTGAATTGACCCTTCATCAGACGTTCAGCGGTCTTCTCGGCCTGGGCGAGGTCGAAAGCTGCTTCGGCTTTTTCAATCAGCCCAATCACATCTCCCATCCCTAGGATGCGTGACGCCAGACGTCTGGGATCGTAAGCTTCGATGGCGTCGAGTTTTTCGCCCACGCCCAGGAACTTGATCGGCACACCGGTCACCGACCGAATCGAGATGGCCGCTCCACCGCGCGCGTCGCCGTCCATTTTGGTCATGATCAGGCCGGTGATCGGAACAGCTTGGCGGAACCCTTGGGCGATATTCAGGGCTTCTTGGCCGGTCATCGCGTCCACCACCAGCAGGACGTCTATCGGCTGTACCTTTTCAGCGATGGCACGCAGCTCGTGCATGAGCGCTTCATCGAGTTGAGAGCGGCCGGCGGTATCCACGATCATTACGGTGTAGCCGCCTTTCTGGGCCTTCTCTAGGGTGCGGGCTGCCAACTCCGGCGGAGAGAGGGAGAGATCGGATTCTACTGGCACGTCCAGGCGCTGGCCGAGCTGCTGCAGTTGGGTGACGGCCGCCGGCCGATAGGGATCGCCGGCCACCAGCATCACCCGTTCGCCACGTGAGCGCAGGAGACGGGCGAGTTTGCCGGCCGTGGTGGTTTTGCCCGATCCTTGCAAGCCGGCAATCAAGATAACCCGAGGTTTGGGGCCGGTGAGATTGAGCGGGGCCGGTTCTCCGAGCAAAGCGATCAATTCTTCGTAAACGATCTTGATCACTTGTTGGCCAGGGTTCAAGGCCTTCGAAACTTCGGCGCCAACTGCCCGTTCTCGCACTCGGGCCAGAAATGTTTTCACGACGCTGAAATGTACATCGGCTTCGAGCAGGGCCAAGCGCACCTCACGCAGCGCAGCATCCACATCCGCTTCGGTGAGTTTGCCGCGCCGGCGAAGTTGATCGAAGATATGATTCAGGCGAGAGGCGAGGGTTTCAAACATAGTGATCTAGTAATACATCCGGAAGTTGAGATGGGTGGAAAGATGTCCGAAGCAAGGAACGTAGCCGATGGCTTCAGCGTTCCTCCACCATCTCGAAGTAGAGCACATTTTTCAACACACTTTGGTCGATCTGTGCTCGTGCCCGGCGCAGCAATTCATTCATGCTGTTCTCATCGGTCAAGCGCAGCATGAAGGCCTTGGCGTGATCGAAGACTTGGTGAAGGGCACTTCGAAATTCACCCAAAGAAAGAGGGGTGGTTTCTTCGATCGAGATGGCGGGAAAGGATAGCGATAGGCGATGTTGATTGGCTACCGACTGGAGTTCTTCAAGGAACGAAGCGAGCAAGCTCATCCCAAATTGAGAATTGATGTGATTATAGAAGGTTTGGAGCAGTAGAGCATAATAGCCGGCCAACAAGTGTTTGATGGCCTCTTGTTCGCTCTGCTCGACGCCAGTAGCGCCTAACACAAATTGCAAACCCCCTTTTTGCTCTTGGGATAAGACTTGATCGAGATCATCATCTGCGAAAATACGGACGACAAACGTGGCGCCAGCATATTCGCCCTGGGGATTGAGGACCCGGACTCCAGAAAGGTAGGCCGGTTGTCTGCCGGAGGGGGTGCGTATGCTCACCTGGCGCTCTCTGAGAATATGGTTTGTTTTGAGTTCTTGAAGGAGTGAATTCTCTTCTTGGCGGGATATGCCTAATAGGTCAGAGAGACGTTTTCCGGCAATCGCTATTACAGGGAAGAAGCGAAAGAAGTTATCGCTCACCTCAATGACTGTATCGTCTCCCTTGGTGAATATCAGGAAGTGAGCATTCGGTACGGGGGTGAGATGGCGTTGAGTGACAGGTGGCTGATACGAGCGTTGAATGGAGCGGAAGGCGATCAAGCCGACGCACCAGGCTAGATACGACAAATTGTAAGGCACTTCGGCGCCTAGGGTGCTCAGCAAGTTGGCCTGTCCGTTTGGGTAGTATAGGCCGGCCGTAACCGCGTAGGAAAAGTTGAGATCGCCAATGGCGAAGAGCAAAAATCCCAAGGCGATCCATAACCAAGCTGACTCATATCTCCCTCCTTGGTAGATGATCAAAAGGCGCAGCACCAAAATGATCAGGATTAGATTGGACAGAGGGTAAGCGATATTAAGAAACTGTACGATCGGTGATTCTGCTCGGGACCCTTGAAGGTTAGGGACGAGGATGGCGATCGTGATCCAGATGATGAAAATCATGATCGCTAGCAGCCAAACCATTTGTCGCTGGGGATGGTAAACAAAGCGTGGCAACGAGCGGAGGCGGGCAATCAGCACGGCATACATTGGAAGGTATCCAAGCAGCCATAATCCATCGGCCCATGAAGGATAGGGAATGTCAGCTTGAAGCAAGGAGAGGATTCCCCAGTATGTTTCGGCGATTGCCCACATTCCCCATCCCAGTGTCAGACCGTACCAGAGGAACCATTCTCTACTGTTCCCCAATTCACCCCATACGGAAATAGCCAGTATGACCGTAGCAATCGAGAGAAGAATGACAATATTCGCATTTAATACACGGATGAATTCACTGCCTCCGGGTCGAATGAGATTGAAAGCAATATACAGAAGAACAAAAGCCCCTAGAATAACAACCATTGGCCTGGGGAAAAGATCATGTCGCTGCATACATGCTCCTGTTTGCGGGCGAAGAATCGGGACGAGATGGGCATTATTATGACCAAGAATCTGATGGGGATGACTTATAAGTGATTAGGGAGTGGACATTCTATCATGTCTCTATTTTAGCCCATTTTTAAGCCACTCCCCATGATGTCATGGAAAAGTTGCAAACGAAAGTCCTTGTTATAATACAAAAAATCTCCATAGAAAGCTTATACCGCAATGAGGTGGCTATGAAGAGATTAGTCAGCGTGGCCGAGATGAAAGCGATTGAGCAGGAAGCGGATGCACGTGGGTTGAGTTATGCTCAGATGATGGAGAATGCCGGCTGCGGCGTGGCAGGGGCGCTTCTAGCTCTGGGTCAGAAGTATAGTTGGCGGAGTGCGGTTGGCTTGGCGGGGCCAGGCAATAATGGGGGAGATACGTTGGTCGCATTGGAGCAGTTGGCTCGGGCCGGCTGGAATGTTCGAGCAATCTGCGTTCGGCGGTCAAGAGAGGATGAGTTGGTGAACCGCTTGTTGATGAGGAATCAAAAGGTCTTGCTTATCGAGGACGATCCTCAAGAAGAAAAATTGCGTTCTTTTCTTGAGAACAGCCATGTCCTGTTGGATGGGCTGTTGGGCACCGGGGTTCGTCTGCCGCTCAAGGAGGAGATGGCTGCCGTACTCCGGAAAACGCGGGCGATCTTGGATACCCTTGCTGATGAGCTGTTTGTGGTGGCCGTGGATTGCCCTTCGGGGGTGGATTGCGATAGCGGTGCTGCGGCCGACGAGTGCCTAAAGGCAGATTTAACGTTGACTATGGCCTGTGTTAAGCAGGGGTTGTTGAAGTTGCCGGCCTTCTCGTTGGTGGGCGATCTACAGGTAGTGGACATCGGGTTACCTCCCGATCTGCCCGCTCTGGAGAAGGTCAAACGATTCATCCCTGAGCCGGCGTGGGTGGCCGATCGCCTGCCGCCGCGCCCGTTGGATGCTCATAAGGGTACGTTTGGCACGGCGCTGTTGGTGGTCGGCTCGGTTCCTTATACCGGCGCGGCTTATCTGGCAGCAATGGCCGCTTATCGGGTGGGTGCGGGTTTGGTGACGTTGGCCCTGCCGGCCCCGTTGCACGCCGCCTTGGCCGGCCATCTGCCGGAAGCCACTTGGCTGCTATTGCCCCACCAAGACGGCTTCATCTCGGCTCAGGCTGCTGAGGTGATCAGACAGAATCTGGGCCATGCCGCAGCCATGTTGATCGGTTGTGGCTTCGGATTGCAGAAGACGACCGAGCAGTTCTTGAGCACGCTGCTCAATGGCAACCTGTCCTTGCCGCCGTTGGTGGTGGATGCCGATGGGCTGAAGTTGCTTGTCCGCTTGCCCGATTGGCCGAAGAAGCTGCCGGCTCAAACGGTGTTGACCCCTCACCCCGGCGAAATGGCCATCCTCACCGGCCTAAGCAAAGAAGAGATCCAAGCCGATCGGAATGCTGTGGCCGCTCGATATGCTGAAGCCTGGGGTCACGTGGTGGTGTTGAAGGGGGCGTTCACGGTGATAGCGGCGCCGGATGGGCGGGTGGCGGTCTTGCCGTTTGCTACGCCAGCCTTGGCTCGCGCCGGCACGGGGGATGTGTTGGCTGGGCTGATCGTCGGGTTGCGCGCCCAAGGGATGGAGGCGTTCGAAGCGGCAGTGGCCGGAGCGTGGATTCACGCTCAGGCCGGCCTCAACGCGCTCGGGGCCGCTGAAACCTCCGCGGCTGTGTTGGCCAGCGATCTGCTTCAAGAGATCGGGGGCGTCTTGGCGGAGCTTACGATTCCAGACGGCGTTGGTGCATGAATAGTTGACGAAGAGAGCGTGATCGTGTAAGTTTGGTTTATGCCAAAACACAAAACCACA
>CAKZJX010000090.1 GCA_937120535.1 uncultured Anaerolineae bacterium
TTCCATCGGCGCGTGTGCAACCCACAGCGTGCGAGATACTACTTGGCTATGCTTGCCAGCGGCATAACCCGTGGCACTGTGGCACGAAGCATCTTTAAAGAGGTTGAATACACGCATCAGATCAATACTGCTGCATTGAGAAAACTGCTGTTGCTCGATGGAGAGGTGTTTCTCCGAGAAGCCTACAAGAGAATACTTGGGCGACCAATCGATGATAGTGGTTTGCAACATTATTCAGAACGCCTATCAAAGGGTGAAAAGAAACTACGGATTCTGTATGACCTCGCAACAAGTTCCGAAGGCCAGGCGCGATGGGCGCTCCATCCGGAGCTGGGCGACTTCGTGAAGTTCCTGACAAGAGAGAATGGCCTCCTTGATCCTATCAAGTTTAAGGATATCGTGAGTCTTGTTGCATTGAAGAACGATGAGTTTGTTCAGAAGGCTTATAGGGCTTTCTTGAAGCGGGAGGTGGATGCGGACGGGCTTGCTGCTTATCAACAAGCACTGCGATGCGGCTGCTCGAAGATCAGGATTTTGCACGCGTTAGCTTATTCTAATGAGGGCCGCGGTTTTCAGAAGACGTTGCCGGTTCGGTTGTTTTTAATGTTAGGGAGAGTTGGTTAATTGGCATCTCAGAGCAAGATTAGATTGTTAATGGAGCTTCGCCCAGCACTCGATGGGCATTATGGAATTCCCCAAGAAACACGCCTTTTGTTTGGGGCTATCTGCAAGCTACCGCAGGTTGAACTGACTGGTTTGCTGCAGATGTCAACCAGAATGACACGGGGCGGCGCTGCACCAGGAAAACACTACACGCAAGCGAAACAAATTTACCAGTACTCACGCACCGTTGTATCGCTCAGAGGAAATTCGGCGACGGACTGGAAGCAGGGTGTTGGCGAGTTTCTAGAAGAGCAGCTTGAGCGGTGGTTGCTCAGATTTTCCGCCTGGTTTGGAATCCCGAAAAGGAAGCTGAGTCGATTTGAAACAAAGTACTTCGAAGATTTCATCTGGCAGGCATTATTTGCGCATAGCCTCCCGAGTGATGAGCGTATAAACGTACTGCGCTGCGATTATAAGATATGCTCAACCCCATGGCGCTGGATGCATCTGGTTGGGCTTGAGGGGAGGCTGCTATTTGGACGCCTTACGTATCCTCGATTAAATCTCTCTGGACACGATATATTCATTGCCCAGACGCCCTATCCGGGACGTGTGTGCAAAGGTACAGCGCTAGTTGTGCATTACCACGACGCCATTCCGGTGCTGATGCCGCACACCATCTCCGATCGAGCATTTCATCAGGCCAGCCATTTCCATGCGTTGGCAGCAAATGTTCGCGACGGCGCGTGGTTTGTTTGTGCATCCGAAGCAACACGCAAAGATCTGATCAGCTTGTTCCCAGAGGCGGAACCGCGGGCGCTAACCATCCATAATATGCTTCCTTCGCATTATTATCCATCCGCTCCTGAGCCTGAACGAGTTGCTGGCATTGTGCGCCGTTATCAGTACGGACAATTCATTCCGCCCAAATCTTATAAATCCAACCGAACATACAAACTGGCTCGATGGTTTAGTAACGAGGCAGATAAGAACAGTTTTTATGAGCAGGCCTTCGGCGAGAATAGTCGCTTTCTGTTGATGGTTTCTACCATCGAGCCGCGCAAGAATCACCTGCGGCTGTTGGAAGCTTGGGAAGCCCTGCGTGACCTGGTTGACAAGAATCTGAGGTTGGTCTTTGTCGGCCATATTGGATGGGACTATGAGAGCCTGCTTGATGGCTGTGAAAGAGGGATTGAACAAGGTGGCCTGTTCATGCTGCATGACGTGCCTGCCGATGCGCTACGGGTGTTATTTCGTCATGCCTTGGTGACGGTGTGCCCGAGCGTGGGCGAGGGGTTCGACTTCCCCGGTGTGGAGGCAATGCGCTGCGGTGGCGTTGTCGCAGCTTCTGACATCACAGTACACCGTGAAGTGTATGGGAATGCGGCAGAGTATTTCGACCCCTATGACACAGCGAGTTTGCTGCGGGCATTACGACGATT
>CAKZJX010000091.1 GCA_937120535.1 uncultured Anaerolineae bacterium
AATCGTCGTAATGCCCGCAGCAAACTCGCTGTGTCATAGGGGTCGAAATACTCTGCCGCATTCCCATACACTTCACGATGTACTGTGATGTCAGAAGCTGCGACGACGCCACCGCAGCGCATTGCCTCAACGCCAGGGAAGTCGAACCCCTCGCCAACGCTCGGGCACACCGTCACCAAGGCATGACGAAACAACACCCGCAGCGAATCGGCTGGCACGTCATGCAGCATGAACAGGCCACCTTGTTCAATCCCCCTTTCACAGCCATCAAGCAGGTTCTCATAGTCCCAACCAATATGGCCGACAAAGACCAACCTCAGATTCTTGTCAACCAGATCACGCAGGGCTTCCCAAGCTTCCAACAGCCGCAGGTGATTCTTGCGCGGCTCGATGGTAGAAACCATTAACAGAAAGCGACTTTTCTCGCCAAAGGCCTGTTCATAAAAACTGTTCCTATCCGCCTCGTTGCTAAACCGCCGGTCCAATTTGTATGTTCGGTTAGATTTTTGTGATTTGGTCGGAATGAATTCTCTATACTGATAACGGCGCACGATGCCAGCAACTCGCTCAGGCTCAGGGGTAGATGGAAAATAATGCGAAGGAAGCATATTATGGATGGTTACCGCCCGCGGTTCCGCCTCTGGGAACAAACTAATCAAATCTTTGCGCGTTGCTTCGGATGCGCAAACAAACCACGCGCCGTCCCTAACATTTGCTGCCAACGCATGGAAATGGCTGGCCTGATGAAATGCTCGATCGGAAATGGTGTGCGGCATCAACACGGGAATGGCGTCATGATAATGCACAACCAGCGCTGTACCTTTGCTCACGCGTCCAGGATAGGGCGTCTGCGCAATAAATATATCGTGCCCAGAAAGATTCAAACGTGGATACGTAAGGCACCCAAATAGCAGCCTACCCTCAAGCCCAACCAGATGCATCCAGCGCCATGGGGTTGAGCAAATCATATAATCGCAGCGCAGTACGTTTATACGTTCATCACTTGGGAGACTATGCGCAAATAACGCCTGCCAGATGAAATCTTCGAAATACATTGTTTCAAATCGGTTCAGCTTCCTTTTCGGGATTCCAAACCAAGCGGAACATCTGAGCAACCACCGCTCAAGCTGCTCTTCTAGAAACTCGCCAACACCCTGCTTCCAATCCGTCGCAGAATTTCCTCTGAGCGATACAACGGTGCGTGAGTATTGGTAAAGTTGTTTCGCTTGCGTGTAGTGTTTTCCTGGTGCAGCACCGCCCCGTGTCATTCGGGTTGACATCTGCAGCAAACCGGTCAGTTCAACCTGCGGTAGCTTGCAGATAGCCCCAAACAACAGGCGTGTCTCTTGGGGAATTCCATAATGCCCGTCGAGTGCTGGACGAAGCTCCATTAACAACCTTATCTTGCCCTGAGATGCCAATTAAACAACTCCCCCTAACATTAAACACAACCGAACCAACAACGTCTTCTGAAAACCGCGGCCCTCATTAGAATAAGCTAACGCGTGCAAAATCCTGATCTTCGAGCAGCCGCTTCGCAGCGCTTGTTGATACGCAGCAAGCCCGTCCGCATCCACCTCCCGCTTCAAGAAAACCCTATAGGCCATCTGAACAAACTCATCGTTCTTCAGTGCAACAAGACTCACGATATCCTTCAACTTGATGGGATCCAGGAGGCCATTCACTCTTGTCAGGAACTTCACGAAGTCGCCCAGCTCCGGATGAAGCGCCCATCGCGCCCGGCCTTCGGAACTAGTTGCGAGGTCATACAGAATCCGTAATTTCTTTTCACCCTTTGATAGGCGTTCTGAATAATGTTGCAATCCACTATTATCGATTGGACGCCCAAGTATTCTCTTGTAGGCTTCTCGGAGAAACACCTCACCATCGAGCAACACCAGTTTTCTCAATGCGGCAATATTGATCTGATGCGTGTACTCAACCTCTTTAAAGATGCTTCGTGCCACCGTGCCACGGGTTATGCCGCTGGCAAGCATAGCCAAGTAGTATCTCGCACGCTGTGGGTTGCACACGCGCCGATGGAA
>CAKZJX010000092.1 GCA_937120535.1 uncultured Anaerolineae bacterium
TGGTTCAAATCCAACCCCGAGCTGTTCCATCGAAGGCCTTATGATCGTCCGGGATGTGACAAGTAATGTCTGATAAAAAAATATTCCAATACTTGTTCGAGTTATACGAGTTTCGATTCGTGCTTCAGCAACTAGTCAGGCAGCAATTAATACTTCGTTATCGCCGGACTGTGTTCGGCTATTTCTGGACGCTTTTTAATCCACTGTTAATGATGTCAGTGACCGCTATCGTGTTTTCGACTATATTCAAAATGGATTTAAAAACCTATGCGGTATTCCTTTTTGCGGGAATGATTCCGTTTTCATTTTTTAGCGCCTCCGTGGTTCAGAGCGGGCAGTCTCTGATCAGTAACGAGGGGTTGATCAAGAAGATATACGTTCCCAAATTGATCTTTCCTCTTGGTGTATCGGTGGCGCTCTTGATCGATAGCGTTCTCGCTGCAGCAGCACTCTTTGTGATCATCCTCGTCATTGGCGGAAACCTGTCAGCGGCGCTCTTCTTCATCCCGGTCGGCTATTTCCTGCTGTTCATGTTTAGCTTTGGCATCGCTATGATGATGACCATCGGCACAGTCTATTTCCGCGACTTGCAGCATGTCGTCGGTATCCTCATGCAGGCGTTGCTGTTCCTCACGCCGGTCCTCTATAAACCCGAGGCGCTGCAAGGAAAAGTGGCTTGGATTATTGCGCTTAATCCGCTGACGCCGTTCATCGAATTGTTTAGAGCACCAATTTATCTGGGCGTTTTTCCTGAGGCTCAGATCGTGCTGAAGGCGGCTCTCCTTTCGATTATCTCTCTGGCTGTCGGGTTGTGGTTTTTCCGCAAGTACGAACATCGTGTTGCATTCAGGTTGTAGGGCATGAAGAAGATAACTGTAGACGATGTGTCGCTGAGATTCCGCATGTATCACGAGGTGGCGACATCAGCAAAAGAGTATTTCACGAATCTTTTCCGGACAACTAAGCGCACAACTTACTCCGATTTTTTGGCGCTTCAAAATTTGTCGTTCTCGATCAGTGACGGAGAACGTGTGGGCATCGTGGGGCGCAACGGCGCGGGGAAAAGCACGCTGCTGAAGACTATATGCCGAATCTATGAGCCTAGTTCTGGCAAAGTCAGTGTTCACGGTCGCATCGCGCCGCTTCTAGAGATGGGCGCTGGATTCCATCCCGAATTCACCGGGCGCGAAAACATTTATTTCAATGGTGCCATCCTCGGCTACAGTAAAAAGCAACTGCGCGCGATCGAACAGGAGATCGTTGAATTCGCAGAACTCGAGGAGTTTATCGATACGCCGATTAAGTACTATTCGACAGGGATGTATATGCGCCTGGCATTCTCGCTCGCAACAACTGTGCATCCCGATATTTTGGTGCTGGACGAGCTTTTTGCTGGTGGAGATGCGACCTTCGTCAGGCGCGGTAGGGAGCGAATGTACAACATGATCGACAGGGCTAGCGTAATGATTCTTGTGTCCCATGACCAGAGCCTCTTGCGTTCTCTCTGTGAACGATTTATCTGGCTGGATCGCGGAAAAATTGTCGCCGATGGGGATGTCTCCGTGCTTGATCAATACAATGCATCCTGATCATGGAAGATGGTCTTCACTGGTTGCGCAACTTTTACCGCAAATACCTCGCCAGATACCATTGGATGCGTAAGCTGAAACCGTTAGTGATTCGGGCATATTTCGGCTACAGGCATCTCCAAGTTCTCGTGAGTGGGCTGCTTCAACCTTTTTTGCTTGTGATAGCAAGGAATTTGCAGTGGAAATTGCGTTTTTGCACACCTTTTTTCTCGATGGTCACGCTTGAGAAATACTGCAAAGACGAGAATCTGCAGACTTACGAGCTTGTAATGGCCGAGTCGATCGCGCTTACAATGCCCGAGGCGTATCCCGAACAGTTTCGTAAACGCCTGCATACGGATTCCCGGTCCTTGGCTACCCCGTCAGTTCAAGCCGTCGAAATCTCTGATGCGCAGGTCATGGGAAAATGTGATTTTGTTTTCGTTCAATCGCACTGCCTGCATCATGACTTGTACTGTTGGGAGCGCGATTTTACGGCAGAAGAAATGCACGGCTTGCTAGGCATTGATGTCAAGCGCAAGCTGGTTACACGTTACGCCAAGTCGAAAGATGCGGTCATAGAGGTAGACAAAGCCATATCCCTGATTGGTAGCGCATCAGCCAACTACGTGCATTGGCTTACAGAGACCGCACCCAAACTCGCCCTGATTGATGAAGTCGACAGACTGAAAGCTTATCCCTTGATTATCGATTCTGGCCTGCACCCGAACATTCTTGAGTCGCTGAATTACCTGAACATCCACAACAGGGCGATTGTGCAGCTGGAACGAGGGCAGTTATGCCAGGTAAACAAACTGATTTTTATCACCCCGGTCGCTTACGCGCCGTTCGATTTCCGACGGGGGTTTGCTCCTGAACGCGAGGGTATGGATCCCGGCTGGGCCATGTTCATTCCGCGCGCCCTGCACGCGCTGAGGGCGAAGCTGCTCCAGCGGATATGTAGCTGCGAGCCGGCCCCTGGGCGGCGACTCTATCTACGCCGCAACTCGCAGGTCCGGCCTATTCGCAACGCGGTGGCAGTAGAAGCCCTGCTTAGCGAGCTCGGTTTCCAAGTGGTAGAGCCCGAGAAGCTATCTTTTGCTGAGCAGGTCAAGTTATTTAGCTCGACTGAAGTCATCGTTGCCCAAGCCGGCGCGGCCCTTGGCAATATCATCTTTGCCCCGCAGGGCTGCCGCGTCGTAATTCTTGCGGCATGGTCGCCGTACAACATTTATTATTATTTTTCCAACATTGCATCCATTTTCGGACAGAAATGTACCTATATGCTGTGCGAGCCTGATACCCAAGATAACGTGCATCCCGCACACTATGGCCTCAAAGTGGATACTCAAGCACTAAGAAGGGTGATAAAACAATGAGCGACAAGATACCTTTCCAGGAACTGACCTTTGATAAGTTCAGGGAACTGGCGCAATCGGAGCAACTGAGCCGCCACGAGAAGGTGGGTTTCCCCAACGAGTACCGGGAAGGGAAGGAGGAACTTATCTTCGCCGACGTTCTGGCAAAACTCCGGTCACTTGATGGCGCGGGCAAGACCATTCTCGAGATCGGGCCGGGTTGCAGCCGTCTGCCCATGATGCTTGCAGACGTCTGCAAGGAGCGGGGACATGAGCTGCATTTTGTCGATAGCCTCGAGATGCTGGCGCAGTTGCCCGAAGAGGAATGTATTCGCAAGTGGCCGGGGCGTTATCCTGACGAAGTGGACACCTTGTTCGCACAGCTGAGCGGCAAGGTAGATACGATCATCGCCTACAGCGTCATCCAGTACGTGTTCGCCGAGGGCAACCTGTGGGATTTTCTTGACCGCACCTTGTCACTGCTTGCGGACGGTGGTGAGATCCTATTCGGCGATGTTCCCAACACCACGATGCGCAAGCGCTTTTTTTCCAGTGCAGCAGGGATCCGGTGCCATCGCGAGTATAGCGGGCGCGACGAGCTGCCCGAAGTGCGGTTCAATCAGCTCGAACCCGGCCTGATGGACGACTCGGTGGTGCTGGCCATCCTCGCCCGGGCCCGGGCGCAGGGCTTCCATGCCTGGGTGGTGCCGCAGGGGGAGGGGTTGCCCATGGCTAATCGCCGGGAAGATATCCTGATCAGGAAGCCATGACAGTCATGAAAACGAAGAAACTGATCATCGTCGGCGATTCGGCCTTCGCCGAAATCGCACTGGAGTACTTCAACGCCGACACGTCATACGAGGTGGTGGCGTTCTCGGTCGAATCCGCCTATCTTAAGCGCGACCGGTTGCACGGCCTGCCCGTCGTGCCGTTCGAGAGCCTGGAACAGGCATATCCGCAGGATACCCACGACGTGTTCGTTGCCATCGCCTACACCCAGCTCAACCGGCTGCGTGCGCGCTTGGCCGATGCCGCCAGGAGAAAGGGCTACCGCCTGGCGTCTTACGTCAGCCCCAGGGCTTTCGTCTGGCGCAATGTCGAGTTGGGAGAACACTGCTTCATTTTCGAGGACAACACAGTGCAACCCTTTGTCAGGATAGGCAGCAACGTGGTGCTGTGGAGCGGTAACCACATCGGCCATCACTCGGTTGTACGCGACAACTGCTTCATTTCCTCCCATGTGGTGATCTCGGGTTTCTGTGACATCGGGGAGAACAGCTTCCTGGGCGTGAACAGCACGCTGGCCAACAACGTCAATCTCGGCCGAGACAACTGGATAGGCCCCGGCGTCACGATCAGTCGTTCGACCGAGGAGGGAGCCTTGTTCAGCGCGCCGGCGGCAGAGGCCTCGCGGGTATCTGCCCTGCGCTTTTTCAAGATCAGAGAGTGAACGCCATGCGATGGAAGAAGCTCGGCATCGTGTATAGCCCCGACGGCAGTCTGCCGTGGGCGCGATCCCATGCCATGATTCCCACTCCGCTACAACTCGATCAGTCGGTCATCAGGGTATTCGTAACCTGCTGTGATGACGAGGGTATCGGACGGCCCGGCTATGTCGATGTGCTGTCTAGCGACCCTACCCAGATAGTTGCCATCTCCGAGGCTCCGCTGCTCGACATCGGTGAGCCAGGCACATTCGATGAGAACGGCGTTTTGCTGTGTTCAGTAGTCGACGCGGACGATGGCAACTGGAACATGTACTACGTCGGCTTCGAATTGGGGAAGAAGATACGCTATCGCCTGCTAACCGGACTTGCGCAGTCCCGTGACGGTGGCCAGACCTTCGCCCGCATTAGCCGTACGCCTGTCCTCGAGCGGAGCGACAGCGAGCTGTACTTCCGAGGTGGCCCTTGCTGTTTGAAGGAACATGGGCGCTACCGCCTGTGGTATGTGGCAGGCAGCAATTGGATCGATGTAGACGGCAAGTCGATGCCAGTTTATGATATCCGCTATGCTGAATCAGAAGACGGCGTGCACTGGCCGTCGGAAGGCACTGTGCAGATTCCGATTACAGAACCCGATGAACATGGTTTTGGCCGCCCCTATGTCATCCCAAAACCAGGCGGCGGTTACCGGATGTTCTATTCGGTGCGGCGCAGGTCGCTGCGGGCCTACCGCCTCGGCTATGCGGAATCGCAGGACGGCCTTGTCTGGCAGCGCATGGACGACCGGCTCAATCTCGACGTCACGCCAGGGGGCTTCGACTCTGAGGCCATCATGTATGCCGCGCCGGTCCAAGTCGGCGACCGGCTGTACGTGTTCTACAACGGCAACGACTTCGGGCGCGAGGGCTTCGCCGTGGCGGTCCTGGAGGAAGAATGAGCCTGCAGCTGCACCCCTACGATCCGGCGGACGCCCACGCCTGGGACGCGTTCTGCGCCGCCTCGCACCAGGCAACCTTCCTGCATTCGCGCCATTTCCTATCGTACCACGGCGACCGGTTCCAGGACCGATCCATGATCCTTGAGGAGGCCGGTAGGTGGGTGGGCGTTTTCCCCGCCGCCGTGCAGCCCGGAGACGAGCGCTGTGTGGTGAGCCATCCCGGCATTACCTATGGCGGCCTCCTGCACAAGGGGGGGCTGAGGGGCGAGCAACAGGTCGCAGCGCTCGCCATGATCTGCCGCCACTATGCGGAACAGGGATACGAGCGCCTAGTGTATAAGGCCGTGCCGTGGTTCTATCACGCGACGCCGGCGCAGGATGATATATACGCGCTGTTCAGGCTGGGGGCGCGACGCATCCGCTGCGACTTGAGCTCCACCATCGATCTCCCGCGCCGCCGGCAGGTCAGCGAGCGGCGCAGGCGCAGCCTGAAGAAAGCCCTGCGCGCGGGCGTCGAGATTCGCGAGGGATGGGAATATCTGCCTGCGTTCTGGCAGGTGTTAACCGACAACCTGAAGCAGAAGCACCGGGCTGTGCCGGTACACACCCTGGCCGAGGCAACTCTGCTGGCCGAGCGCTTCCCGAACAATATCCGCTGTGTGGTGGGGCTGGCTGCCGATGACGTCATCGCCGGTGTGCTGCTATTCACGACACCCGTGGTCGCACATGCGCAGTACATTGCTTCCAGCGCTGTGGGCTACGAGCTATCGGCGCTCGATGCAGTGTTCGAACACTGTATCGAGCAGGCGGTGAGCGACGGCCAGCGCTGGTTCGATTTCGGTATCAGTACCGAAAGCAACGGCCTTGTTTTGAACGAAGGTCTGTATCGCTTCAAGTCCGAGTTTGGGGGAGGGGGTACCGTGCACGAGTTTTTCGAAATTGATTTGAGAGAGGCTCAACATGCCGCTTGATGACTGCCGCATCATTGAATTGCCAAAAATCCAAGATCAACGAGGAAATTTGACTTTCATCGAGGCCGGCCGGCACGTGCCGTTCGAGATCAAGCGCGTCTATTACCTCTACGATGTTCCCGGCGGTGCCACACGGGCAGCGCACGGGCACAGGTCGCTACATCAGCTGATGATCGCCATGTCGGGCAGTTTCGATGTGACGCTGGATGACGGTAAGGAAAAGAAGCTGTTTCACCTGAACCGTTCCTACTTCGGCCTCTACATTCCACCGATGATGTGGCGTGACCTGGATAATTTTTCTTCTGGTGCGGTCTGCATGGTGCTGGCGTCGGATTATTACGATGAAAACGATTACTTCAGGAACTATGACAATTTCCTGAAGGCTGCAAGAGGAGAGAATTCATGAGGGTGCCCTTTCTGGACCTTAAGGCTGCCAATCATGAGTTGAGATCAGAACTGGAAGCAGCTTTCCAGAGGGTGCTGGATTCCGGATGGTTCGTCATGGGTCCTGAGCTTGAAGCTCTGGAGACCGAGTTCGCGGACTATTGCGGGGTTGATTATTGCGTCGGCGTCGGCAACGGCCTGGAGGCTCTGCACCTACTGCTTAGGGCCTACGGCATCGGCCCGGGCGACGAGGTGATCGTGCCGTCCAACACCTTCATCGCAACCTGGCTGGCAGTGTCCCAGTGTGGAGCGACACCCGTCCCAGTAGAGCCAGACAGCGAGACGCACAACATCGATCCGCTACGCATCACTGCTGCGATCACTCCCCGTACGCGGGCCATCATACCTGTTCACTTGTATGGCCAGCCTGCTGACATGGATCCGATCAACGAAATCGCTGGCCGACATGGCCTGGTCGTGATCGAGGATGCCGCCCAGGCACAGGGTGCGCGCTACAAGGGCAGGCGTGTCGGTTCTCTGGGTCACGCAGCGGGCACTAGCTTCTACCCGGGGAAGAATCTCGGTGCGCTTGGCGATGGTGGAGCCATCCTGACCAGCGACCGGGCCATTGCCGACAAGGTGCGGCGATTGCGTAATTACGGTTCTGAGATCAAATATCAGCATGAATTGATTGGCTATAACTCGCGCCTCGATGAACTCCAAGCGGCGCTGTTGCGTGCCAAGCTCCGCATGCTGGAAGCATGGAATCAACGCCGCGCCGACATCGCGCGCACTTTTCAGCAAGCATTAGCCGGCTGCGGTGTTGGGCTCCCCCATGTTCCTGAGTGGGCCGATCCGGTCTGGCATCTTTATGTTATACGCTCGCCGGAGCGGGAGGCGTTGCAGGGTTTTCTGCGGGAGCGTGGTATCGACACCATGATCCACTACCCGATACCGCCGCACCGACAGAGATGCTATGCCTACCGCTCCTGGGACGACTTGCCCATTGCTGACAGGCTTGCGCGGGAGGTGCTGAGCCTGCCCATATATCCGACTATGAATCCGGTTCAGGTGGCCTACCTTACCGACGCGGTCAACAATTTCACGCATGGCAGGTTCTAGGCTGACATAGAGGCTCGCGAAGAAGGTCGACTTGCTTCCTTCCGTTATGTTAAATATGAGGATCTGACAATCGGGAATTGGAAGCCGTTGGAAGCATTTCTCGGTTTCCCTCAGCGGTGCACTCGTGCTCAGTAAGCCTGATTCTTTCGCGCTGCTGAAAAAAACAAGTCAGCGGTGA